>NZ_JBHLWN010000030.1:0-44036 GCF_042432825.1 Paenibacillus chartarius | reverse complement strand
GTCGATTATACGCCGTAAACGCAAATCGAAGCCACAGGGAGATGGTTCTGTTCCTCGGGTAACTGAAAATCTACTGCAGCGTGACTTTACAGCGGAAGTACCTGACCAAAAGTGGGTGACCGACATCACGCAATATGCGGTCGGAGATACGTGGTTGTACCTGTCTGCCATTAAGGACTTGTGTACCAAAGAAATCGTAGCGTATCAAATGAGTTCCCGCAACGATACGACGCTTGTTTTAGAAACCTTTAAACAAGCATTAGTGAATAAAGAAGACGTGACTGGTTTGATCGTTCACAGCGATCAGGGATGCCAGTACACGTCTCGTGCATACCACGACATGCTGCCACAGGTTGGCGCCCAAATCAGCATGTCTCGCCGCGGCAATTGTTTTGACAATGGCCGCTATGGAGAGCTTTTTCTCGCATCTCAAAGCGGAAGCGCTCTATCCCTATGATATACGAACCGTGGACGAAGCACAAAGAAGAATTGAGGAGTTTATCCGGTTTTATAACGAAGAACGGATTCAATTGGAATTAAACAAGCTGACGCCGTTAGAGTACCGACGCCAGCTCGCAGCCTAGGGCTTTTTTCAATGTCTACAAAATTGGGGCTTGACCAATATGCCTTGCGGAGTCTTGTCATCGTTTTATTCAACCGTTACCGGAACTTGGTTCTCCAGTCAAAGCCGATTTCCGGATCGTCGTACGCGATACGGTACTCATCGGGATTGCCGGGATCGTAGGCCTCGTTCGTAAAATAAACAATCGTTGCCGGCCTTGCCCCAAGAACCCGGTAACCGTGCGCAACGCCGCGAGGGATGAACAGCAAATACGGATTATCTTCCCCCATATAATACACATTCGTCTCTCCGAACGTAGGCGAATCCGGCCTTTTGTCATGAAGCACGACCTGCGCGTTACCAACCGGGAAATACCAAATATCGTCTTGACGCTCATGATAATGAAACGCTTTAATGACTCCCGGATAGCTCATCGACATCGAAGCTTGCCCGAAACGGCCGAATATCGCATCGTCCTCACGCAGCAGCTCCATAAAGAAACCTCTGTCATCGCAATGCTTGATCAGCTTCTTGATCGCTACCCCTTCAATGGGCATACGAATCCCCCTTAGCTTCATAATCGTTGCGGATAAAATCGTGCAGCGCCGACCTCCAGTCCCGCAGCCTGGGCAGTCCGCGAAGCTGGGCTTCCCTATCGGCGAATGCCGAGTGCTGCGGACGAGAGGCCGTCTCCTTCAAATCGTTCACGCTGACGGTCTTGATCTCGATACCGGATAGACCGAGCGCCTTCACGATTTCCAAACCGAATTCGTATCGGGAGCACCAGCCCCGGTTCGAGGCATGGTAAATCCCGTAGTGCTCGGTTTCCAGCAGCCGGCCGATCCATTCGGCCAAATCGAACGTATATGTCGGCGAGCCGAATTGATCGTTAACCAAAGTCAATTTGCGTTCCTGTAGTGCCTTGGCTGCAACCTTGGTGACAAAATTGTTTCCGTGCTTGCCATACAGCCACGAAGTTCGCACGATGTAATGACGCGCACAGATCGCCTTCGTAATTTGTTCGCCCAGCAGCTTGGAGCTTCCATACACGTTCAGCGGGTTCGGCTTGTCGGTCTCCGCGTACGGCGAGCCCTTTCGGCCGTCGAACACATAGTCCGTGCTGACATACACGAGCTTGGCTCCGGTCTTGTGCGCCGCCACCGCCAAATTCCACGCGCTGTGCGCATTGACCCGGTAAGCGCTCCAGGCATCGCCCTCCGCTTGATCCACGTTCGTGTAGGCGGCCGAGTGGACGATGGCGTCGGGCCGAAGCCGGTCCACGGCTTCTCGTACCGCTTCTTCATCCGTTACATCCAGCGCCTTCCTGTCCATAGCACTCAGTTCATGCTCAGGAGACAGTACACGTGTCAAATCTCGACCCAGCTGCCCGCCGGCTCCGGTAATCAACAGCTTCATGGAACCTCTGCCTCCCTTCGCTTATGGCAGCAATTGCCGGTATCGTCCGCTCAAAATATCCTGCCACCAATCCGTATGCTTCACGTACCACTGCAGCGTTTTCTTCAGTCCGGTATCGAAGTTCTCCACGGCGCGCCAGCCGAGCTCGTTCTCGATTTTCGCCGCATCGATCGCATACCGCCTGTCATGACCAAGCCGGTCCGGTACGAATTTGATTAAGCTGTCCGGCTTGCCGAGCTCCCGGAGTATTCGCCTTGCGATATCGAGATTCGTATGCTCGTTGCGGCCTCCGATATTGTACACTTGCCCCGGCTCGCCTTTGAGCAGAACCAGCTCGATCGCGCTGCAGTGGTCTTCCACGTACAGCCAGTCGCGAATGTTGCGTCCGTCGCCGTAGATCGGAATGTCTTCATTGCGCAAAGCGCGCGTAATAATGGTCGGGATGAGCTTCTCCGGGAATTGGTATGGGCCATAGTTGTTCGAGCAGCGGGTGATCAGAACGGGCAAACCGAACGTTTCGAAATAAGCTCTCGCAAGCAAGTCTGCGGATGCTTTGCTTGCCGAGTACGGGCTGTTCGGCGCAAGCGGCGTCGTTTCGCTGAACAAGCCTTCCGGGCCAAGACTGCCGTATACTTCATCCGTCGAAATTTGCACATACCGTTTGATCCGGTGATTCAGCGACGCTTGCAGCAAGTGCTGTGTGCCCGCCACATTCGTCTTCACAAACCGGCCGGGATCGCGAATGCTGCGGTCTACATGCGATTCGGCGGCAAAATGCACCACGTAATCGAATTGCTCCGTCTCAAACAACCGGTCGATCCATCGGCGGGCTGCAGCGTCCCCCTGGATAAACCGGTGCTGCGGACGATCCCGCAGATCCTCTACATTCGCCGGGTTCCCTGCATAGGTCAGCTTGTCGAGATTCACCACCTCATCTTCCGGGTGTTTGTCCAGCCAGTATCGCACAAAGTTGCTTCCAATAAAGCCCATGCCGCCTGTCACCAATAGCTTCATCGGCCGTTCCGCTCCTTGCCTTGCAAATAATTGGATGCATCAAGCAGCGAAGCGAATGTACCGGCGTCCGTCCACCAGCCCTGTAAAATTTCGTAAGTCAACGAACCTTCGGCGGCATAAAGATTGTTGACATCGGTAATTTCCAGCTCTCCACGGCGCGAAGGACGAATGCTCCGGATTTTCTCGAACACAGTCCCGTCATACATGTAAATCCCTGTCACACAATAGGACGATTTCGGCTTGGAAGGCTTCTCCTCAATAAGCTTGATCTTGTCGCCCTCCAGCTCCGGTACGCCGAATCGCCGCGGATCATCCACTTGCTTGAGCAGCACCTTGGCTCCCTTCTCTTGACGGGCAAACGCCGCCAAATAAGCGCCAAGCGAGTCGTCGAACAGGTTGTCGCCAAGCAGGAGGACGAATTTATCCTGCGGCTGAACAAAGCCTTCCGCCAAGCCTAATGCGCCGGCAATGCCGTCGGCGTCCTCTTGGACACGGAAAGTGATGCGAACGCCAAACTGATCGCCTGAACCTACGTAATCGCAATATAAACCGGCCGACTGCTTGGAGATCAGCAGCAGAATATCTTTCACGCCGGCTTCCGCCAGTCTCTCAATCCCATAATGGATCATAGGATATTTTCCTATTGGCAGCAGATGCTTGTTCATGATCGACGTCATTGGAGCTAAGCGAGTTCCTTTGCCCCCCGCAAGAATAACCCCTTTCACAACGGCTTCCCTCCCAAAGTGAACATATATATATCGACTGTGCTAGATTATGCAAACTCTCTGGGAAGGAACCCGACGAATAGCCCTTACTTTCTATAAAATGAGACACATATCTTGATAGAGAAATAGAAAAAATCCTTTTCCTAGGATTGAAGGCCGTGCTTCTTCATATCCGGGGAAAAGGATTTGAATTGTTGAATTCACCTCATGGCAGCTTCTTTCGTATTCGGTTCACGCCGATTGATCTTTAAAAGTACGTTAAAGCTTTCCAGACCGCCCACCTATCCTTTCCGTCTATATCTCAGGATCAGAATCGCCCCAGCAAGGACGAAAGCTGACAACAACAAGATGAGAGAAGCCGGCAGGACGACCCATGCAATTGAAGCCCATGCGAATAGTAAAGCGACTGGGCTAACGGATCTAAGCAAAAGGTATAAGATTCTTCCCGACCCTCTGCGATGAATCGGCGTTGCCTCGATTAACAGCAGCAAAGGATTACAAACCGTACCAAAGATCAAAGGAACGATAATATACAGCGGGAATGCGGCATGCTGCGCATATTCAAGCAAATACACAAACGCAGCCGCAAAGGCTTGAGTGAAAAAATCGAGATGCGCCGATTTCAATTTCCGCGGATTCGTAAATATTTTCGTCCATTGCGGCGAGCTTTGATAATGCACCGCAGCAAGCGGAAGAGACAAAATCAGCCCCAGCATAAATGAGAATAAGCCCCATTGTAAAATTTGCACGTTCATTGTTGTCCTCCTAAACATCGATATGATGCTGTAAGCATGATGTCCTGCCCTTTCATGTCTTTCGTTATCTACCACTTATCCATAACTTCTCGGTCAAACCAGCATGCCGCCCCGGCAGAAAGAAGTACGCACAGAAGAAAGCCGCTATAGGCTTCCGTTGGGATCGGCGAGCCTTCCAGGTTTACATCGCTTCCCCGAAATTCGATGCGTTGAACAGCATGCTTCGCAGTTAATACGTCCTCATGCAGCGCCAAATCCTCGAGTTGACTTTCAAAAATAAAACGTTTTGCATGGCGAGTGCCGCTGCCGATAAGAGGAAACATAACAAGACCAACTCGATCACCATGGATAGCGCGCTGCTTTTGGTTTCTATAGGAATAGTAACCCAGCTGGGGTCATTGATTTCCGCAAATAATGACGTACGCCCACGCAAAAATTTGCGTGCCCTGCGCAAATAAAAAAAACTGCCAGATTATTGGCAGTTTCACTTAACCTTACACCGAAACGTTCCATTCTGTTCTTAGTAACGAAAAACATCGCTGATCGGCATATTCCCCGTGTATTAGCGAATATCCGCGCAATATCCCTTCCTCGGTAAAACCCAAGCTTTGCAAGAAATTGATCGAAGGTGCCGCATCTACATTCGTAAACGCCTCTATGCGGTACAATCCTAATGTATGGAATCCGAAATGGATGACACCCTTCAGAACTTCTGTCATGTAACCTTGCCGCCAATACGGCTTGCTTAAATCGTAAGCAATTTCGCCGCGTGAACCACGATTCACTTCCCAGCTATTGAAGCCGCAAGTTCCGATCAAAGCATGATCGTCTTTTTTTACGATCCCCCAACGAAATGCCTTTCTTTCTTCAAACAAGCCGTTCATATAATGAATTAATTCCAAAGCCTGATTTGTATCCGTAAATGGCTCGATTCCCATATCCTTCGTAACTTCGCCATCGGAGAAATGCTCGAAAACCGCTTGTGCATCGGATACGGTCATCTTCCGTAAAATAAACCGCTCCGTCTCAAGTGTTGGAAAAGTATCTAGTTTCACCCAATAGCCTCCTGAATATAAATATATAGTTGTTTACACAGCAGTTCATCCGACTCCTAGCCTCCCGGCGTGTGGCTCCTTCGAGCCAGCCTTGAATAACTCCTGCTCTATTCGTCCATCGTCCCGGGGGTAAGCGAGTCTATTATAATACATTTTCATCGACAAGAGGAAAAGAACGTGACCAAGCTAATTTTATTGCATCCTGAACAAAACAAGCACCGGCCATCAACGCATCGACGGCGGGTGCTTTGTTTTGACTTCATATCGCGTTATTCTACATCTTCATCCGATAAAAATGGATAGTGCGTGCCGGGTCTCCCCCGCCTGTCATCATCCCTGATGATCACGTTGGCCTGATCGGCAGGACCTAATTTCGCCCCGTTGGATGGAGCGGAAAGCCGGATGCTGAAACGCTTCAACGGTTCTATTTTGTTATCGTCGATTATATGGACCTGAATGGCTTTGCGGACCTCCCCGGCGCCAAATGTCAACGTTCCTGATGCGGCTATATAATCTTTGCCCGCCAGAGCGGAGCCGTCTTCCGTTGCATATTGAACCGTCAGCTCGCCCTGAGTGCTGCCGGAGCGCTCCACAACCAGCGAAACAGCCGCACCTTCGTTCTCTGTCACGGTATAAAGCGGCTTATCGAACTGAAGCTTCGTATTCCGGCTATACCAGCTGTCATTATCTGCAATACGTACGGTTGCCTGTGCGATAGCGCCTAACACCGCGCCGTTCGTAGGATGGCTAAGGGAAATCGTGAAATACTCCGGCAGCTCGAGAGTCGCATTGTCCCGAATCGGAATCGATATCGTCTTGGACGTTTCCCCTTCGGCATAATACAGCGTACCGGTTGCCGCTTCGAAATCTGCGCCAGATTCGGCCGTACCGTTGATTGTGGAATAATCCACGCTGACCTCCCCATCCGAGCCGTTCGTACGGTTAATGGTTAAGGTTAATGCACCTTCTCCTTCTATAATGTCATATATAGAATTGTCAAATTCGAACTGACCCGGGTAACGCTCAGGCTGAGGATCGTTGTCGATAATCGTTACTTCCGACGAAGTAATAGCGCCCAGCTCGGCTCCGCCTGTCGGTGTGCCCAGCGATACGTAGAACGTTTCATTTCCTTCATATTCACTATCGTCCAGGATCGGAACCTCGATAATCTTTGCAGTTTCCCCCTCAGCGAAGCTTAGTTCCCCGCCCGCGCCGATAAAGTCGGAACCTTCAGCAGCGCTGCCGCCGCCAATCCCGTAAGGAACCGTCACCGTGCCGCCCGCTCCGTTCGTTCGGATTACCGACAAGACTGCGTAGGAGCCGGTCTCATCTACGGAATAGGAGGAAGCTTCCAGCTGCAGCTGCCCCGGCGGATCAGGGATCCATTGATCGTTATCGAGCACGGTCACATCGATACTCGGAATCGAGCCTAACGCCGCGCCGTTGGTCGGGTTGCTCAAGGTTACCGTGAAATTCTCGTTATTCTCGATTTCCGAATCGTCGTAGACCGGTATTGTAACCGTCTTGGACGTTTCCCCGGACGCAAAGCGAATGGTACCGGTCGCAGCTTCGTAGTCGCTGCCGCTGGAAGCCGATCCGTCGCTTGTCGAATACGTAACGGCTATGTCACCGTCATAGCCTTCCACCCGGTTCACGATTAGCGTAACTGTTCCTTCCCCTTCCTGGACCCCGGCATTATCGCTGTCAAACTCCACTTTCCCGTGCAGCGGAGCAGGCGTGTCATTATCGGCAAGTGTAATTTGTGCCGTTTGCCATTCGCCTAACGTCGCGCCGTTGGTCGGATTCGTAATGAAGACGAAAAACTTTTCTTCGGCCTCGATTTGGTTATCGTCGATGAGGTTAACCGTAATCGTTTTACTCGTTTCACCGTCCGTAAACGTTAAGGTCCCGCCGTTAAGCCCGTAGTCACTGCCGTTCATGGCGGTATCGTTCGTCGGATAATAGTCCACGCTGACTTCACCGGCAGATCCGAGCTCTCGCTTTACCGTTAACGTTAACGTACCGTCACCCTCGCCTGCTTGATAGTATACCGTTTCAAACTGGAGTTCACCGGCGCCGCTTGGCGGCGGATCGTTATCGGTAATCGTTACGGTCGAGCTGGTGATCGAGCCGAGACTGCCGTCGGAAGGCGGTCCGAGTGAAACATGGAACGTCTCGTCGCCCTCGTACTCCCCGTCGTCGTAGATCGGAACGTCGATAGCTTTCCAGGTCTCTCCTTCGTTAAAAGTCACCGAGCCGCCTACACTGCCGTAATCCGACCCTTCCGACGCGCTTCCGCCGCTGACTCCGTAAGGTACCGAAACCGTTCCGCCTGCTCCGTTCGTCCGGGTAACGATCAGCGTCGCCGACGTTCCTCCTTCGTTCACCGTATACGTTTCGGACTCCAGTTGGAATTGACCTGGAGGATCCGGCATCCAATTATCGTTGTCGATAATTTGGAAATCCGCAGACGGTGAATCTCCCAATATTGCTCCGTTCGTTGGATTGCTCAAAGCGATCGTAAAGCTTTCGTCGCCTTCGGTTTCACCGTCGTCGTAAATGACGATATCGACCGTTTTACTGATTTCCCCCGGAGCGAAAGTGACCGTGCTGTGAAAGGACTCGTAGTCGGACCCTTCGGTTGCAGAGCCGCTGACGGAATTCATTTCGACGCTCACTTCCCCGTCGGAACCGTCCGTACGAAGGATGGTGACGCCAGTAGAGCCGATATCTTCACCCGCGCTGTAATAAGAATGCTCAAGCGACAACCGGCCAGGTCCAACCGCAGCATCATTGTCGGTGACGGTAACGCCCGCCTTCGCGATCGAGCCGATGACAGCATTGACCGGATTGCTGAGTTCCACTTCGAACGACTCCTCCGATTCGTGCTGGGCGTCATTGATAAGAGGAACGACAATGGATTTCGAGGTTTCACCTGGCCCGAAGGTAAGCGTGCCGGAGGAGGCAATGAAATCGCTCCCTGCCACTGCGGTACCGCCCTTTGCTGCAAAATCGACGCTGACCGATCCGGATGTCGGATTGGACCGGGTCACGGTCATCACGACCGCTTCATCCGATTCGTCAACCGTATAATGAGGGACGTACAATGAGATCACATCGACTGCCTCGGCAGCCTGCACCGACGCAGCTCCGATTGAAGCCGGAGCAATCGACAGCAGGACTGTCAGCATCGACGTCAACGTCTTGCTGGCTCGCCTCTTTGTCGTAGGCGAAAGTGTCTTGCGCATAGGAAATGCCTCCTGTTTTGTGATTGATACATTATGTATCATAATGCTGTCAAAAAAATAAAACCCCTTTGATCAAAGGATTTACTACCATGATAATCCTTTTTCCCATTTATCCAATAGCTCAAGAATCGTGAATATTTTTCTACATCATCTGGATATTTAGTTCTAAGCCCAAGTGACTTGTCACGGTACATCTTGCCATTGCAAAAAAACTTCCTGCATTTCGAGACATGCCTTCATGCAGGAAGCCGATATTCGCAACGAGCGCCAGACGATCAATTGACCCCATAGACCTACGCCCAATTCAAATCGATATGAGTAATTCCTTTGGCCTGTATTTTTTTATTGATATTATCCAGTTTTTGCTGCATGTCGGGCATGAGCCACTCGTGGGTCTCTACAACGATTTTATCGATAGTGGTATGCAAATTCAGATCGATGATTTTGTCCAGCAGCTCAAACTCCGCCCCTTCAATGTCTATTTTTATCAGTTTGACTCTTCGATGAAGACTTTTGATAAATTCAGTTAAATCAATCACTTCAATATCTACATAAAAATTCGGATCAATGATGGGGTTATTGCCAAAAATCGAGGATGCAAACGCATACCCTGCCCGATCTATGATGGACCCGGGATGCAGATATAAGCGCATATGTCCATTTCTGTCCCAGACCCCCTTGTTCATGCAAACTACGTTCGGATACTGCATATATCTGTTCTGCAGGATTGCAAACATAGCCGGATTCGGTTCAAAAGCAAAGACGGTTGCGCCCCGCTCTGCCATTTTCCAAGTAACGTCCCCTGCATTGGCTCCGCAATCGATGGCGATATCTCCGGGTCCAAGGTTTTCAAACACTTCTTTGCTGTCCGGGGTCAGCTTCATCTTCAGGCATACCTCCTGTCCATCTCAATGACTTATTCATCAGTATGTCTGCTATGAACGAGATGGAACGGTATTTGACTTAACGTAGCGCCCGATCATCAGCACCCCATCAAAATTATTGATAAACAATCTCATGTAACCATTGTTGACACGTTTCGTAAATGGATCTATAATTTGACTTAACAGCACAACGTGGTGCTCACAATAATCGAGGCAAAGACGCCTATCCGATGCGGATAGGCGTTTTCTGTCTTTATGGGGAAGGAGAGAGCTCACATGAAATGGTTGTCCGAGTTAGGTAAGTTCCTCTTGTGTCTTCCGCTCGTATTGCGCTGGTACTGATAGGTTTTCTGACATGGCTACAAAGAGGGGGACTGAAGACCACGCCTTATCCCTTCAACCCGGTTGTACTGATTCCATCGACAATATATCTTTGGAAAATAAAAAATACGATAATCGGCGGCAGCAAAGAGAGGCTGGCCATGGCGAACATTGCGGACCAATCGGTTTGGGAGCTGGGGTCCGCAAACAGCCGCAGCGCTACGCTGACCGTGTACAGCTTCGGCTTGCCCAAATAAACCATGGCTTCATAAAACTTATCCCACGTCCAGTAAAATTCAAAGATCGCCGAAGTCACAAGCGCCGGTGTAACCAGGGGAATGATGATTTTGCTGAAAATACCGAAGCGGCTGCAGCCGTCGATCTTCGCCGACTCATCCAGCTCATACGGAATCGTTCGGATAAACTGCATGATGAGAAAAATAAAAAATGCGCTGCCGAAGAAGGTCGGTACCACTAAGGGCAAAATCGTATTCACCCAGTTCATTTGGTAAAAAATAATATATTGCGGGATCAGTACGATTTGCGAAGGCAGCAGCATCGTCACCATTACGGTCGCAAACCAAAACCCTTTGAAACGAAATTTGATTCGCGCGAAGCCGTAGGCGATCAAGGAGCATGATAATAAAGTGCCTAACGTAGAAAGCAGTACAATGAAGACCGTATTTGTAAAGAACGTTGCGAATGAAATTCCCGCAAAGCCTCTCCAGCCCCTTGCGTAATTCGAAAAGTTCCATATTTGGGGTATCAGGGAGTGGGCTTCGGCAAAAACCCGGGAAGCTTCCTTAAAGGAGCTGGAGAACATCCACACCACCGGATAGAGCGATAGCGCAGCGATGAGAGCGCATATAACGTGGAACCCGATTCCAGGCAGTAACGATTTGTGAGCTGTTGTCATATCCCTTACCCCTTCGACTCGTAATGAACCCAAGCATTCGACGTTTTGAATACGATTCCCGTAAGGATCGCTACGATCACGAGCAAAATGCAGGACAAAGCTGAGGCGTAGCCCATTTCGAAAAATTCAAAGCCTCTTCGGTATACATACAGCTGGTAGAACAACGTTTGGTCTAAAGGGCCGCCTCCGGTGATAATCAGACCTTGTGTAAACGTCATAAAACCGCCGATCGTTTGCATAACCAGATTGAAGAAAATGACCGGACTGAGCAGCGGAATCGTAACGCGAACAAATCGCTGCCAGCCGTTAGCGCCGTCCACTACCGCCGCCTCATAGTACGAGGAAGGAATATTTTTCAAGCCGGCAAGGAAAATCACCATCGGAGACCCAAATTGCCAGATAGCAAGCAGCACGATCGAGCCCAAAGCCGTATCAGGGTCCGCTACCCAAGATATGTCGGGACTCCAGCCAAACAGCCAGCCGAACAGCGAGTTGACGGCCCCCGTTCTGGAGAACAGCAGCCCCCACATGACGGCAACGGCGACACTGCCCCCGATAATGGAAGGAATATAAAATAGCGTGCGATACACGCCGATCAGCCGATGCTTCGTATTGAGCAGCAGCGCAATACCGAGCGCGACGACCAGACGGGCCGGCATCGCGACGAGTACGTAGAGGAACGTAACTTGTAAAGCTTGCCAAAACTTCGGGTCATTCGTCAGGATAGCCGTATAATTGTCTAACCCCAGCCATCTGGGGGAAGATAACAAATCGTACTTCGTGAACGAGAAATAAAGCAGACAAAGCAGCGGTATCAACGTAAAGGATACGAATCCGATAATCCAAGGCAAAATAAACATGTAGCCTGACGCATTTTCGAAATCCGAGCGTACCGTCATTTTTTTCATGACTCTCTCACCTCTTCCGACTTGCTTAGGTAAAGCGGGAGTCTCGGCTTCAAAGCCGAAGCCTCCCGCACCTCTGTTGATTATTTTTTATTTTTTTCCAGAATTTTCACCGCTTCGCTCTTCAGCGTTGCATAGGCTTGCTGAGGCGTCGTCTTGTTGTACAGGATTTGCTGCTCCAAATCCAGCATCAGCTTTTCGATTTCCGTTGAGCCGGATGGAGGCTGCGGATCCATAGGCGAGCTCGCCTTGGATACCTTATCGATATAATCCGCTGCCACCTTCTGCTCAGGCGTAAATCCGGCTTTGATGGCCTCTCTCACTTTGCCGGCTACCGGCATCCCCCGCTCGGCATTCAGCACTTTATTCGCCTCAACGTTGTTAATAAAGTAACTGATGAATTTGGCCGCTTCTTCCTTGTTCGCCGAGCTGACCGGAATCGAAAAATGATTACCCGGCCGCAAATCCATCGCTTTAGTCGCGTTAGGCCCCGGAAGAGGGATCAGCTTCAATTCTCTGCCCGCCGCCTTGGAAATGCTCGGAAATTGGTTCGTATAGACGATATTTATCGCGGATTTCTTCTTGACGAGATTCGATTCTTCCGGCGATTTGATCGAAAGGATGACATCGATAGGCGGGAGCAATCCCTCTTGGATCCAATTTTTCTTCATCGTATAGAAATCGACGTACGTTTTCTCGTCGAAGCCGATTCCGGTTTGGTCCGCATATTGAACTTGACCGAACTGCCTTGCGTAGTAGGGGAAAGTGAAGTTTTCGCCCAAGAGATCGTCTGCTCCGTAAGCCCCCGTAACCGACTTCAGCTTGGCCAAATCTTTCCCTAGCTCCTCCCACGAAGCATATCCGTTCTCCGGAATGGTCAAGCCTGCCTTTTGGTACATTTCGGGGTCTACTGCCATGGCTTTCGCGTTCACGCCAAGCGGGATTCCGTACAGCTTGCCGCCAAGCTTGCCGGTAGACAGCGCACTTTCGCTAACATCGCTGACATCGATCAGCTTCTTCGCTACCAGATCGTCAAGCGGAGCAATCAAATTTTTGTCCATGAACTGCTGCGTGTCTCCCGAACCTACGTAGAATTGCAGCACGTCAGGCATATTGTTGGTAGCGGCTTGCAGCGTAAACTTCTGCCAATAGCCGTCAAAGCCCTGAAATTCGGGCTGGAATGTCACGTGGGGATTTTCCTTCTTATACATCTCCAGCACTTTATTCGTAGCATCGTGTCTCGGCTGGGAACCCCACCAAAATACGCGTAAATTCGCCGGTTTGTTGCCCCCTGCCGTGTCCGTCGTCCCCGAAGACGGCGCGGGCGAACCGGTGTCCGGGGTTCCCCCTGCACAGCCCGCAAGAGCCAGCGCTGCTGCCAAGCTAACGATTATCGGCGGTATGGCTTTATATCTCATCTAGTAACCCTCCTGTACTGTTCCATTCCCAATCGTTGGCGACCGATTGCTTGCTCCCGGGCCCTGGAAACGTTAATCGGCTTGTTCTCATCGTACCTCTACAGAGCTTCGGGAACAATGGAATAACTCGATGACCTCCATGAAAAAAATCGACTTTTTGCCGTGCAAAAAAAAGACTGCCGGAGCCGGCAGCCTGCGATCTATTATGAACTTCAGCATTTCTGCAGCGTTTCATGCGAACCCTCTTTCATCATAATTCCGCTTATATTCGGAAGGCGTGAAGCCCGTATATTTTTTAAACACTTTGCTGAAGTACTGCGTATCTTCCCGAAACCCTGTCAATTTGGATATCTCGTAAATTTTCATTTCCCCATCTTGTTCGATCAAGCCGATTGCCTTCTCCATTCTACGCTCCAGAACATATTGCGAAAATTTCACACCGGTCTCTCTGGAAAATAATCTGCCCAAATAATCTACGTTCACATAGAGAAGCTCTTTTCCGATCCAGGTTAGCGACAGGTCAGGATTGGCAAGATGTTCGTCGATGATGCGAAGCACGGACGAAATCATTCTGTTTTGTTGATTGGACGATTCCTGATAATTCGATAAGGCGACTTCTTCCGCTACCGTACGCAGGAACGCAAGCGTAGCATGCAGCGTATCCAATTCTTGAAATTTGACGACTTGGAACAGCTTTTCCGCCGCCGGAGCCTGCTGTCCTTGACGAATGACGATCATATACAATTCCATGCAGTGCGACTTCACCTCGTTGATCTCCATCCGATGTTCCTCAAAGAGGTTGAACAACGACTGAAGCCTATAGGTGACATCGCTCACATCCCCCGCCTTCACCGATGAAGCGATGGCTTCAAAGATCGCGTTGAAATCGACCTGCCACGCTGCCTTCTCATAATCCTGGACATCTTCCCGGGTGAGAATGCATCCTTCTGAAAAATAGAACCGATACCGTAAAATATCATGAACCTCTCTATACAACCTCCGGATATCCTTGAAGCCCCCGACACCGCTGACGCCGATAAATAGTTCGAGCTTATAATAGGACTTATATATATTTCTAACCTCATCTAGCAGGTTTGCAAGCTCGCGGAACTCCATGCTTTGCCCGAGGAGCAGCACGCTTTCTTCAACAACGGTGCTCAAATACAGCCGGTCCGAAGTAAATAGATCTTCGGCAATATTTTTCAAAGCGAACCTCTCCAAGTAACCGCAGCGGTCGCCAAACTGTACGAGCACAAGCTGAAACGATTGCACGCTGATTTGAAACATTCCCATAAATTCTTCAAAATCCCGCTGATTATAGGCGCCGGTCAGCGCGATATCCCTAAGAAACTGTTCCTTCACCTGCGGCAGCACGCGATGGAAATTGTGATTCAGCTTGATGAAGAACTCCCGCTCCTTGCTGGCACTCGCAATCTCCCGCTTGATTTCGCTCAAGATCTCGATAATTTGGAGCTCGTTACAAGGTTTAAGCAAATAATGCTTGATGCCGTAACGCATCGCTTCGCTCATATACTCATACTCGTCGTAGCCGGAAACAACGACAAATACGGTGTCGCTCCGGATTTCTTTCACCTTGCCGATCAGCTCAAGACCGCTCATCATGGGCATCTTGATGTCGGTGATAATAATATCCGGCTGTTCGGCTTCCACCCGCTGCAGAGCTTCGAATCCGTTCTTGGCAGCTCCCACTAAGTGCAGACCGTGGTCTTCCCAATGGATTAAGCTGGCTATGCTGTCTCTGGATAGCTTCTCGTCATCAACCAAAAGAACTTTATACATTCGTCTCTCCCACTTTCGGAAGCTTGATGGTAACCTGCGTTCCTTGCCCTAACGAACTATGGAAGCGAAGTCCCGCCGACTCGCCGAACATCAGCTGCAGGCGTTCATGAATATTCTTCAATCCGATTCCCGATCCCTTGGATGGAATCGTAAACGCTCTTAATTGTTCCAAGGCTGCCTCATCCATGCCGGGACCGTTGTCCGCAACAGTAATTTCTATAGATTCATCCCCTGTAACGGCAGTGACCGTTATCGTACAGTCTCCCAGCATATTTTCCAAGCCATGGATGATCGCATTCTCAACGATGGGCTGCAAGGACATCTTGGGAATCCGGTACGAATGGATGCGCTCGTCCATATCGAGTACAAAGTGCAGCTCGCTCTCAAATCTCATCTGTTGAATATGCATATAATCTTGGAGCAAGCCTATCTCTTCACCGATGCTTATGACGTGCACCTGATTGCCGATCGCATTGCGCAGCAATCTGCTGAGGGCTTCCACCATACCGGAAATAGCCCCTTGCCCGTTGACCCGAGCCATCCAATTGATTGAAGTCAGTGTGTTGTATAAGAAATGGGGATTAATTTGCGCCTGCAGCGCCCTGTACTCCGTATCTTTTAACATCAATTGCCGGGTATAGTTCTCCTCGATTAAAGAGTCTATTCTTTGGATCATAATGAGAAACCGTTTTTGCAAATACCCGACTTCATCGGACCGGTCCGTCTCCGGCGCCCCTGTAACAATCTTGTCGAAATCGCCTCTTTCCGCGTGCTTCATCTGGAGCGTCAACCGTTCGATCGGCTTCGTAATGCCTCGGGCCAACCAGTAAGCGACCGCTACAACGGTAACAAGTAAAAAAATGACAACAACGAGAAGCGCAAAGCGCAAATCATTCTTTTTCTTGAAAATATCGTCATAGGATAAGACACTGTAATACGTCCATCCTGTTTCTTTCGAAGTCGTGTATGCGATAAAACGGCTCGTCCCCTCGATTTCTTGGATTTGGTACCCTTGGCTCGAGCCTATGATCGAGCTTCCCGGCTGAAACCGGCTATCAGGTGCATAAATCGGTTGATTGCGCTTCCATAAATACAGCTCCCCGCCATCCGTGGTGAACGCTTGATGCTGCCGTACGACCGATTCCAAATTCACCTGAAACATTAGCGTACCGAGAGGCTCCAGCATATTCGCACCGGTTGAGCGGATTTCTCTTGCAGCCAGCAAGTAAGGGTGCCCGGCATCCGGCTCTACCCACACAATCGCCCCTTTCGCTTCCCTCGCTTGCGCTACCGCCTCCTCCTTCCTGCTCTCCTCCGGTATTTGTGCGCTTTGGCCCACCATCAGATCATACCCGAAATCAGTAACGAATCGGATCGAGGAGATATGCTTTTCCGTCAGCATATATACAAATATTTTATTTTTGAAATCCGTTAATACCTGCGCACGGTCGTATTCATTGGTCATTTCTCTAGCTTTCGTTAGCTGATCCTGAATTCGCGCGTCCGCTGCGATGGTCAGCGAAAGCTTTTCAATATTACGGATTTCGTTCTCAATATCGCCGATTGAATTATTGATCGTTCGAGCGGATTGACTGTATAACATGTCATCGTACGACCGGAAAATGAATTGCAAGCAAATCACGACTACGGCGCAAAAGCAAAGGATCAACATCATCATGACGATCATCAGCTTATGCTTGATCTTCATGTCCTTGAGCGCAATTCGATGAAACCGGCCTGCAGCCAAGTTGCCCTCCTCCTTCAGGGTAGCGGGAATAGACACTGTCCACGAGCGGTCAGTGTCTATTCCAGAATATACGAAGATGAAGCCGATTCCCATAAAATAATTCGAGGTTTGTTATGTATTTTTCCGACTTGTTACTGGAGTCCGGTACTTTCGTCAAAGCCAAGCATGATGTTCATATTTTGTATCGCTGCCCCCGAGGCGCCTTTGCCTAAATTATCAAATCTGGAAACCAGCAAAATCTGCTCATTATGACCAAATACAAAAATATCTACGTTATTTGTATCATTGCATTGCATCAGATTGAAATAGCCTTCTTCGAGATAAGCCTCAGAGTCGTAGGGGATCACTCGAACAAAACGCTCATCTTCGTAATACGCGGCAAGAAGCTCCTGAACCTCCCTTGCCGTTACGTTCTTCGTAAACAGCCTAGGAAAGAGAGGAATACAAACTGCATCACCCTTATAGTAGTTGCCGACGATTGGGGTGAACAGCGGCGCCGAGCTTAACCCGGAATACAGCTGCATTTCCGGAAGATGCTTATGGTTAAGGTGAAGGGCATATGGTCTTGGCGCAAATAATTGTTCTCGATTTGAGTTCTGATACTCGGCTATAAGCTTCTTCCCTCCGCCGCTATATCCCGTAAGCGCATAACAAGTCGAAGGATAATCTCCCGGTATAACTCCTTCTGCGATCAATGGCTGTATAGCCAAAATAAATCCTGTCGCATGACAGCCTGGGACAGACACCCTGGAGGAATGTTGGATTTTGCTTCTTTGATTTTTATTCAGTTCCGGTAACCCGTAGCTCCACTCCGGATGGGTCCTAAACGCCGTACTGGCATCTAAGATTTTGGTCTTATTGTTACTTAGCATAGATACGGCTTCCCTTGAAGCGGAATCCGGAAGGCAAAGAAATACGAGATCTGCTTCATTGATTAAAGCTTTGCGGGCTTCGTAATCTTTTCGCTTCTCCGGCTCGATTGTAAGTACTTCTATGTTAGAAATCTTGGATAAGTAGTCATGTATTTGTAAGCCTGTTGTCCCTTCCTGACCGTCCACAAATATGGTATATGTCATGGTTCCACTCCTCGCACCAGTCTTTATGTATAATTATACATTATAACGTATATATATTCAATTAATGGCATGTTGTTCTTCTGACCAATCCGGTGCATAAAAAAGAGACCCGCTGCAACAAGCCGCGGACCTCCGTAATCGAATCGCATAAAGCTCACGATTTCTCGGACACTTGTAAGTTAACAAAAGCACTCAGGCCCGGGTTGAGGACGCTTCTCTTCCGCTTCCGAATGCTTCTCGCAGTTGTCTTCATAAGAGAGTAGAGCATGCGTTGCATGGGAAAGGATTGCCCCTGCTCGGGTAGATGCCGCCACAAGAACAGCCTCCAGGATTTCCTCCTGCGTTCCGCCAAGCTCTTTATATTTCCTGACATGCACGTCAATGCAGTAAGGGCAGCCTGTTACATGTGCAACGGCGATAGCTATTAATTCTTTCATCTTGACCGGTACCGCTCCTTGGTCATGAAATACGTCACGCTCAAAAGCCAAAAACGATTTGGAAGCTCCCGGAGCGAGCTTGATCAGTTCGGGGATCTTGTTTAAGTTCGACCTTAGATAATATTGTTCCATCTGAATAACCTCCCGCGATATTGAGTTGTTGATGACGTCATTTTACCAACACGCGGAAGGATAATCCGTGATAAAGTCACACAACGGTTATAACGCCTGAATCGACGCTATGCGGTTATCTGTCCATAATATCCTTAAACAATTGATCCCTTTCCTCGCACTTGCCTTGATTGGTTTATAGTACAAACCGTATTCACTATAAATTTCATAGCGGCAATATCGTAGAATCCCGCCATTCTTCCGGCAGCAAGCGCTGATACTTTGGCTGCAGGTAGCGGTCGTCAATGAGCAGCAGCACGCCGCGGTCCGTTTTCGATCGAATCAGACGTCCTCCCGCCTGTTGCACTTTGTTCATCCCCGGGTAGACATACGCGTAATCGTAGCCATTTTTTCCAACATGGTCCATATACGTCTTGATCAAATTCCTCTCCGGTCCAAGCTGCGGCAGGCCGACTCTAACAACGACAACTCCTGTCAAGCAGTCTCCGACAAGGTCGATGCCTTCCGAAAATATGCCGCCCAATATGGCAAAGCCGATTAACGTCCCGGCTCCGCTCACGGTCTTGATAACGCGTCGACCAAGGCTGAATGAAAACCTCGAGCTGCTCTTTGGAAAACGGTGTAGGCACCGAGATCGAGTAATCCTCCTCCCCCGCTCCAAGCACGTCCATGTAGTATGCTAACGGAGAAAGCGTCGCCGGCGGCCGGAGACAGAAAGAAACACCGGCCCTCAAGAGAGCGGGTGTTCCTATCGTCACTTGGCCTTCAACCACTGAAACGGCGTCGTATTGAAAAAAAGGTTCGGGTTGACCGGTACATTGTGCGCCCAAAAAGTGAAGTGCAGATGCGGACCCGTCGAGAAGCCGGTGGTGCCTACGAGGCCGATGATATCGCCCTGCTTCACTCGATCCCCTGCTTTGACCCGCAGCTCGGAGAGATGAGCATACTGCGAGAACAGCCCCATGCCATGGTCGATATAGATGGAATTTCCGGTAAGATACAGACTGTCGGCCAGTGCGACGACACCGTCGTTCGCTGCCTTGATCGGTGTGCCTTCCTTCGCAGCCAGATCAATGGCCGTATGGGAGCTGTCGTATTTCCCGTTCACATACCGGGTGTAGCCATAAGGCGTCGTTAAAATCCCTTCAACCGGCTGAACAAACGGGCCTTTAAACAGAAACTCCGGCGCCGACTTGCTTCGCGCAAGATCGATTTTCTTCTGATCCGCCTGAATGCGCTGCGTATCCTGACGCATACTCTCCATTTGCCGGGTTACTTTCAGCTGCTGCGTCTCGAACGTCTTCGCTTCAATCGTCAGCGTCCGGTCGCCGATCGGATACTTCCCCGGCTTGGTCGCCATCGTGATCGGAAGGTAAGTGAAGTAGCCGTCTCCATAGGGCTGCAACGTATAGGCTTTCCCCAACCACTCGACCGTTCCGGGCTTGCTATGGCGAACAAGCACGACATCTCCAGGCGCGGAGGTTTCCGGCAGCAGTGTCCAATCCGAGCGGAATACGTCTTTCGCGATATCGGCTGATGCGTATAAAGCCGCCTCCTGTCTTATTCGCTGGAGCCGCTCCTTCTCTTCCTTCATGGTTGCGCGAATGGCAGGCGTGACTTCAGTGCTCCAGGTCTCTCCCCCATCGGCCGTCACCAGGATCGGGGGCTGCAGCTCCTTTGTATCCTCGATAAGTGCCCACCCGATGCGGTCCGTCAGGAACTGAAACTGCTTTACTGGAAACGCTATCGATCCGACCGTTACTGTACTAGGCTGTGGCTGCTTACTCAGGTCAAGCAATCCGAATGCCGCTGCAGCCGCGGCGGCATCGTTCGCAGCCGGCTCGTTAGGCAGGCTTGCCTCCGTCTCCTGCCAGTGCACGCCCCCATCCTCCGTCTTCACCACACCGTCCGTATATCTCAGCCAGCCGCGGTCAAAATCCAGCATGCGAAAATCGAGCGCATGCCGATGAATCGGCTCCTCCGCTTGCCCGACCACGGCATCCGCAAGCTGTGCCTCATTTTGCTGAAGTGCCGGCGTCAAATGAAACGGTTGTCTTCCGAAGTACAAGACGCCGAAGGCCGCCAGGGAGCAGATGCTTACAAGCAGAATCCAATATTTCGGCGAGTGCAGAAGCGAAGCTCGGCGCTCGTGACGCATCTTACGCGGTTTCATCCAGACCTCTCCCATTCGCGGATAAGTGAATAGACAGACTATGACTTTATGATATCACATTACCTGCCTAGCGCGGCTCAGTAGTTACATGCGATCTCTCTGGTTGCCTTGGTCCGAACAGCTCCCTTCACAGAAAGATTCATACTTTACTTAGGGCATTTTCATGGTTCTCCAAGGCGATCCGGAATCGTACTCCGTGATTAGCCAGCCCGTCTCCCTCTTTTCGATAGTAACTTTGTCAGCGTAGGTTTGTTCGGTACCGTATCCATCTAAAGCTATAACTGCAACTTCAGCCCTTCTTTTGTTTATGCCTCTCCAATGTATGTTTCTTAAATCATATCTCTTGATTTCGCCATACCAATGTCGATCGTCATTTAATAAGCTGTGTGCCAATCCTGCCTTGCCTTCATTCGTCAAAACCGGATCTTGAGCATATTTGCTGAAATCGGTGTACTTATACATATTTGTATAGTCTTGATCAATAAATGTACCGTAGAACCCTTCAATTACTGGAACTATGTATTTATTATCCATACTCTTAACCCAAAAGATCGCTACAATAGTTACAACTATCAATACACTCGATATGGAGTAAACCTTTATTTTCATAGCTTCCCTCCCCTGCACAATGTAAGACTCAAGATATGTAAAAATGTTGCAGAGGAATGCCGTTGAAGGAATGGCCTTGTCATTTTTCTGCGGGGGCATGGCGTGGATATTGCGGTTCGTTAGCGGTTTTGGAGGGCCTTATTTTACCGCTATCATACTTTTCATTCAATATAGCGGACTTTGGCGGCGCTATCGAATCCAATTGATGAAATTTGGCTTGATTTTTACCGAATCATGGAAAATAACGCCCTGAAAATCCGCTAAACTTGGTGGACATCAAGTCTCGAGCAAAATAACGGTTTCGGAAACCGTTATGGCCCGCAAGGTTTCCGCATAGCACTTTAAAACAACGCAAAAATGACGCCAAAGAGGTCATCCTTCGCGCCATCATGTGATTACATCGCGATTCACTTCGTCTCACCAATCACACTCTCAATACGCTCCAGCACTTCCGGCTGCAGCACAATCCCCGAAGCTTTTGCGTTCTCCTCCACCTGCTCCGGACGGCTCGCACCGATCAAAGCGCTGGCGACGTTCGGCTGGCGAAGGATCCAGGCGAGAGCAAGCTGGCCGACGGAGATGCCTAGCTCATCCGCAATGCCCGATAATTGGTTTACTTTCTCGATCTTCTCGGCCGTAATATTTTTACGCATGCCTTCCTTCTTGGCGGCACGGCTATCTTGCGGAATGTCGGTTACGGACTTGTATTTACCGCTGAGCAGCCCCTGGGCGAGCGGAGAAAACACGACTTGCCCGATCCCCTTGGACTGTCCGAGCGGAATGATCTCCTTCTCGATATATCGGTTAAACATATTGTACACAGGCTGATTAACCACGATGCGGTCCAGCAAGTATTTGTCTGCTACGGCTAGCGCTTCGGTCATCTGCGCGGCTGTCCACTCGCTAACTCCGACATAGAGGACTTTTCCCTGACGCACCAGATCGTCAATCGTTCTGAGTGTCTCCTCGATCGGGGTTTCCGGGTCGAAGCGATGGCAGTAATAAATGTCGACGTAATCCGTTCCCAGCCGTTTCAAGCTGGCGTGGCACTGCTCCATCACGTGCTTGCGGGACAATCCGCGGTCGTTGGGACCGTCGCCCATCTGCCCAAACACCTTGGTCGCCAGCACATAGGAATCCCGGGGATATTGCTTAAGCGCTTCCCCTACTACGACCTCAGCGGCTCCGCGCTCATACACATTGGCCGTATCGAAGAAGTTGATGCCAAGCTCGTACGCCTTGTGAATCGATGTAACCGCGTTATCCTGCTCCACGTAGCCACCGTAGGTGAGCCAGCTGCCTAAGCTAATCTCACTGACCTTCAAGCCTGTCCTGCCTAATTTGCGGTATTGCATATGCTTAACCTCCTGGATGATTAGTATGGGAACCCGGCGGATTTATTCAGAAAACTCGTGTCAAATCTCTCTCATTATAGAATCAAATACAAAATCATGTAAGAACTGAGTTAAATATGAGTTGCTTTCCTCCAGTTCAGTACATTGCATTTATGTAATTTCATTAACATTTTTTCACTACTTTCCATACGAGAGAACAAGAGGTAGTATCTTACTATCTGCCAGTTGAGGCAGTGATTCCATTCGTTCACGTCGGAGGAGATACTTTGAAAGAGACTAAACGAATTATTATTACCGGCGGCAGCGGGAAAGCCGGCCGATGGATTGTTAAAGAATTTATCGAGCAAGGGTACGAAGTATTGAACCTTGATTCCCGCATGCCGGACAAGCCTGAATGCCCGACGCTCATCGTTGATTTGAATGACAGCGGGCAGGTTCATAACGCCTTGTCTGCACATGCGCTGCGCGACCGCACGCCGGTGGAAGCGGTTGTTCATTTTGCTGCTATTCCGGTTGCATTCCGTTATCCGAACGATGTGACATTCCGCAACAACGTCATGAGCACCTACAACATCCTGGAAGCTGCCGCCAACTTCGGCATCAAGAAGGCCGTGATCGCGTCCAGCGAATCGTCTTACGGGATCGTATTTGCCCAACATTTTTTCGCACCCCGGTATGTGCCGATCGACGAAAAGCATCCTCAGCTGCCCGAGGACAGCTACGGTCTATCCAAGGTCGTGAACGAAGTCACCGCGGAGGCGTTCCATCGGCGGACCGGTATGCAAGTGGTTTCATTCCGGCTCGGCAACATCTTGGATCCGGACGATTATGAACGGGTGAAGAGCGGTTTTGCCCGGCCGGAAGAAAGAGCCCGGATCCTATGGTCTTATATTGATGCTCGCGACGTAGCGTCAGCATGCCGTCTGGCTGTCGAACGTGAAGGCTTGGGGGCAGTACCGCTAATTTTGGCGGCGGACGATACGTCGTCGGACATTCCGTCACAAGAGCTGATCGAGCGTTACATGCCGGGAGTTGAAAGAAGGGACGCATTGGACGGTCGTCGGTCGTTCCTTGATAACAGCCAGGTCAAGCGTGTGCTTGGTTGGGAGCAGAAATTCCGCATTATGGAACAATAAATCCGCCCGACGCGAGCGATGACGTTTAACAATGGGGCGAGCACATGTCTTTCGTGTCTGCCCCATTGTACAGTTTACTTAACAACGAACACGGTCAGCGGCAGGAAGCTCGCGGATAATAAGTAAATAAACACTCCCCCTAATTTGTTGCCTCCCTTCCATTCTTTTAGCCCAAAATTTATCGTGTAAACCGTCAAGAAAAGCGCTAAGCCTATAAAAAACAATTTCATTCGGATCCAGCCCCCACCTCAACCTGCGGTGAATCTATTTGCTTGCCGAAGCTTTCCAGCTTCATATCGAACTGAATCTTTACATCCGCTTTCGGAAACTGCTTACTCCAATCATACGCTTCGAATTGTTCTCTCGTCCAAAACTCGTGTCTGGCGCTTAAATTCCAGAGGAACGGGTCCCCCTTGAACTCACGCTGACATTTCTTCACAAGCTCCATCATGTCCTTATTCAGCTCCTGCTGAATACTTTCAGTCAGCAGCTCTTGTTTCTGCGTGTCCAGTGCATAATTCACAAAGCTGGGAATCGACAGGAGCTGCAGCCTGAGAGGAACGGTTACTTGAATAGCTGCAGGCTCCTTCGTCACGTCGACTTTCACTTTCGTGTTACCGCTCTTAATCATTCGGACGGACACTTGATACCGGTCATCCACCGGATCGGGAAGTGTCGAAATAAAGGAATGGGCCAGCGATCTGTGCCGAAGCAGCAATACATATCTGGTTTCCTCGCCGGTGAGCATACCGATCATTCGCCCCCCCTTGAAAACCGCGGAGCCGATTAATTGAGTAGGATCTCCGCTTTCTTGAGGAAAGTTGCCCGCCAAGTAATCATCCTCGTTTTTTTTCGGCTTTTGATTGTTCTTTTCCGTAGTAGCGAGAATCGACAAAAACAGCGTATCTTCGGTTAGACGCGTAAAATAACGATTCAGCGTGGAATACGGAACAAGGCCCGTATCCCTCCATCTCTCCTGCATAAAGGCGAAATACTTGTGCGGACGGGTTTCCAGCTTCGGCTTGTTTTTGTGTATAAACTCACTGGCATTTTCTTTGGATACAATGAGATGGACTTCGCGGCGCATTTCCGGATCCCTCATGGAGGTACTTAGAATGCGATGGAACAAGGCATCTTTAGCGAACTCCTGGCAGACGACCAAGGTTCTTAAATGTGCAAAGCTGATTTTACGTGTGACTACAGCGTTTGCCATTTCTTTGGCTGATAAAATATCCGGGGTGGTAAACGAAATCGTATCGCTGGACGGTTCGTTCGGCGCACTTCCCGTATCGCTGGAGCCTACCTGCGGATTCGCGATCTGAAACGTAACCTTGACCAAACCGTCTCCTGCTTTATCCAAACCGAGAACGACCGTATAAGCTTGCTCTTCGAGCTCCAGCTTGTCCCAACAGCCCATCAGTATCGTGGAAAGGAACGCAATCGGCAGCAGCGGCTTCATCCACTTCATGCGATCCTCCTCCGCTTCCACTTATCCAGCGCCCATAGAACGAACGGGAATATTATGTACATCAAGGAGATCCCTTGAATCAACATCCCTCGGTATATGTCGACCTTGCTGATGTTTTCCGGCAGCATTCCCATCAAGACGACAAGGCCCGTAAGAGGCATAATCAAGGGCTTAAATTGCTCAATTCGCATAGTACGGGCAAAGAAGAAGGCAATTACATGTAAGTAAACGGCAAAATGAACGACAGCGCTGATCAACCAGAAGAAGAGGAAAACCGATTCGACATGGATGAACGCCTGACCGATCTGTACGGTTCGTGTCAACTGTTGAAACGGATAGGCTAAATCCACAACCGTCGGATAATCAAAAACAGCAATATATAGAGCCGTTGCCAAAACCATGTTCAACACCGACAGGCCATACCCGGCGACAGAGGCCATGCGGAAGTTTTTGGCGGTTCGAACATACGGGATCAAAGCGGCCAAGAAAAACATTTCTCCAAAGAGGGAAGTGTGGAATACGCTTTCCTTTACAAGCTTATACATCCCCGGGCCTGCAACCGGAGCCAGATGCTGCCAATCGGCTGTCCGCCAAACAATAAAGATCAACAGGAAAAACAGAGCGTAAACATACGGAAGTACAATCCAAGCCACTCTGCCGATCGTTTCCAAGCCGCGGCTCGCCACATAGCAGGCCGACGCCATCAATAAGAGGAAAAGTACGGGAAGCGGAGTCCTTTGGTAAACCATGACATTAACGATATCCACATAGCTGCGGCCGTTAACGGCGGTAACCATCAGAATGATGACAAACAGCAGGAAGCTGATGACAAAGCCTGCATATTTGCCGGTCAGTTCAAAAATTAAATCGATAACTCCCTTACCCGGATTATTATGAAGAACGGACAGCAGTACAAAAAAGGCTGCAGCAAATATAAGGCCGGAGAGGAGCGGAACCATCCAAGCGGCATTTCCCCCGGCCCGAAAAAGAAAAGTCGGCGTCGTATCCGTTATTTTCAAGCCGATTGTCAGCAATACAATCGAACCGAATTCTCTTGTTCCGCTTTTCCCATCCGACAATTTGATCATGGTTATGAATTTCCTTTCGGCTTTTGGCTTCGCTCCGGATCTTGCGGATTCATATTTTGCGGACGGAGCCATTGCTTCCTGATTGGCGGGCGAATAATCAAGTCCTTGGACGAGCGGAAATGCGGCGACAGCGGCGATAAGAAAGGGACGCCGTACGATTCGAACGACGCCATGTAAGCTATCACACAGGTCAGCGTAAGGGCAATCCCGTAAAACCCCATAAAATTAGCGGATAGGAGCATGAAAAATCGCATAATCCGAACAACGAAGTTAAAGCTGATCTCGGGTATGGCAAAGGAAGACAAACCTGTCATCGCCACGATAATGACCAAAATCGGACTGATGATATTGGCCTCAACCGCAGCCTGACCAAGGATAAGGGCGCCGACGATACCAATCGTAGGTCCGATCGCCCGTGGAATGCGAATCCCCGCCTCTCTCACTAGCTCAAAGGTAACCTCCATAATCATCACCTCAAGAAAAGCAGGAAAGGGCACTCTCTCTCGAGTCGAGGCGATAGCGAGCAGCAAGTCCGTCGGCAGCATTTCCTCATGATAAGTACTCACCGCAAGGTAGAGCGAAGGAGTCATTAAGGCAACGAAAACGGCCATGATCCGGATAACCCGGATGAAGATCCCGTAAGCCCACCGGAGATGCATATCTTCGGAAGTATGAAACAATGCCCAAAAAGTAACGGGCAGCACCATGGCCAAGGGGGAATTATCCATGAGGAGCACGACATGGCCTTCATGCAGAAAGGAACAAGCCCGGTCCGGCCGCTCGGTTAATAATGAAGCGGGAAGGAGGGAATATTGCCTTTCTTCGATAAACTGCTCCAGCAAAGATATGCTCTGCACCAAATCGCTGTTGGTTTGCCGGAGCTTGTCCTTTATCTTCTCGACAAGCGCCGGGTCGGCTACTTCCTTGAGATATAAGATGCTTACTTCTCTAAGACTCTTATCCCCGATGTTGACGACCTCTGTCATCAAGCGTACGTCTTTGATTTGTTTGCGGATCAAGGAACGGTTGGCGGCCGCGGATTCGATGAACGATTCCTTCGGGCCCTTCAGCACATTCTCGTTGGTCGGCTCCGAAATCGCACGGGATTCAAAGCCCGGTGTCTCGATCGATAATGCTTCGGAATGACCTTGAATACAAATAATCGTATTCCCTTTAAGCAGATCACGTATGATTTCATCAAACAAGCTGGCCTTTTGTCCCCCGGCTGTGGACAAAATTCTTTTCATCAACTCGGATAAAATACCGTCCGGTGCCGGCTCCGGCGTGATCCCGGTTTGCGCCATGATCGGCTCCAGGATATGTTCTTCCAGTGTCTTGGTATCGGCGGCTCCCTCTAAAAACAGTATCGTTCCTTCCCTGCCGATAAACGGAATAAACACGTCACGCACGATAAGCGCTTTATTCTGCGGATAAGAAAACTCATCTTTAATCCGATTCACATTAGCGTTCAAATCATTCGAGAGACGATTGCTGTCATTCGTGGAGTTGCTCATATTCACGTTGGTTTTTTTGAGGAACCATTTTACGTCCATATCGCCTCCACCTTTCTCAACGTTCCCCGGTATAGTTTTTTCCAAAATGGCTATTTTTATGTGGCGCTCCCAGTTCGGCAGCGGGCCATGGATACGCGGCAGATTGCAGGTATAATTAACAAGCTTGTTCGATACATTGGTAAGGAACTGCGGCAAGGACCATTCCTGAGGAGAGGAAGTAGACGAACGGGATGAAATCGGCATTACGCGCAATAACCGCAAAATCAGCTCCAGCCCTCAATGACGCCCCTCGCCAGTCAGTCCGCTCCCGGAACGGAAGCGTTCTGCTGATCATCGGGCGAACCTTCGTTTTTCTGTTTGGCTTGGCGATGATGGCCTACGGCATCGTCCTGCTCGTCCAGGCGAAATTCGGTGCAGCCCCGTGGGACGTCATGCATTTGGGGGTCGTGCGGTGGACAGGCTTATCGTTCGGTCGTGTCCGGCAGGCCGTCGGTCTCATCGTCGTCGTCGTCGGCTGCCTCATGCTGCTCAAGTGGCCGACAATTGGCATGATCGCCAACATGGTGCTGGTCGGAGAATTTTGCAACTGGTTTACGGTGCTTCACCTCGTTCCTTCCCCAACCGATTTGACTACTCGCATCTTGTCCTTCGCCGCCGGCATGGTCATCTGGGGGTTCGGCACGGGTGTATATATTCAATCCGGACTGGGCGCGGGACCGCGCGACCTTCTCATGTTAGCCATTCATGCGAGGACCAGGTGGCCGATCCGCTGGGTTCGCTCCATGATTGAAGTAGCTGCCGTTCTAATCGGTATTGCCCTCGGCGGTCCGTTCGCTATCGGCACGATCGTCTATTCGCTGGCAATCGGACACATTACCGAGTATGGCATGAAGCTGTCCCGCTTCTTCCTCCGCCCATTAACGGAGGGGAAAGAAATTTAGCGTGATGTTAAAAAAAGCCTGAGAGGCTCTTTGCTCCCAGGCTTAGCAGTCATTGATTTCTATGCCTTCGTTAGAACCTCCCCGACTTAAAAATCGCCAGCAGGAGCCAAACCAGCATCAGCGCAGCAACCAAAAATCCCGCCTCGATCGCAGGCACATTCATGAGGAAGGTCCTTCGTCCGGCAATGGAGGTGCCGATGATAAGTCCCATCATAATCAAACTGAAAGACAGCAGCACGATGCTGAACGCGATCCGGTTGCCGATTCGATCCAGCTTTCCTATAATTTCATCGAGCTCCGGTATGCCGACGTTCAAATGCAGCCTGCCCTTCTTGATCATCGAGATGAGCTCCCGGCTCTGTTTCGGCACATTCGCCAGCTGTTCTCCGAACTCCGTCACATCCCTAATGAAGTCCGCTGCCCAAACGTTAGGGTGAAACCGCTTCATCAGCAGCTGCAGTCCGAATGGCTCCGCCAGAGTCACGATACTGATCGTCGGGTCTAACCGGACGACAACCCCTTCGAGCGTCAGCAGGGTTTTCCCCAGCAGGATAAAATCCGGAGGCACACGAATCCGGTGCTTGTAGGCCACTTCAAAAAGATCGTTGACGATCCCTCCGAGACTGACCTGGCTAAGCGGGACGCCGTAATACCGAGTTCGGAGCCAGTCGATGTCCTCTCTTAGCTCCGTTATGTTGACTTCATCATCCATAAGGCCTATTCGGGAGATCGCTTTCATGACCCCGTCGGTGTTTTGGCGCATCAAGGAGATGATCAAGCCGGAAAAATGATGCTTCATCTCCGGAGTGAGTCGCCCGACCATGCCGAAATCCAGAAAGGCGATGATTTCGCCCGGCATGATTACAAGATTTCCGGGGTGGGGATCAGCATGGAACAGCCCTTCTACGAAGATTTGTTGAAACATCGCCTGAATGAGCCGCCGTGCGATGCGCACCCGATCGAAGCCATGTGCAAGCAGCTGATCCTCCTGGTTCAACCGGATCCCTTCGACGTACTGCATGGTTATGACTTTTTTCGAGCTGTAGGGCAAATATACGGCCGGAACAAAAATATGGGCTACACCCTTACTTTGTGAGGCAATATGTTCCGTATTTCTCGCTTCTTTGGTATAATCCAGCTCGTCTCTAAGCGATCGGCCGAATTCCGCAATCATCGTTTCCACCTGAAGCCGCTTCGCCCAAGCAAACCGGCGTTCGGCGAGCGCAGCCAAGTCGGCCAGTATCTCCAGATCGGTGCGAATGGATTCCGCAGCTTGAGGACGCTGAATTTTCACGGCGACTTGCTCGCCGGTAGTCAATACGCCCCGATGTACTTGCCCAATCGATGCCGCGGCAAGCGGCTGCCGTTCCAGGCTGGCAAACAATTCTTCTATGCTTCGTCCGAGCTCCGATTCGATCGTATCGCGCACCTGCTCGAAGGGAAAGGGCTCCACTTGATCCTGAAGCTTTTCCAGCTGTTCGACAATGTCTTTCGGAAGCAGATCCGAGCGGGTACTGGCGATTTGCCCCAGCTTGATGAAGGTAGGCCCCAGCTCCTGAATCACGTTCCTGATGCGCAGCCCCACCGTTTTACGGTCCGTGTCGTCCTCGATGACGGTACCTCTCAGAGGAATGCGAAGACGCTGCAGCAGATCGGACTCCCCTACCAGGAAACCGAATCCATGACGTACGAACACAACTGCAATATCCCGGTATCGCTGCAGGTGCCGTATCCTTCTCCTCATCGCAGATTACGCCTGCGTGCGCGCTTCAAGCTGCTCGATGCGCTGCTCCAGCTGCCGGAAATCTTCCTTGGTCGCCACGTCCAGATCCCTAAGCAGCTTCTGCAGCTGCTCGCGGACCATTCGTTTGAGCTCGTCCTGCTGCTCCTCGCCTTTCTGGATCAGTCTTGCCGCCAGGTCCTTCGACTCTTCGGGGGCAATCTCCCCCCTTGCCACTAATTCGTTTACATAACCCTCGAGTTTTTCTTTGGTTGTCAAGGTGATGCCCAGCCCGAGCGAGATAGCTTTCTTCATGAAATCAGTCATCGCGTGTCGCTCCTTTGCGATCAATTATAGCTTTATCCTCTCCACGATCTACCATCGGTATGTATGGGCTCCAGCCCTTTCGAAGCAGGCTCATGTACGCTTGAATCTATTTGCATAGCAAAAATCCGCCCAGAGAGCGGATTTCAGCGTAAATGAATATATTAGTAGGATGCCGTTAGAGAAGTCCTCTCCCAATATTTTAGATGATTGTAGGGGTCTACGGGCTTAAATCCGTTGGTCAAATCATACATGCCAAAGTGCAAATGCGGATCAAACGCGCCCTCGGTACCTTCCGTACCGTAACCCGTATTCCCTACATAGCCGATCAGCTGACCTTTTTTAATGAAGCTTCCCAGCTCTATATTGGCGGCATAGGCCGACATGTGCGCGTAATACAAGGCTGTTTTTCCGTCCGGTGTTTTCACAGTCAGCCGCCAGCCACCCAGGGTGCTCCAGCCTTTGTTTATGACCGTACCGTCATAAGCGCTGTACACGGGAGTGCCTTTGGCTGCCATCATATCGTTGCCTTCATGCAGACGCTGCTGGGTGCCGTCGGAGTTATACGATCGGCCGTCCCCGTATGTATTCACAAATGGGTTGTATGTACCAGGCTTCAACGGAAATTTCCCGTCCGCCAAATATGCCGGTGCTTGAACAGTAGTAACGGACATCGTGCTCTCGGCCGGAATATTGATTTTCTGCCCCACGAACATATTGGAAGGATTCACCGTCGGATTCGCAGCGACTAAACGGCTCCAATTCACATTGAACTTCTGACTGATGAGCCAAAAATGATCTCCCGGCTGAACCGTGTAGGCAGAGGCTGTTGTATTCGTCAGGACGTCCGCTTTGGGCGTTTCCGCTGCCGGAATATTGATTTTCAAGCCTTCGTAAACGTTGTTCGGGTTCACTTGCGGATTCGCTGCCAACAGACCGGCAAGACTCCTATTCAGTTTTTGCGATACCATCCACAGCGTTTCCCCTCTTTGCACCGTATACGAAGTATACGTCTCAGCGGACACCATGTTTCCCATAAGCAGAGTAGCGGTCAAAGCCAGACTGAACATTGATGTTTTTTTCATATGACCCTCCCTGGAAGCATTGATGATGGAATGAAGGACAACATGCAGCATTCATCCATTTGAACCTTAATTTGATAATACTAGCACAAGTGAGGTCATTTCATTAATCAAAAATTGGAAGCGTTTTTTTCGCAGGTGACAATATCGTTATGCAAACACAGGGAATTGTCATTCGAATCGATGGATGCGGTGTAAATCGCCTTTTATACTTATTCTTGTTCGGCAAACGAGCCGCATCAATTTAATCGAGGAGAATCGAAAATGAGATTACTGTCAACCCTGTTGGCCGCTGTCATCGTCATTTTGCTCGGGTTGAGTCCCTATTCGTCAGCTGTCACAGGCCCAGTAACCAATGAGACGACGAAAAAGATCGAGCGTTTTGTCGAGGAGCAAATGAAGGCGGGTAAAATTCCGGGAAGCTCTGTTGTAATTGTGGAGAAAGGAAAGACGGTCTATCAACAAAGCTTCGGTTACGCCGATGTCAGAGCGAAAAAGCCGGTCAATAACGATACGTTATTTGAAATCGGCTCGACCACGAAAGCATTCACTGCATTCGCCATTTTGCAATTGGAGAAGGAAGGCTTAGTAAACCGGAACGACGATGTCAGGAAGTACCTCCCCTGGCTCGAGCTGACTTATAACGGCGAACCGCAAATCATTACTGTAAATCAGCTTCTTCACCATACAAGCGGAATCAATTCCGACACCATCACGCGTATCCCTGAGAGTCAGGCTGATAACGCCATGGAGCTGACGGTCAAAACATTGCTCGACCAACCGCTGAACCGCATGCCTGGAAGCTCATTCGAATATGCGACAATTAACTATGATGTTTTAGGCCTCATCATTGAGACCGTAAGCAAAAAATCTTATGAGCGGTATATGAAGGAATATATTCTGGACCCGCTAGGAATGAAACAATCGTTTGTCGGAGCGCAGCAAACCCACTCAACGCTTATGGCAGCCGGATATAAAATCGGCTTCTTAAAGGCGCATGCCTATACACCGCCCGTGTATCGGGGGAATTCACCAGCCGGTTATCTGATCAGCAGTACGAATGATTTGGGAAAATGGATGAATGCGCAGCTCGGAACCGCCACGGATCGTTCGGTAGATCAACGGCTCATTACCGAATCGCATATCCCTGATGAATCGGTAGAGCCCCTCGATGTCAACACGCGCTATGCTCTGGGATGGGGGATCCTGCAAGAGAACGATAAGAAGTACGTCCTGCACGCGGGGTCAAATCCAACGTACTCATCTTACTTCATTATGCGGCCCGATACTCAAGTTGGGGTAGCGGTGCTGGCCAATATGAAGACGAGCATGACGACGTCGATCGGCCAAGGTATCATGGATTTATGGGAGGGGAACGATGCCGAAGAACCTCCAATGGACATTTACCAGAAGATAGATCAATACGCAACGGCCGCATGTATGGTCATCGTTGTCCTCGGCTGTCTTTTCTTGTGGCTATCGCTAACCATCTTGAAGAAGCTATCTCGTAATCAGCGGAAATGGTCACCCTTAACCGGAAAGAGAATCGTTCTGCTCATTATTCATTTCTTGATTGCCTCGGGCTTCATGACGTTTATCCTCATGGTTCCGCAGTTATTTCTTGGAGGTACGCCGTGGTCTTACATTCGAGTATGGGCTCCAAGCTCGATTTGGATGACTCTCCTTTGTTTTCTTGCCGTATGCGTGACCTACTTTAGCTTTGGACTTGTACTCACTTGTACAAAAAAAGTTAATAAAGGGACAGGTATGGATGCGCTGAAATAGCAATTCATAAGAAGCGCACCGCCCCCTATTGTGATAAGATAAAGTCATAAAAAAATAAAGATAGGTGGGAATCATCAGATGGGTAACGGAATTTCGAAAGGGAGCTTATGGACGGGGCGCATTATGAGCTGGCTGACGATTGCATTCATGCTGCTGGACAGTGTGATGAAGCTGGTCAAGCCGCCGGAAGTGGTGGAAGGAACCCTTACCCTCGGTTTTGCGGAGCATCATATTACCGTGATTGGTATTCTGGGGTTGGCGGCTACGATTTTGTACGCAATTCCCCGCACTTCCTTCCTGGGCGTGCTTCTGCTCACCGGATACTTCGGCGGCGTCATCGCGACGCACTTGCGCATGGATGCTCCACTGTTTACCCACTTGCTGTTCCCGGTGTATTTGGCTGTATTGGCGTGGGGCGGCATTTGGCTGAGAGATCGCAGGGTGCGGAACCTTATTCCCTTGAGCGGCAAAGAACTGCAGCAGTAATCGAAAACACGGAAACAGCCCTCATTCGAGCGGCTGTTTCTTTGTTAAATCGCGGATCTCCCGGCTGCAAAACAACGGCAGTCCGTCTCAGGAAGGAGAACGGACTGCCGGGCGGCGTCACTCCCATACACGGCCGTACCGTCGGCTCGTCGTCCACGATGACCAGCTTATACATACGTTGGCCGCCCCCTTGCCCTGCAAGCGTTTCCCTATATGATAACGCGGAGGGAAGCATCCGGCCTTCTTTACTGATAAGGCTGTCTGGCTGCTGTCGTCTGCCCGACGCAGAAGTCGCCCTGGATGCGAATATGCTCGTAAGGCAGCGTAGGATTCGCGATGCGCCACAGCATTCGGTCAGCCGCGCGGTAGCCGGTCTGGCGAATCGGCAGCAGCGGCCGGGTAAAGAGCGGCAGCGTATCCGGCTGCTCGTTCAGGAAGCCGACCAGCGATACGTCCCCGGGTACCCTCCACCCCAGTTCGCAGCAAATGCCGTATACAATGCTCACTTCGTTGTCGACGCCGCAAACGATCGCGGTCGGCGAGTGCCGGACCATGAGCTGCCGCAGCTCTTCGCGCCACTTCGGATGTGCATTTCGCTCGCTGATGGAATGAGCGGACGGCTCGGCCTCTGCGCCGAACAAGCTCATCGCGTGGCAGAACGCTTGCCAGCGCAGGATGAAGCCTGGATGCAGATGTACGTCCCCTACATACATGATCCGCTCGTGCCCTAAGCTTCGCAAATAGGCGACCGATTGAAACGCCGCTTCGTATACGTCCCAAATAACGCTGTCGATCTTCACCCCGTTCGGTGGAAAGCTGAGCAGAATGCGCGGCAAAGGCAGCCCGAACAAATGCGGCTCCCACGCTTTCGGCGTCAAGCCTGGGGAGATAAAGATACCGTCCGAATAGGCGATGCCGCTGTCTTCGATCCAACCGGGCATGTCCTCCGTTTTGATGTTGCGCGGCAGCGGCAGCAGCTCGATCCGATGGCCGAAAGACGCAAAGCGATCGTGCAGCCCTTGCAGAAGCAGCCGATTGTAGACTGCCCCTTCTTTAGTCTGCACCAGCAGGAAACGCAATCGCTCATTCGGGTAAGGCGCAATATGCTCGAACCGGAGGCTGCGGATTTGTTCCTTCGTATAGTAGCCCTGCTTAACAGCGGTTTGGACAACCAGCTGCCGGGTCGCCTCGGACATACCGGGCTTACCTTTAAGCGCCTTCGACACCGTCTGAACGGTCAAGCCGAGCTCGGCGGCGATCGTTCGCAGCGTCGCTTGTTTGCGGATCGGCATGTTCGGGCGCACCTCCGTTGATCCTCATGTTGCGTTCATCGTACCATGATTTCATTTTTTAGTGAAACTAAAGTGAAACTAGTTCCTCCCCATCAGCCGGCTATAATGAACCTTAACAGCTTAACAATCTTTCGAACCAGGAGGGCGTTATGTATGAGAAATGAAGCGCTTCAGGCCGTTACGATTCCGGCCCAGCAGCTGCCCGTAAGCCATACCCCGGACGTCGTCGTTGTAGGAGGCGGCGCCTCGGGCGTAGCCGCTGCCATCTCCGCATCCCGGAGCGGCGCCGATACGCTGCTGATCGAGCAGCGCGGATATATGGGCGGTATGGGAACAGCCGCGCTGGTACCCGCCTTCTGTCCGTACACGGACGGCGAGAAGCCGGTCATTCGCGGTATCGGTCTCGAACTGCTGGAGAAGATGAAACACGCTGCCGGCGACGGCTTCCTGAACAGATACAAGGATCAGCTCGATTGGGTGCCGATTGATGTTGAGACGCTCAAACGCGTTTACGACGATGCCGTGCTCGCCAGCGGGGCCAAGGTGCTGTTCCATACGGTAGCCGATCAAGTGCTGCTCGAAGGCGAACGCATAGACGGGCTTGTGATCAGCAATAAATCCGGACGTTCGGTAGTCAAGGCCAAGCTGTACATCGATGCTTCGGGGGATGCGGACTTGGCCGCTCTCGCAGGCGTTCCGTTCCATATCGGCGGCGATTCCGGCGAGCTACAGCCGGGCACGATGTGCTACGTCGTGACCGGGGCCGACAGAGCACGCTTTCACCAGTTTCTTGAGAACACCGGCGAGCACCCGCAGCTGGAAGGACTCGTTATCGAAGCCCAGAAGAACGGCGATCTGCCGGAAGGACGCAAACGAATATCGGGAATGGCTTGGATAACGGACTCGGTGGTCGGGTTTAATTTCGGCCATATTTTCGGCGTGGACGGCACGAACGCGGCAAGCTTAACCAGCGCCGCTATCGAAGGACGCCGTCTGATCGACACGCAAATCCGTTTTCTGCGCCAATACGTACCTGGCTTCGAGCACATTCACCTCGTTCATTCCGGCGATCAGATCGGCATTCGCGAAACTCGCCGCATTGTCGGGGATTATACGCTCGTCGTCGAAGATTTCCTGTCAATGCGAACGTTTGAGGACGATATCGCACGTAACTCCTACTATATCGATATTCACTTGGCGAACGCCGGCAGCACGATGACGATCAAGCATTTGCCGAAGGGCGAATCGCACGGCGTGCCGTATCGGTGCATGCTGCCGCAAGGCAAGTCCAATCTGATCGTGGCGGGTCGCTCGGTCTCCTCCGACCGTCCGGTGCAGGGCTCGCTTCGCGTCATGCCCAACTGCTTCGCGATGGGGGAAGCCGCCGGCACGGCAGCAGCCATGGCGGCCGAAGCCGACTGCGGCTTCCGCGAGGTACCGGTCCGCGAGCTGCAGCGCAAACTGATCGAGCAAGGTGCATGGCTGGGCGGGCGTCCGGGCGAAGCAAGTCCCGTACCACTCGCAGCGGTAAGCGCCGTCACCTTCGACGACGAATGCAAGTGAAGCAAGGAGGACTTGCAATGCCAGCCAAGTGGCAAGGGAAAACATGGGGAACTCTCGGCGACAGCATAACGGCAGCGGGGGGCTACCAGCCCCTCGTGCAAGCGGTTCTTGGCTTCGCTCAAGTGAACAATTACGGCAAAGGCGGTTGCCCGATGACCGCCGGCGGCGACCGCGACTACGGAGCTACGACCCGCATCGGTAAATCGATAGCTACCGGTTTGGACTGCGTCACCGTCTTCGCCGGCGTCAACGATTTTCGCTTGGACAAACCGCTCGGCGAATTAGGCTCCACCGATATTTACACCTTTAACGGAGCGTATGCCACTCTCATTAAGCACATCTTAACGGTCAATCCGCGCTGCCGGCTCAATCTCTGGACACCGCGCAGCGGGATATGGACGGATATGATATATTCTATACGAACGCAGCCGGACACCGGCTGTACGATTACGTGGCAGCCATCGTAGAGATCGGACGCCTGTAAGCGCTGCCCGTGCTGAACCTGTACGAGCAAAGCGGGTTCAACCGGTTGACGCTGCCCGTCTTCACGTCGGACGGCCTGCATCCGAACGGTGAGGGGCACCGACGAATTGCCGACATGGCAATCCCTTTCCTGGCCGGGCTGTAAGAGATGATGCTGATGCACTTGAACCGGGGCTTCCACTTTGTTTGCACACTCATTTGGAACTTTGCCAACTGATAATTGACAATGAGAGGTCATGAACTAGCTACTTAGCCCACGTTAGAACGAATGATAAAGCAGGAAAAGCCCGTACCATCAAGGCACGGGCCAGCAACATTTATGTTCAAACTCAACGACATTTTATGTTTATATTTGAAAATAATAAATGACATTGCCCTTCCGGGTGGCTTTCCTATTACGAGCATTTTTTAATACGTGTACAAAATGTGTATATACATGTTAATTCTCAATTAAGATAAAGATTTTCTCCCGATTCATCACAATATATACACATGTATATAAATCCTATTCTAATAAATTATTTATCTGTCCCTTTATTTTAGTGATTCTATTTAATGCTAAGTCACCAAGTGTTGCAGCCCATTTATAACCGGACTCATTTGGACTGTTTTCTTTAAATTGTTCAGTCCTATTACGCATTGATAATATAACATTTTCAAAAGAATCCAATTCATTAATTAATTCAGTCGGAATGAGATTATTTTTGCTAATTCCAGTTATTAACCTATCAAGATTAAACTCATCAAGATCTATTAATTCGCTATTTATATATTCATTATGCTTACTGTTATCTTCTCGATTCTCATGCACTTTCTCCCTTAAAAACTCAATTTCCTCCACCAGTTTTTGATTTGTTTTTTTCTCTTCATCTATTTTTTTGCTCAACTTCTCAATTTCCATTTCAAGTATTTCAATTTGACTTGCCCCTTTTCTATTATTAATGAATTTCTTTACTTCTTTTTCTTCAAACCAAACTCCTTTTTTTCTAGAGTCAATTTTAGCTTTTATAAAACCATTTCTTTTCCACCTGAGAACAATCTGTTTATCTTTTGCAGATGTTAACCCTGCGTCTTTTAATATCTGGAACACTTCATCCGAAGAAAGTAACATAATATGTTCTCCTAGATTTTTCATTACTCTTATCTTTACTAATAAAATATATCATTTTAGCTGTAATATCAATATAAATAGCATATTATTCTTTACTCAATAATTAACTCCACTTGAGAATCTAATTGACATATTGTCAAAATGTGTTCTGCTTTCGCCAGAGATTTAATTCTTCTAGCCATGCAGCTCAGCCGAGACAGTCATGGTTAATAAAAAATAACCCGTATTCCTACAATATGTGGGGAACGGGTTACTTTATTTATTTGATCTAGCCTGTATCTTTACCAGCAATTTCCGTCCAAAATATTGCCGCATCCTCGCTCAATATACTAATTCGTCCTACCATTTCGACTCAATCATGTTTTCTAACTACAGGTCCTTCTGGTCCATAACCTTCAATAAAATACTGCGATACATTTTTGTTTCTCATCTTAACTGCTAACAATTCAGCGAAATTATCATCGTGAGTTGAAATGATAAACCGTTTTTTGTTTGATTCGGAATTCAACACAGCTCTTAGTACGTCGATAAATGCCAAAACATTCACATCATCCATACTTTGTATTGGGTCATCTAGGAATAGTTGATCTAAACTGCTATACTGTTGAGTCAATCCAATCCCTATAAAGGTACTTAAAGCCAAAATATTTAGTTGTGCCTGACTAAATATCTGGTCTAAATATAGGTTATTCTGAATTTCTTCACTTGTGAAATGAGTGCCTTGATGATTAACTATCACCTTAAGATCCTTATATTGAGTGTGTGGATTAATAGCACTATATACCCAGGCTATTACAGGATGTCCATGTAATTGATCACCAAGGATTTGATTTTGCTTAGTAACAAGCTCTAAATGTTTAAGTCTCACTTGTTGTTGATATGTATCGATTAAATCGATTTTTTCAGTATGCTGTCTTATCGCAGCATCCAACTGTTCGTACCTTGAGAAGAAATCGTTATATTCACCAGGAACCCTAAGTTTCAATAAATCATCGAGTCGCTTGATTAACAATTCGATCATTAAGAAAGTGCGATTGTTCGATATTTGATTCTTATCTAATTGAACTAAGTTAGTTGGATAATAGTCTGCAACTTCTTTTTCGTTGCGTATTAATAATATTTTACTTGTTATCTCTTCCAGATTGGGCTCGTATTCAAAACCGATTTTTTGCATGTTCCCCTCGAACCATTGACTTTTACTTACCATCAAACTATCCAATGCTTCCACTTTAATATTTTTTAGTTCAACGTCATCACCAAACAATACCCTTGTGGATTCTCTAAGCCTTTCCCAAAGTTCTTCAGCGTCTCTGCCTCTTTCAATCAGTTGGTTCTCTAATGTACGTGACTCCCTTTGCTGCTTTTCTATAGTGCTTTTAACTTCGCGGTAACAAACCAAAAACTTTTCACGAACAGACTGCAACCAACTAATTAGTGGTACGATCACTTCTATAGCGATCGAACTATTAAGTTCTACAATTTTACTGTTCAGTAGAGCCGCCTCGTCAGACAATGCTTCCAGAACCTTATCTCCATTTGATACGGTTTTATCAATTATTGATGTTATATTGAAGGATATGCTACTTTCAGGATGTAATCCAAGTTCATTATTATAACGTGCTGATGTAAAATCCTCATTCAAGCACACGGGACAAGAGGTAATAGACTCGGTATGGTTTTGGATATACTCTTTAACTTGATTTAACATGTGTTTATACTGACTATTTAATGAAGATAGGCTGTTTTTCTTTTCATTAGTGCTTCTTATGTTGTCAGCTATTTGTTGACGTTCACCATCAAGCGAGACAAAATGTGTTTGCCAATACGATAACTTTTCTTCATCATGCACAGGGACAGATAATCCTTCCTGCTCGATTATCTCCTGAAACTCTTGCTCAAAAAGTCGCAAACGATCAAAACCATCTCTAATTGCTTTCCACACATCCAAATTAATATTTTTATTTGTATTATCTATTTGATCTGAAATTGAGTCGAACAGCTGTTCAAACCCAATAACCTTACTAAGTTGGTCTGCTGACGCTCTTTTTGATTGCTCGACAAGCAATTTGTGTCTTTCTATTTCCTCGGTTGTCTTTTGAAGTCCCTCAATGTCCCCATCCTTCAAAGAACGAGCATGGTTACTTTTTCTAATCCATTGTTCTGCTTGATATAAAAAATCAAGAGATTTCACATGACCTCTTATTGTCTGGAGTTCCGCATGCCGCGCTTGTAATTTTCCCTTTTCAGTTACAGCCTTTTCGTATACTTGAGCGGCACTTTGAAGTAATTTTGAATAATCTGTTGCTTCAAACACACCTTCATGTATAAGTAAATTTATAGAGAGATTTGAAAACCGGGATGCCCGTTTTACAAAAGGTAAAAGTTGAACAAACAATACATGAAACTGAGTCTTGTAACTTTCAAAATCAGCATAACCTATATTCTGCAAAAATCCATTAATCTTCTGCTGTTGCGAATTCAGTTCAGTTTTCTTTCCTTCGTGCTCTGTTTTTTTTCTACTTAAAACGTTGCCCCCGTTCAAGTAAAGCCGCAAACGTGCAATATGATCAGAAAGGCCCTCTTGTTGCAAGTAACGCATGAACAAAGATTTTCGTTCATCAGGAGATGTTTTTCTTACAAAATCAGTGATGCCTTCTTGAGCCAATACGTGAGCTCGGATAAAACTACTGCCATCATTTGATCTCGTAGCAAAGTATTCTAACAGCTCATTATTGCTAATATTCTTTGGTTCTTTACCTTTCTCAATAAATTCAAGGCTAGAATCATAATCTGAGCTGTCGCTAATCGATAAAATCCGACTGTTACTTCTTCTAATGACTCGTGTTCCGTTATCGAATAAGAGCTCAACAACCACTTCCCGTTCTTCGACAGGGCGTCTTCTTTGGTTTGAAACGCTTGCAGAGAATTTTAAATAATGACTTCGATTTAAATCATTGGCTGTATATGCCCCACCGTGATCTGCTTTATAAAGCCGCTCTAGACGAGCGACAGTATCGGTCAAACACCATTCGATTGCTTCAAAGAATGACGTCTTACCATGACCATTAAAGCCATGAAATACAACTAAAGGACTGTCCAATTCGTCAAAGATATAATAATGATCAGAACGATTGGGATTTTCACCATAGCCCCGAAAATTTTTGATTTTCACTTCACTTAGATACAATGACTACTCACCTACCTTACGATCTCATTTATTTTTGAAAGTAGCCCTTCAATTTCTTCCGGCTGATAATCAGATCCTTGATTAACATACGTTTGCAAAAGTTTGTTTAAAGTTCTTTCTGGAAGCACCAGCTGATCAAAGTGGGCCTTTAGTTCTTCATCGTCCGTATACTCAATGATGATTTTCCGGGCCACAAATCGATTTCGTTGAAATTTTGCAACATCTATTTCATTGAATTTCTCTTCCTCGTGCTCGATATGATGTAAGCCAATTACATACATATCCCATAGAAACTTTGAGAGGTGTAAATCTTCAACTTCCGCCGTATTTTGAATATTGATAATACTTTCTCGTAGTTTTTCTTTGAGCCGTGGAAGTGTGTAAACCAACTCTTGAACCTCTTCGAGCATCGTAATTTTTTTTATGATCAATACTTTATCCTGATTTAGATTGCACACGAATGCACCATTTAGTTCTTCAAACATATGGATATCGCTGAGTTCCAACAATTTTGCTAGTTGCTCCAAAACACTAATCCCCCTTTAACTCTTGAAGAAACGGGCACTTGCCCATAAAGGATAACTTTAAGCATTTCGTACACCTGTATCGAAACGATTTATAAAACTCTTGGTGCTGTTTATTGTCCTTGACTTTATAAATATCTATTATTGTATTATTGATCTGATCTAGTGGTAATTGACAGATATCGCTATCGGTATCAAAAATAATCGTTTCTCCGCCCATTGCCTTCGACATTTCAAAGTTTTCTTGGGTATGATCAATAAAATTATTCATAATTAGATTAGCATCAGAACGAGCCGATCTAGCCGCGGGGAGAGTACGAAGTGAGAAACGTAACTTCTCACCAATCTGCATGTTATTTAGATGCTCAACATCAACAACACTTGCTGATTCATCGTGCCTGTTAGTCTTTACCATCATTTCTGTAATAGACTGAAACAATCGCATAACCTCAAGTGGATATGACCGTCTCGCCATAACAAAACGTCTTAACACCTTATCGGCACCAAACTGATCCATTTCAGAGTGAAGTTGTTCTTTTAAGCCAATCAGGATAGACATAATGTCATCAACATATTCGCTATACTCACTCTTTCTTAATATGTATTCATAATCAGAAAGTTCTTGCTCAATTTCTTTAATCAGCTCTTGATATTCTTCTTTATAAAAATGCCTCAAAGGTTGTGTTTGATGATTTGCGATAATTGCTTTACAATCAGCAAGTTTTATTGTTCTCACATTCGAGTCAGCTGTCACAGTTGAATCAAGGAACGCCTCAAGCAGAAGAAGCATTATTTTATTCCTTTCTTCAGCAGTGAGGCTTCCATTATATTTTGTTAGTTCCAAATCTATTGAGTTTTTTAAATTCGCAATGGACTCATACTTAGATACCTTGGCTTGTGGGAAATCAAAATCGATTTGTTGAATAAATCTTGTTAACTCGGGATCATCAAATATTAAGCTTGGAATAATGTACTTTACATATTCTGCAGGATCAGACTGAGCAGCTAAATGCTTAATAAGGGCTTGTTTATAATGCGGTTTTTTCTTTTTTGGATACATGGAGTCATAGTACATTTGGAAGCTTTTAAATTCACCATCTTTAATGGGATCTCTTCCAACTGACTCATATACGAAACACTCTTTTATGTATTTAACTTTCTCAGTAATTTCAGTGGGTGTTATCCATCCGCCGAAAAATTGTAAGTCTTTGACGTTCGCCGGCACGTTACATTTAAATCGATATCTCACCTGAGACGTAGATCCCTTAAATGAAACAAAGAAATTATAGATGCTATGCGTAATAGCCTCTTTATACCTTGTAAATGTATTGTCATTATAAAATTTGGCCTCCATTCGGATATCTTTATCATCGTATATCCTTACATCGGCCCCATATTCTACAGCGACATAACTTTCGTCTGATGTTGACATGTTTAATAAGAGTGCCAGTTCTTTACAAGCTAACATAACCTGATAATAAAAACCGGCAATTGAATGTTTTACGTCAGTTGAACTCATTATTCCACTTCCTTTGTTTAATCCGATTGAGCGATCAGCCAAGTTTCAAATACTAATAGTACCAATTCTACAAATGTCTTCTTTATTAATTCTATTGTAGGTAATAAATCCCTCCCATTTTATCGAAATTAGTCGAATACTGAAATGAAAGAGGCACAATGAGTGCGCATTTAAATTGATAAAACAAGTACTTTATTTTTAAGAATTTGAATATCAAGTTAGCTCCGCTAAGGTCATGATGTGAGCTTCTGGTAGGTGATGGTGT
>NZ_JBHLWN010000029.1:0-38723 GCF_042432825.1 Paenibacillus chartarius | reverse complement strand
GGCTAAGGCCGCTTCATAGATCTTTATTTTTTGTGCTGTCTACTTGACGGGGTGCAGTTCAGATCGCGAACGTGCACGCGAAACCGTCGGACGGCTATTTTGTTCCTGCAGCCTGACTAATTTATTGCTGCTGCGACGGCATATACGTGTGGAGATACGTTTTGGCCGTGTGATCGTGCATCGTCGGAACTTGGTACTGGCCCGCCCGGTTCATAAGCAGGAACGCTTCGTAGGCGAAATTGTTCGCCGCAACCGAGCTGTTGATCATCATTTGACGCAAGTTCGGATCGGCGATCTCCAGCGACGCATGCATCGCGTTCTTTGCCGAGTTCTTATGGCAGTTCAGCACCGCCATCAAAATTTGCTGATCGCTCAATCCGTTCTGCACAAGCGGCGCTACACGGGCCGGATTGTCCAATCCGTACACGATTTGCTCCGGCTGCACTTGAGGGAACTGTCCGAGCGGATTGCCCATGCCCTGCGCAGCACTGTAATCATGCGTATAGCCGACGATTTGATCGTAATGCTCCATGCACGCATGGAGGTGGCGGCGGACAAGGTCGCGCACTTCCGGCGACTGTGCAGCTTGCGCGTACAGCGAGAAGTGATTGATCGCGTTGATTTTCTCGTTCAAAATTTCGTGGATTTCCATCGTTTCATGTGCGCCGAACGGCATGCGAATACGTCCTCCCCGGTGCTTCACCGTGTAATTTGGTAATTTCATCCTTGGCTAGGTTAACCGCATGCGGGAAAAATATACATCAAACTGGAGGAGATACGCACAATGGCACGCTGGCAAATCAACCTTATCGTCCTTTGGTTCGGACAATTCATGGTACTCGGCGGAATGACGATGATCATCCCGTTCCTCCCGCTTTACATCCGCGAGATGGGCATAACGGAGGAGCATGCAGTGGCGACGTGGGCCGGACTTATATTCGCCGGTAACTTTGTCACCTCGTTCCTCGCTCAGCCGATCTGGGGCAATCTCGCCGACCGGTACGGCCGTAAAATGATGCTGCTTCGCTCCGGCTTCGGCATGTCCGCCGTAATGGTGCTGATGGGCTTCGCTACACACCCATGGCAGCTATTGCTGCTGCGTATGCTGAACGGCACGATCTCCGGCTACGCCCCCGCTGCAGTAGCTCTGATGTCCTCCAACACCCCGAAGGAGAAGATGGGCTTCGCGATGGGCACCCTGCAGTCGGGCGCCGTAGCCGGAACGATTATGGGGCCGTTCCTGGGCGGTCTGCTCGCCGACGCGATCGGGTTTCGCAATATTTTCTATGTAACGGGCGCACTGTTGTTCACGGCTTCCTTCCTGTCCATGCTGCTGGTGAGGGAGAAATTCGATAAAGCCGAGCAGTCGGCCAAGCCGAAGATATCCATCGTGCAGAGCTTCAAACAGCTGAGTCAAGTTCCGCAGCTGCCGTCGCTATATGCAGTCACGTTCCTCATCCAATTCTCGATGCTCTGCACGATGCCGCTGATGCCGCTGTTCGTCGAGAAGCTTCACGGTCCCGGCGGCAATCTCGCCTTCTACGCGGGTCTCGTCAGCTCCGTAACCGGCTTCTCCAACATGATCGCCTCGCCGCTGCTTGGCAGGCTGGCCGACCGGATCGGCCACGAACGGATCCTGATGATCTCGCTGATCGGCGCATCCGCCGCCTTTATTCCGCAAGCGCTGGCGCAGAAGGTGTGGCAGCTGCTGGCGGCTCGGTTCCTGCTCGGCATCTTCATGGGCGGTCTGCTGCCGACCGTCAACGCGCTGATCCGCAAGCATACCCCCGGCGGCATGGAAAGCCGGTCCTACAGCTTCAATTCCAGCGCACTCAGCCTCGGCAACATGAGCGGCCCCGTCATCGGAGGGGCGACATCGTCATTCGTGCCGATCCAAGGGCTGTTTGCGGTCGCCTCCGGACTGCTTCTGTTCAATTCGCTCTGGGTACGCCGTACCTTAGTGCGAAAGCTGCCTTCCGGAGCGGAATAGCAACGATTAGCGATAGCAAACCGCACACTGCATATGGTAAAATAGGGCTGTGTCCTGCTCATACGACACGCCCTTGATGGATCAACCTTTGGAAAGCCGGTGGCCTATGCGTCTGAATTGGCGAAAAGTCGTCGTGCTCGTGCTGTTGTCCGAGCTTCTGATCGTATATTGGAGTACGCTCCAGCACCGTGAAGCCGTCCGGCTGCTGCGGGAAGAGCAGCAGCGCCGGATCGCGGAGCAGCCGGTTTCGGCCGTCGATCCGCCGCCGCCTCCCCCGCCGCCTGCAGCCAGACCACATAACGGCTGACCTTAGACGATCCTCGCGATCGTCAACCCGTCATAGGCAGTCAGCATAACGCTTTCCAGCCGCGGATCTTCGGCCATCATGCGGTTGAATTCGCGCATTCGCCGAACGTTGTTGCCCTGTTCGGCCGGATCCATCACCTTGTTGTGCAGCAGCGTATTGTCGCCGATGATGATGGCCCCCGGCGTTCCCAGCTTGATCGCCCACTCCAAATAATTCGGGTAGTTGCCTTTATCCGCGTCGATGAAGAAGAAGTCAAACCGCTCATTGTGCGCGTACAGCTTCTCCAGGTTCGGTAGAGCTTCTCCCGTCATATACGTCACCGTATTACCGAAACCCGCCTTCGTCAAGTTTTCGTGTGCCAGCTTGGCATACTCCTCCCGCAGCTCCAGCGACATCAGCGTTCCGCCCTTCGCCAATCCCCGCGCCAAACAAATGCCGCTGTACCCGCCTAATGCGCCGATTTCAAGCACTCTGCCGGCCCGGGTCATTTTCACAAGCAGCGTGAGCAGCCGTCCGTATCCCCGTTTTACCGAAATTTGCGGCATTCCGTTGTCCCTTATCGATTGCAGCACGAACTCCAGCTGCTCATCCTGTGCATACAAGTCATCTACGTATTGCTCCGCTGTCGGCAGCGGCGACGATTGTTGTTCCATTCGACATGGCCTCCTTGTTCCGTTACCGGATTTCGCCTATACTAAGTTTTATTGTAGCACACACGGAAGGATGAATTCATTGGCTCAGCTGGAATTGGTGGCCGCTTGCGCAATGGGGCTGGAAGCGCTGGTGGCGCGTGAATTAAAGGAGCTTGGCTATACCGACCAGACGGTCGAGAACGGTAAAGTGGTATTCCGGGGCGACGAGCTGGCGATTGCCCGCACGAATTTGTGGCTGCGCACGGCGGATCGGGTCTTGATTCGAATGGGGCAGTTCCGGGCCGTCACCTTCGATGAACTGTTTGAAGGAACGAAGGCGTTTGCCTGGCATGAATGGATCCCCGAGGATGCGGCGTTCCCGGTAGAGGGGCGCTCCCACAAATCGCAGCTGTCGAGCGTGCCGGCCTGCCAAGGCATCGTCAAGAAGGCGGTCGTCGACAGCATGAAGCGTCATTACGGCGGCGGCGATTGGTTCGCCGAGACGGGGCCGCGCTATACGATCGAAGTGTCCCTGCTGAACGATATCGCTACGCTGACGCTGGACACAACCGGTCTGAGCCTGCATAAGCGCGGCTACCGCAAGCTCGTAACCGAAGCGCCGCTCAAGGAGACGCTGGCAGCCGCGCTTGTGCAGCTGTCGCGCTGGCAGCCGCACCGGCCGCTGTACGATCCGTTCTGCGGATCCGGCACGATCCCGATTGAAGCGGCGCTGATCGGCTGGAATATCGCGCCGGGTCTGCGGCGCACGTTCGCCTCCGAGGCGTGGGACAGGCTCCCCGAGGAGCTGTGGGACCAGGCCCGCGAGGAGGCGTATGACGCGGTTCGCGACGATGTTCCGCTGGACATCGCCGGCAGCGACGTCGACCGCGCCGCGGTGGACGTCGCCGAAGCCGCCGCCAAGGCGGCGGGGCTCGCGCGGGAGCTGCGCTTCCGCGTCAGCGATATCGCCGCAGCGCAGCCGCGCGGCGATTACGGCGCTCTGATCACCAACCCGCCCTACGGGGAACGGCTTGGCGATCAGAGCGAGGCCGAGCACGCCCTGCGCGAGCTCGGGCGCCTCTACGACCGGCTGCCGACGTGGTCGGCCTTCGTCATCTCGCCGGCGCGCCAATTGGAGCATTATATGGGCCGCCGCTCGGACAAAAACCGGAAGCTGTTCAACGGCCGCATCGAAACGCACTTTCATCAATTTTTCGGCCCGTTGCCGCCGCGGAAGTAACCCGGCGCACAACCGGCAGCCTACGGTGCGCACCGTCGTGTCAGGGCTGCCGGTTGTTTGGCTTCAGGCCGCTATTGGAAACTCGTCACTTCCAATTCCGCCTTGGCATACGAGGTGACGCCCCCCGAACTCCCCGCTTCTCTCCGCCTCCAACAACGCCCTTTCGGTCCTTGTTGCGAACTCCCCGCTCCTTTCCGCCTCCAACAACACCCTTTCGGTCCTTGTTGCGAACTTCCCGCTCCTTTCCGCCTCCAACAACGCCCTTTCGGTCCTTGTTGCGAACTCCCCGCTCCTTTCCGCCTCCAACAACGCCCTTTCGGCCCTTGTTGCGAACTCCCCGCTCCTTTCCGCCTCCAACAACGCCCTTTCGGTCCTTGTTGCGGACTCCCTGCTCCTTTCCGCCTCCAACAACGCCCTTTCGGTCCTTGTTGCGAACTCCCCGCTCCTTTCCGCCTCCAACAACGCCCTTTCGGCCCTTGTTGCGAACTCCCCGCTCCTTTCCGCCTCCAACAACGCCCTTTCGGTCCTTGTTGCGAACTCCCTGCTCCTTTCCGGGATTATTCGACGGATTCGCTTAAAATGGTTAGCAAGAAACGCGGTCAGCCATAAATACCTGCCTGCATACAACAAGATTATTGCGAACAGCTAGCTCATCTGATTTTGGTTTGAATTCAAACCGTCCCTGCCGCCCCTTTCGTGGCAAAGATGCCCATCCACAGAAAGGTTGATCTTTAATTTCCTGGCTATACACAAAAAAAGCCTGTACATGCACCGTTTCCGTGCACCCACAGGCTCACCAATACTTAGATAATTGCTACCCGTCCCGCTTCATCGACCCGATCAGCGACTGGAGCGTCTCTTCTGCTTGCTCGTAAGGCACCTGGCACGTACCCGCCGCATGATGGCCGCCGCCGCCGTTCTTCAGCATCAGCTCGCCGATGTTCGTCTTCGACGTCTTGTTCAGGATGCTGTGGCCGCAGGCGAACACGCAATTTTGCTTCGCCCGTCCATCCACGACCCAGATCGAGATGTTCTGCTCGGGGAACAGCGCGTATACCATGAACCGGTTGCCCGGGAAAATCGGATCGACGTCACGCAGATCGGTAACGATCACATTGCCGTCTGTCCGCGTATGCTTCAGCAGCATGTCGCGGTACTCCTTGTCCAGCTCGAAGTAACGCTTCACGCGCTCTGCCACGTCCGGCAGCGCAAGCACTTCCTCGGAGGTCAGCTTGGCGCAGTGATCGACCAGATCCTCCATCAGCTGATAGTTGCTGATCCGGTAGTCGCGGTAACGGCCGAGTCCCGTCCTCGCATCCATAATAAACGAGAGCAAATCCCAGCCCTTCGGATTTAATATATCTTCGCGGGTAAATTGTGCGGAGTCGGCCTTGTCCACGCCGGCCATAATATCGTCCAGCTCCGCTCCGAACTTGTCCCGGCCGCCGTAGTAGTCGTATACGACACGCGCCGCGCTCGGGGCAATGCGCGTTTCTCCTTCGAATTGCACTTTCTCGCCGACGCGGGTAAGCTCGCTGGCGTGATGGTCGAACCATAAGCCGCAGCCCGGAACGTAAGGCACGTTGGCAAGAATGTCGTTCGACGTCACTTCGATCAGACCGTCCTGCATATCTTTCGGGTGGACGAATTTCATATCGTCGATCATCCCCAGCTTCTTGAACAGCATTGCACATACAAGACCATCGAAGTCAGATCTAGTAATTAATCTCATGGTTTTCCTCCTAATAGTTCCAAAGACCTATGTATAAACTCTCTCACTCTATTATAAGTCGCCCCCAAGCCGTCTGACAACGACAAAATTTCCATGTCGAAAAAGCCGGCTTCCCGAATATCGGGCTGCCGGCTTCCGCCATATTTCCTATTACACAGCGTAACGATTCGACAACGTCGCGGACGCCGACCGTAAATAATCGTAAGCGCTCAGCAGGAACGCCTCCAGCTTCGTCCACAGCGATTCGCTCTTCTGCTCGTAGCGAATCGACAGCTTCACTTCGCCTTTCCAATAAAACGTCAAAATGCTGAACAGCTTTCCGGTCACGATTTCGATGTCCCAGCAGCGGTCGTGCAGCAAATACTGTTCGCCGTCTATGACCAGCTTCGGCTCCTTCTCGGACCCGTCCATGCGAATCTTTTGATCCATACGCGAACGATCCCCCCGTTCTCTAAAGTTGTAAATAACCATACAAAAAGAACCTTGCCTGTTCCGACAGGAAAGGTTCTAAAGACCCGTTCCTTCGGCAGCTGGCTGGCATGGCGCAAATTCCGCGGAAGCCCCTGTAGCTTTGCGTCCCAAGCTTTCGCTTGGTTTGCCCTTTCGAGAATCATCGAATTGTGTCAAATGGTGTATTCTCTGCTATGTCTAAGATAAACGATGCACATTTGAAATGTTATCATACTTCCATCTTATTTTTCTATAAATTTAATAGGTATATGGAACTATTTTCAATCTCCTCCGCCTCCGCAGCTTGAACCGCAAGAAGATCCGGACGAGGATGAGCAGGAGCTTGAACCGCCGTCACCATGATCGCTGCCACCGCTGCCGCCACTGTCGCCACTGTCATAGCCTCCGTCCCCGCCCCGTCCGCCGTCGTTGTCCCGCCCGCCCTGATCATCGGAGGAGCCGTATGAGCACGACGAGTAACTGCATCCGGATGACGTATCTTCGTTCTTCCGAAGCTGCTCTTCTTCTTCCGGCGTGAGCACCTGCTCCATTCCCTGCTCGAAGCTGCCGCTGTCCGACATCGAATAGAACAGCATCGCCGCGCTGACGCCGAGCAGCGCCCCGCTTACATAATCCGGAACAGCCTGCTCTCTCTCAAAATGAGTTTGCTCACCCGCATAACGAAGCTCCTCCTTCGCCTGACGGATCAGCCGCTCGATCGTCATACCGATATCGGGATACGCATCTGCCCGCTCCGCGTGGAAATACTTCTGGCGCAGCTCGGCAGGATCCCCTTCCGCCAGCAGCTTCAGCTGGCCGCGGTCCATCGGGTATCGGCAAAACCCGTGCCACAGCCGCGAACTATACGGCGTCGCTTCGAACAGATGGGCATAGAGCCAATCGAACCACGCTCTCTCCCCCGGCATTTCCGTCTTCCCGGCATGCGGGGCATGATGGATCGTCGCACCGACAAACGACTGGCCGAATCGTTCATACTCGCGGGTAAACATCAGCATCTCATGCCACACGTCGTCCACTTCGTCGGAGAACATCGGCGTGCTTCTAAGCAATGCGCCCATCAGAAAATATCGCTTCAGCTCAAACAGCCGGCACTCCGCCTCATCGACACTCATCCGGGGATAACGGTCCAGCATCCGCTCCACGACCCGATTGCCGAATGCATCGTCGAATGCCTGCAGCAGGCGGTTCTCCGTGTCCGCGAGCGGCACCCCGTGAAGCAAGCCAAGCCGGGGCGGCAGCTTCGAGCGGTCGTAAGGAACGAACTCGGGACGCCGCACAGGACGGCGGGAAGCCGGAGAAGCGCTATTCTTCCGGTTGGCGGCATTAAAGGCAATGATAACAGCAACCATAACGATCAAGACGATCAGCATTGCTTCCATAGCGGAGCCTCCTGTCAACATGCGTAATATTTGACTTACTCCAAGCATACCACGATCCTGCCGGGATATCATACGGAATGCCGATAAAGTTCGATATCCGCTACTCAGCGGATAAATAAAAAAAGCCGGCCCATCTCGGGCCGGCACATAGCGGTAATATAACTTTGGTTACATATCCATATCGGGTGCGGGGGCACTGCCGGACTTCTTCGGTTCCGGCTTGTCGCTGATGACGCATTCAGTCGTCAGGAACGTTGCCGCAACGGAAGCCGCATTTTGCAGGGCGGAGCGAGTGACCTTCGCGGGGTCGACGATGCCCGCTTCGATCATGTTGACCCATTCGCCGGTAGCGGCGTTATAACCGACCCCGGCCGGCTCGTTCTTGATTCGTTCAACGACGACGGAGCCGTCGATTCCGGCATTGGCGGCAATGGCCCGCAGCGGAGCTTCCAGAGCGCACAGGACAATGTTCACGCCGGTCGCTTCATCGACATTGTCGGTACGAATGTCTCCTACTGCCTTTGTTACACTGACGAGAGCGACGCCGCCACCGGCGACGATCCCTTCTTCGACCGCTGCGCGAGTCGCGTTTAACGCATCCTCGATCCGCAGCTTCTTCTCTTTCAGCTCCGTCTCGGTAGCGGCTCCGACTTTAATAACGGCAACGCCGCCGCCGAGCTTGGCAAGGCGCTCCTGCAGCTTCTCCCGATCGAAGTCGGACGTCGTTTCCTCGATTTGCCGTTTGATTTGCTGTACGCGTGCGCCGATATCCTGCTTCGCTCCGGCGCCGTCGACAATGGTCGTCGCTTCCTTCGTCACTTTCACTTGACGGGCGCGGCCGAGCTGCTCCAGCTGCGCCTTCTTCAGATCCAGTCCGAGCTCTTCGCTGATCACCTGCGCGCCGGTCAGAACGGCGATATCCTGCAGCATCGCTTTGCGGCGATCGCCGAAGCCCGGAGCTTTCACGGCAGCCACCTTAAGCGTTCCGCGCAGCCTATTCACAACGAGAGTGGCGAGCGCCTCGCCTTCCACGTCCTCGGCTATGATCAGCAGCGGCTTGCCGGTTTTGAGCACCTGCTCCAGAACAGGCAGCAGATCTTGAATACTGGAAATCTTCTTTTCCGTAATCAGGATGTACGGATCTTCCAGCACCGCTTCCAGCTTATCCGAATCCGTACTCATATAAGGCGAGATGTAGCCGCGGTCGAACTGCATCCCTTCCACGGTTTCGAGCTCTGTCAAGAACCCTTTCGATTCCTCAACGGTAATAACCCCGTCCTTGCCGACCTTCTCCATCGCTTCGGCGATCAAGAGACCGACTTCTTCGTCAGCTGCGGAGATTGCCGCTACCTGAGCGATCTCGTGCTTCTGCTCGATCGTTTTGGCGATTTTGCGAATTTCCTCGACGGCGACGCTGACAGCTTTGCCGATCCCTTTACGCATGGCCATCGGATCGGCGCCTGAAGTAATATTTTTCAAGCCCTCACGAATTAACGCTTGGGCAAGCACGGTTGCCGTCGTCGTACCGTCGCCCGCGACATCGTTCGTCTTGGTCGCCACTTCTTTGACCAGCTTGGCGCCCATATTCTCAAACGGATCTTCCAGCTCGATTTCCTTGGCGATCGTAACGCCGTCGTTCGTAATGAGCGGAGAGCCGAATTTTTTCTCCAAAACAACATTGCGTCCTTTCGGACCAAGGGTAACCTTCACCGCATTCGCTAAAGTATCGACACCGCGCAGCATCGCCCGCCGGGAATCTTCGTTAAACAGCAATTGCTTAGCCATTGGCAACCAGCTCCTTCTCTGCAGACGGTACCAGCACCGCTAAAATATCGGATTCGCGCATGACCAGATACGTCTTGCCATCCTGCTTGATTTCCGTTCCCGAATACTTGTTGTACATCACGACATCGCCGACCTTCACTTCGGGAGCAACGGCCTGACCGTTCTCCATACGGCCGCGCCCTACCGCGATAACGGTACCGCGCACCGGCTTCTCCTTTGCCTTATCCGGGATGACAATGCCGCCGGCGGTCGTTTCTTCCTGTTGCTGCGGTTCAATGACCACGCGATCGCCTAAAGGCTTCAACATGATAAACTTCCTCCTTGCCGCTGAAGTTGTTAGCACTCTGTTATCTTGAGTGCCAATCCATTTACTAATATAGCCAATTATTGCCGAGAATCAACAAGCGTCTTGCAGATAGCGCGTGAGTAAACCGGCTAAATTCGAAATAAATGCCCATTTTCTTTGTGATAATGAAAGAAAAGGGCCCAAAATCGGGCTTGAGCAACAAAAGCGGTATTGATTATGATTTTTATTAGCAAACGGTAACGACGAGTGCCAAATTGCTCCTTACGCGAGATGCGGTTATAAACGGGAAGCTTTCATCATACCTGAAACCTCTAGTTCGATCATGTTAACCATGACCTTACCGGGCGTTCCACTATGATCGGCGGCTTCCCTTTTTTATTTCCAATATTTTTTTGTGGAGGGATGCAAATGAAAGCATTGTTGTTGGCTGGTGGAATGGGGACGCGGCTGCGACCGCTTACCGAGGGCTTGCCGAAGCCGATGGCGCTTGTAGGAAACCGTCCTTGGCTGGAGCATGTGCTGCTGCATTTGAAGCAAGAAGGTATTCGGGACTTCGTCATGGCGGTTCATCATTCTCAAGACGTTATTCGGCATTATTTCGGAGACGGAAGTCGCTGGGGCGTTAGCATTCAATATGCAGTAGAACAAACCCGGCTCGGCACCGCCGGCGCGATCAAGAACGCCGAGCCCCTTCTCGGCGACCGGTTTCTGGTGCTGAATGCCGATATTATATTGCGTTCTCCGATCGTTCCGCTTCTGGATTATCACGAACAGTCCGGCGCACTCGTTACGATCGGGCTTACGGAGGTGGATCATCCTTCGCATTACGGCGTTGTCGAGCAGGACGAGCGGGGGAGGATTATCCGCTTCGTCGAGAAGCCCTCGCTTCACGAAGCTCCGTCGAGGCGCATTAATGCGGGATTGTACGTAATGGAGAAAAAGGCGCTCGCCTCTATTCCCGCCCAACAGGAAGTTTCGATTGAAAGAGAAACGTTTCCGCAGCTGATCGAGAGCCACGGCGGCGTCTTCGGATTCCTTCTCGGCGGCTACTGGCTCGATATGGGAACGACGGATCGTTACCGCAAGCTTCACCGGGACCTGCTGGACAGGAAAATCGCACTGACATTAAAAGAAAAGGAGCGTGGACAAGGGATATGGGTAGGCGAGCATACCGACGTCGGCTCCGGCGTCTTATTCGTGCCGCCGGTGCTTATTGGCGACCGCGTGCGCATTGGTGACCGCAGTGTTATCGGTCCGTACACCGTCATTGGCGACGACTGCGAGATCGGCGCCCAAGTCCGGTGTTCGGAAAGTATATTGTGGGATCGCTGCAAAGTACATCGGGAAGCGCAGCTGAATCACTGCATCTTTGGCTCCGGTCTGGAGCTCGGCGCCGGACATTTGCTGCATGAAGCGGTTATGAATGTACTGCCGGGAGGGGTTGCACAATGAGTCGAATTGCTTATATCAGCACGTATGTTCCGCAAAAATGCGGCCTCGCTACGTACACGCATCATTTGCGCCAAAGCGTCAGAGAGGCCCGCAGCCGACAAGGCATCGACCCTGTCGTAGTGATGAGCGCCGAAGAACGCCTGACGGAAGGCCCGGAGGATTCGGCGTACTGGCTGCTCCCGAAGCACCAGCCGGAGGCTTACCGCAGAATGGCCGAAACAATCAATCGAAGCGACGTCTCCGTCGTTTCTCTTCAGCATGAATTCGGCATCTTCGGCGGCGAGGCCGGCGCTTACGTTCTTGAGCTGGCGCAAGGGCTGAAGAAGCCTCTCGTTACGACGTTCCATACGGTATTCGAACAGCCGCAGGAGCCGTACCGGTCTATTCAGCAGCAGATCGCCCGCTGCAGTGAACGCATCATCGTCATGAACCGGAAGGCGATCGGCTATTTGCAGGAAGCTTACCTCATCCCGAAATCCAAGATCGTCTTCATTCCGCACGGAGCTCCTGCAGCCCGTCCGGAGGAGCGCTCCCGGTACCGCGACAAGCTTGGCTGGTCGGATCGCAAGGTATTGATGACGTTCGGGCTGCTCAGCCGGGGGAAAGGCCTCGAAACAGTGATTCGTGCGCTTCCCGCCGTGGCGGACAAGGTTCCAAATGTACTATATGCCATCGTCGGCCAAACCCACCCGGAAGTGCGCAAACAGGAAGGCGAAGCTTATCGCGAGGAGCTGCAGCGCCTCATCCGTGAAACCGGCCTGGAGCGGCACGTCTTGATGATCGACAAATATGTCGGCGAACAGGAGCTGACGGTTTACTTGACCGCATGCGACCTGTACCTGACGCCGTATCCCGGCATGCAGCAAATTACGAGCGGTACGCTGGCCTATGCCGTCGGCCTCGGCAGGCCCGTGCTTAGTACACCTTACAGTTATGCGCAAGATCTTCTCGGCGGCGATTCCGGGCTGCTGATTCCGGCCGGAGATGCAGCCGCATGGGGAGAGCGGATTCAAGCGCTGCTCTCGGACTCTGCCGAGTTGCAGCGATGGGAAGAGCGTATCGCTCATATCGGCCGATCGATGTCGTGGCCTCAGATCGGCAAGCTGCACGCCGAGCTGTTCGATCGGGTAGCAGGCGGCAGGCTGCAAGCCGGCGCAGCCGTACGCGCAGCTGCGGGTACCAGGGAGAAGCGCGATGTCTCGTAACGTGGAATATCCGAATTTTCTTCACCTGGAGCGCCTTACAGACGGAACGGGGCTGCTCGAGCACGCTTTGGGGCGAATACCAAGACGCCGCGAGGGATACACGACGGACGACAACGCACGCGCTTTATGGGCCTGTCTTGCTTGGCTGGAGATCATCGGAAACGACCCTTCTGCAGCTGCATCCAGAATGCGGCTGCTAAGGCTGACGGAAACGTATGCCGCGTTCTTGCTCTGGGCGCAGGAAGAGGACGGGAGCTTCCATAACAATTTTTATTATGACCGCACTCCCGAACCGGAGCAAGCTTCGGACGATTGCCTCGGGCGCGCCCTGTGGGCAGCAGCCTGCGCCTGCAGCCATGCGGGATTGAGTCTGGCGGCCGAACAGCTGCTGCTGCGCGGACTTCCCCATATCGAATCGATAACCGCGGCAAGGGGATGGGCGTACGCTCTGTCCGCCTGCTCCCTGCTCATCCGCAGCGAACGGCAAGGACGATTACCCGGCATTTCCGCCTCGCTCCGGGAGCAAATCCGCTGCCGCTGTACCGCGTATATGGCGGAGCTCGAGTCAAGGCTCCTTCAGTTATTTGAGGAGAATGCCCGCCCGGATTGGAACTGGCTGGAGCCGGTCATGACTTACGGCAACGGCGTACTCCCCTGGTCCCTCCTGCAAGCGTTCGCGACGACCGGGAATACACGCAGCTTGGAGACAGGCCTGGCGCTGCTGGACTTCTTGGCCGAACGGATGACGGCTCCGAGCCCGCAGGGCTGGATTCGCCCGATTGGCAATCGCGGCTGGTGTACGCCAGATGACCGGGCGATTTGGGACCAGCAGCCGCTGGATGTCATGAAGCTGGCTCTTGCCGCCGAACAGGCATATGCCGTCAAAGAACGTCAGGAGCACCTGGCCTTGATTGCCGCATGCCGCGACTGGTTCCACGGCCGGAATGACGCGGGCGCTTCTCTCGCGGATCCGAAGGATGGCAGCTGCTGCGACGGCTTGACGGCTAGCGGACGCAATGACAATTGCGGAGCCGAATCGACTTTGTCGTATTTGCTTACCGAAGCGATCTATGCCCGTACGTTCGGAGGAGAAGGGCTCAATGAACGAAATCGACTTCCCTGACTATCCTGTCACTTTCCCTATAGGCCCGTTCCGCAAATGCCGTAAAAATCCGGTACTGGTACCGCAAGGAGATATTTGGGAAGCGAAAGACGTGTTCAATCCCACCGCTATCGCAAAGGACGGCCAAGTATACCTGCTCTGTAGAGCCGAAGACCGCACCGGCGGATCGTCGTGGAACGGAACGTCCCGGATCGGCGCGGCCGTCTGCGGCGGCTAGCCTCCGATCATCCGTGCTTCATATGCTAAGCGCTCTCATCGGCTGCATTAAGCCGATTGCTGCCATTGTCCATGTTGTTAACCAAGCGTAGACTTGCAGCCTTAATTGCCGTAACGGCCGCCTTATTGACCGCACTCCCTCCCGGGCCTGCAGGAACGGCATTCGCAGCGCAGGGAGACGTTAAACCCAGCATCATGAGGATCGTCGTCGGTGCGCATATGCGCCGTCGATATACTTCTTTATGCGACAGGAAATTCGCTCGCGATATTAATGCAGCCTAGCCGTGAAGATCGAATACGGTTAAAAAAAACGACGGAGACGCTTATCGCAAGCGCTCCGTCGTTTTATTTGATATATTTTGCCGCCTTCTCGATGGCTTCGTCCTCGGTCTTGCCGGTGACATACCTGCCGTTGATGAAAATAAATGCGAAACGAGAGCAAGGGCCGCAATACGACTTGCAGCCCACCTTAATATCGGCGTCCGGCGCAAGCTTCTGCAGTTTGGAAAGCGTCGTCTTCATCCGCATATGCTTGCACTTGTCGCAGACCCGAATGTCGTTAGCCATTAGTGATCTCCGAGATTGCCTTTGCTCGGATTCGTAATCAGGAAGCCTTCTTCCGGCAGGTAAAAATAATCGATCCGTACCCCGTCAAGCAGCGGCTCGTTCTTCTCCAGCAGCACGTCGATTCCTTTGTCCGTAGTAACGACAACATCGTTGTCGGCAGCCTCGTCCAATCCAAGCGCATAGTGGGCGTGATCGCCGTGGCGATGGCTGACTTGAACGCGCACCTTCAGGCCTGCGTTCTCTTCTTTGTTCAGTTCCTCTTGCAGTACTTTTGCCGCGCTACGGCTGATTTTGACCTTCATGCGGACCTCTCCTGTATCTCACGTTATTGTACATCAATATTGCTTTTATCTATTGTAAAGAATTAGGGCAGCGAAAGCAACATGTCCAGAGGCTCTGCCGTATAGGATACTACATAAGGTGACAAAAAATACAAACGACGATAAGGAGACCCGTACCATGACGCTTCAATTAGGTCCGATCAACCATCTGCTCTTTTCCGTATCCGATTTGCAGCGCTCCATCGTCTTCTACCGGGACGTTCTGGGCGCCAAGCTGCTGGTCGAAGGCCGGTCGCTCGCTTATTTCGATCTGAACGGACTGTGGCTTGCGCTGAATGTAGAAGCGAACATTCCGCGCAGCGAGATCGCCTTGTCGTACACCCATATGGCGTTTACGGTTGCGGAAGCCGATCTGCCCGCCTGGGAGCGGCGGCTGCGGGAGCACGGCGTGAACGTTCTCGGCGGACGTCCGCGGGATGACCGCGATAAAGCCTCCATTTACTTCACCGACCCCGACGGGCACAAATTTGAGCTGCATACCGGCTCGCTGCAGGACCGACTGGACTATTACCGGGCGGACAAGCATCATATGAAATTTTACGAGTAGCCCCCATTTGCTTTGGCATAGTTGCTATTTCGCTTGCATTTCTTTACTATGGAAAGTAGCGTTTCAATCTTTATGTAATAGCAAATCGCAAAGCTGCTTACCTTATGGTAAGTAACTTGCCAATTCAAGCGGAAAGGAGTGTTCCCCATGGTCGCATTGAAGAAGGAGCCGCCGGCAGGCCCGATTCCGAACAGCTATGTGCCGCGTCAGCCGACCGTCATCGACTGCAACATTGAGAAAACCCTGGATGTCATCGGCGGCAAATGGTCGTTTCTTGTGCTGCGCGAGCTGTTCGGCGGCAAGAAACGATTCGGCGAGCTGCAGCGCAAAGTCGGAGGCATCAATCCGAAGTCGCTCACGGATACGCTTCGCCATCTCGAGGAGCAGGGAGTCATCGAACGCACCGCTTACCCTACCGTGCCCGTCACGGTCGAGTACTCGCTTACGCCTAAGGGCGAGGACTTGCATCAAATTTTGAAAGAAATGAAACTTTGGGCTGCCAAATGGACATGAATGTATGGAAGCAGAAAGGAACAGGTGAATTCACAGCATGATCACATTAAAAACAAAAGATGAAATTGAAAAAATGCACAAGGCCGGCCGGCTTCTGGCCTCCTGCCATAAAGAAATCCGCAAGCTGATTAAACCCGGCGTCACGACGGCGTATATCGATCAATTCGTTGACCGGTACTTGGCCGAGCACGGCGCCACTCCCGAGCAGAAGGGCTATAAGGGCTATCAATACGCCACTTGCGCCTCGGTCAACGACGTTATCTGCCACGGCTTCCCGGGGCCTTACGAGCTGAAGGACGGCGACATCGTTACGATCGATATGGTCGTGAACCTCGATGGCTGGCTGGCCGACTCGGCATGGTCTTATGCGGTCGGGAACGTCTCTCCGGTGGCCGACAAGCTGCTGAAGGTGACCAAAGAATCGATGTACCGCGGCATTGAGAAAGCCGTCATCGGCAACCGGATCGGCGACATTTCCCATGCGATCCAGACCTATGCGGAATCGCAGGGGTTCTCCGTCGTACGCGACTTTATCGGCCACGGGCTCGGGCGCAGCATTCACGAAGAGCCGCAGGTGCCGCATTATGGCCCTCCGGGACGCGGTCCTCGCCTCAAGGAAGGCATGACCATTACGATCGAGCCTATGCTCAACGTCGGCGCTTACCATACGAAGGTCGATGCCGACGGCTGGACGGCGCGGACGATCGACGGCTCCTTATCCGCCCAATACGAACACACCATTGCGATTACGGCGGACGGTCCGCTCATTCTTACGGAGCAAGACCCTATCTCCTAACAATCCGAGGTGTTCTTCGAACATGATTTTGTTTTGGCGCAAATATTGGCGCACCGCATTCGATATTGCGATCCTGCTGTTCACCGTTTATATTTTCATGCTGCTGTTCAGCTATTTGTATCGGATCGCGACGCCGATCTTCCTGGCGTTCGTCATCTATCTGATCATCGAACCGTTCGCCCGCTTCATGAATCGCCGCGGCATCAAGAAGTCGATTGCCTCGGCGATCTCCACGCTCATATTCGTTCTCGTCATTCTCAGCGCCTTAACGGGAGCCGGCGTCCTTATGGTATCGCAGACGATCGCCATATCCGCGAAGTTCGGCGATTATACGATACTGCTTCAAGAACAGATTGCGCTGCGCGCCGAAGAAATCAACGAGCGGTATCAAGCGCTGCCGGAGGAAGTCGTCAACAACATCAAAGAATATGCGGGCAGACTGGTCGCCTATTTGACAACGATCGCCAAGAACTTCCTGACAACGTTAGTCGGGCTGCTGACTTCCGTTTCTACCTTTGTCGTCAATTTTGTCATCGGCATTATTTTGGCTTATTTCTTAAGCATCGAGATCGATACGTGGAAAAGACTTGCCGAAGAGCGGACACCGAGCACGTTCAAGGCGGTTTTTCAGTTTTTGCGTGAAAATGTGATCAAGGGAATCGTCACTTATTTGAAAGCGCAGCTGAAGCTCATTTCGATTACGTTCTTCCTTATCTTCATCGGATTGCTCGTACTCGGCGTCAGCAATGCGTTTACTCTCGCCGTGCTGTCCGCCATCTTCGATATTTTGCCGCTGCTCGGCGTGCCTGTGTTATTCATTCCATGGATTTTGTACTTGCTCATCGTCGGCAACACGAAGCTCGCTATCGCGCTTACCGTGTTACTGGTAATTACCATGGTCGTACGGCAAATATCGGAGCCTAAGATTACAGGCGACTCGCTCGGCGTATCCGCATTCACGATGCTGTCGTTCATTATTATCTCGCTCTCCCTATTCGGCGTAGCCGGATTGTTCCTTGCACCGATCTTGATCATTACGATCAAGGCGCTTCTCGATCAAGGACACTTGCAGCGCTGGATCCGGCTTCCAGTCGGAGAATACGAACAAAAATAGCCCCTCCAAGGGGCTAGTGCGACGAAAAATTAGGCGCTTTCATTTTCCAGTTCCACTTGATTAACCTGACATGGTGTGTTATATTAAAAGTAAGCATTGCCAAGGTTTTATCAAGATGGAGGGTGATAAGACATGAGTGAGAAACTGGAAATTGCCCATGGAGAAGAGCCCATTACGGTCGAACTCACGCTGAAGGAAGCGCTGGCGCTGGCCGGCAGCAAATTCGTGCTCAACCACCAGTTGGAAACCCAAGCCATCAAGAAAATTAAGCGCTCTATCGAGAACAAAATGTTGACTGCGTCCGGCAACTAACCGGCGTCGATTGCACAAGAAGAAGACCCTTCCCCCGCTTGGCGCGGATGGAACGGGTCTTATTTTTATGGGCGGGCCGAGTTTCTCTTGATCATCCATGCTAATCCCGCTAACAGCAATGCTGCTGAAGAGAAAAAGACGGTGCCGAGAAAGCCTATAATGCTTAGTGATGTCCGAAGGTCCATTGCGTTCGGATCGGCCCGCACGTTTCCCCATTGCCAGACCGGCATGCAGATAACCAGCAGGATCAGCAAAACCGGAATCAGCTTGTATCGCTTGAACACTTCTTCGCCTCCCATGCGGAATACCGAATTTACCCCTTAAGAGCTTGCATAGGCGGCCTTACGTAATCGCACACTAGTCGGGTAATATCGTTCCTGCATTTTCTGACGATAAGGGGGGAATTCGGCAATGGCTGACAAACAGCAAGGACATGCCAATCAAAACACGACGACCCGCACGTCCGACAAGAGCGGCAACACCGACAAAGGCAACTCCAAATAAAGGAGCGTTCCCGAAATGATCGACAACTTGGAAAGCAGCTACGATTGCTCGAACGCCGGGGCCGATCTGCATGCTCTTAAGGAAGAGCTGCGTGAGATGCAGGCCTCCTCGCAGGGCCGTCAGCCGACTCTGGAGGAGCAGGAGCAGTACAACCGGCTGATCAACCAAATTTCCTTCATCGAAAATAAATGCTCCATCCCGCCTAAAGGCTGAGACGGGAGCATGAACCGAGAGCCCGGAACACGCGCTACTGCCGCGGACCGGGCTCTTATCGTTAACGTTATTGCGATGCTGGCGGGATCCGGCTTCTCTTAACGCCCGGACTTATTCGTTAAGTTTCGCATCAGCTGGTTCACGTCGATCCCCGACACGTCCTTCAGCATCTCCGGAGCCGTCGCCATTAGCTGCGTCACGTAGTTGGACACGCGGGCGGCGCCTTCGCCGTTGCCGGTATCGACGACGGTCAGCTTGTCGATCGCCCGGATCGGCTCGGCGATGCGTCCGGCCAGCTCCGGCAGCATCTTGACGATAATGTCGAGAACCGCCGCCTCGCCGAACTTCTCGAACGCCTCGGCCAGCTTCTGCTTCGCTTCCGCCTCGGCGAGACCGCGCAGCCGGACAACCTCCGCCTCCGCCGTACCTTTCGCCTTCTCGGCTTCGGCGATCGCAAGACCTTCCAAGCGCTTCTGCTCCGCCTGCCCTTTCGCTTCGGCTTCAATCCGGTAGCGAAGCGCGTCAGCCTCAAGCAGCTTGCGCGTTTTGTCCGCTTCCGCCGCCTGCTCGACGGCATATTTGTCGGCGTCCGCCTTCTTCTTCACTTCCGCGTCGTACTGCTTCTCGCGGCGGATGATTTCCTTCGCCTCCAGATCGATTTCCCGCTCCTTGCGCACGAGCTCGATCTTCATTTGCTCCTCGACGACGCTCTGCTTGGAGCGCGCCTCCTGGATTGAATAAGCCTGGTCGGCTTCCGCTTTGGCAAGGTCCTGTTCCTTCTTGAACGAGGCGACCTTCAGCTCTTTTTCCTTCGACGCTTCGGCAATGTTCGTATCGCGCAGCAGCTCGGCCTTCTGTCCTTCCTCTTCCGCTCTTGCCTTCTGAATGCGTGAGTCCCGTACCGCTTCCGCTTCAGCGATATCGGCGTCCCGCTTCACGGCGGCGATGCGCGGCTTGCCGAGCGCCTCCAAATAACCGTGCTTGTCGCGCACATCCTTGATCGTGAAGGAGACGATCTGCAGCCCCATTTTCTTCAGGTCGCGGGCCGCTACTCCCTGCACTTCCTGGGCGAACTTGTCGCGGTTGCGGTACACCTCTTCCACGGTCATCGAGCCGAGAATGGCTCGCAGATGGCCTTCCAGCACTTCCTGCGCTTCACCCTTCAGCGCTTCGATCGGCTTGCCGAGGAACTGCTCCGCGGCCGTGGCGACGTCTTCGACGGAACCGCCGATTTTGATAATCGCTACCGCATCGGTGATGACGGGCACCCCTTGTTCGGTATAAACCTCAGGTGTCGTCACGTCCAGCTTATGAGATAACAAGGATAAGAACTGCGCCTGCTGGAATACCGGTAAAATAAACGCGCCGCCGCCGCGGATAATTTTGATCTTGCGGCCGGTTTCGTCCTCGGAGACGTTGCGGCTGCCGAGGAACGAGCCGGTCACAATCATCGCTTCATCCGGCGACACCGTCTTATACCTCGCCCAGAACGCCAATCCCAGAATAACGAACACCGCAACGACAATACCCGGAATGATCAGTATAGTGGAATCCATAACTTCGCCTCTCTCCTTATGAGTTGAGTTCGTCTCCGAGCGGAGACACGTACAGCACGCGATCGCGCACACTTACGACGACGGCTCTGGAGCCGGCGGGAATCGGCACTCCGTCGAAGGACGCCGCGATCTGGTTCGTGAAGGAGGCGCCGACCTTGACCATAATCTCTCCATACCCGCTTCCGGGGACCGGAATCGTGATCTCGCCGATCGTGCCGGCAAGGTCCTGCTCGGAGAAGCCGGTCGAGTTCTCCCCGCGCTGCATCGGTCTGACGTACAGGAACGCGATCGCCAACGTCAAACCGATCGCTCCAATGGCGGATAAAATTAGGGCGGTTACGGGCGCCAGACCAGTATAACGGGTCAGCAGCAAGCCGCAAGCGCCGAAAGCGGTAACACCGCTGACGATGGCGACCGGCTGCAGGAACGGAAAAGCATGCGCATCTCCTGCTCCTTGGAACGCCGTACCGAAGGCGTGGCTGAGCACCTCGCCCATCAGCAGCGCCGCCACCGCGAGCAGAACGCCGGTAATAAGGCATATCCAGTACAGTGTGAGCATCGGCTGGATCGGTCACCTCCATGACAAATTGACTTATGCTTTATACGACGTTCGATTCAAAAAAGTTTCACTTGACAAGCAATAAAAGACTCCCCCGTCGGCGTAGTCGGTCCAGTCCGGGGGAGCTTCGGGTTATTTTCTGCGGTTTAAATCGATCGGGTGCCATTCGTCTATCGTCACGTCTTTCCGCTTCTTGAGTACGATCGTGACCAGCCCGTCATCGTAACGGATCAGGCTCGGTTTGTTTTCTACAGGCGCGGGCAGCGGAATGATTTTCGTAAAATGTTCATCATGCCGTTCGCTGTACGTTCGTCCGTAGTCGCTGCGCACCGATTGCTGCATGTGCAGCTTCCCGCGCAGCATCAAGCTTTGTTCGACGACGCGCACCGCCCATTGATGCTTGCCCGCCGCCGTCATGAGTCCCGGCGCCTCGATGACGACTTTCACTTTGTCCTCGGTCTCGTACACCTCGGCCCGCGGACCGTTGTGCCACAGCGCCTGCATCTGCTGAAAAAATTGATCGCCCGACTGCAGCCAATGCTTCATCCGTTCCCAACCGTCGAACATGTTCCTCACCTCATGAATGCATGGTCGCCTTTGGTAGCAAAGACTTGTTGGTAACAATGTACGCGGGCGGTTGCCTATTGGTGTGGGCGGGTGTGGTGGCGGGGGAGTGAAATTTGGGCTTGGTAAGGTGTTGGTGGGATAGTTATGGGGGACTTGGCGGGAAGGCTTGGTGGGAGAGCTTGGTGGGAAGGCCTGCCGGGACGCTTGATGGGGATGCTGGCGAAGGCGGTTGGTGGAGATGCTCGGTGGTAACGTTCGGTGGGATTGCGGCGGCGGTGCTTGGTGGGGACGCTAAGGAGGTGCTTGGTGGAGATGCTCGATGGGAGCGTTCTGCCGGATGCTGGCGGGAGTGCTTGCTGGACATACTCGGCGTGGACGTTCGGTCGGGGTGCTGACGGGCTCGGTCTGGATGCTAGGTTGATGTTAGCGGACTTTTACGGCTCTATTTGGGGGGTTCATACCCTTTATCCAAACTTAGCGGACTTTCGAGGCGTTATCGATCGCTGATTTATGATAACAAGGCAATTTTCGCCAATAAGCTTAAAAATAACGCCCCCACGATCCACTATTCCGGCAAGACTTCCAATCCAGAGCAAAATAGCGGTGTCAAAATCCTTTATTCCTTATCTAATGAGCTGACGTTCACACACCTACGTAAGTGCAGGCGATACAGCTGGGATCTGTTCAGCCCAACTATATCGCTTTTGCGGTGTATTGGCCGATAACCGATCACCGGCAGCAGCCTGCTGGAAAATCGCCCGCACTCTATCCATTTGATCAAAATTCATCATATTATCAGGTTATCGGATGAGTTGAATAAAAAAAGGCCTATTCTGCAAAAATGCGCAAAAATATCTACGCCAAATAAGCCGTCAGCACCTTCTCCACATGGAGCAGGTGGTCTTGCATCGCCTGCTGGGCCGCCGCCGCATCGCCGTCGCGCACCGCTTCATAGATCGCCGCATGCTCCTTCCAGAGCTGCCTGGACTCCTCCAAGCTGGCGTACATTTGCAGTCTTCTCGTCTCCCGGATCGCCAGCTCCATTTGGCCGGAAATCGTCTCCAGCAGCCTAACCATAATCGAATTATGCGTCGCCGCAGCGAGCACGCGGTGAAACTCTACATCGGCCCTCTCTCCGGCCTCTTCGTCTCCCAGCCCCGCTTCCATCGCCTCCAGCACTCGCCTAAACGCCTCCAGATCGGCGTCGTTACGTTTCAGTGCAGCGATACCGGCATTAGCCGTCTCCAATGCTTTTCGCGCCTCCAGCAGTTCCAGCACCGCTTGCCTGCCAAGCAAAAGCGACTCCAAATTCGGCAGCTTGACATCGTCCGGTTCAACAAGCCTGACATAGCTGCCTTCTCCTTGATGAATTTCAAGCAGCCCTTTAGCCTTCAGCGCACTGAGCGCCTCGCGGATCGTCGACCGGCCGACCTGGAAGCTCTCGGACAGCTCCTTCGTGGACGGCAGCTTGTCCCCCGGCTTCAGAACACCCGATAAGATTTGGCTTTCGATGTGAGTGGCGATTTTTTCATAAATTTTGCGGTTCTCGAACTTTGTGAATTCCATCGTCGTGCTCCGATCCTTCTGAAGTTACAGGTGCGGATATTTGCGTTCCATATAGGAAGCGAACCAGCCAGTCAGCAGCGCCGCCACCGCAACATCATCCAAGGGCAGTCCCGGCATCGCATCCGGAAGCACCCAATACAAGGCAACGGGGATGACGAACAGCAATTTCGTACGCAGCGGGACCTGATTCGAACGCAAAATCCGATATACTCGGCCGATCACCGATTTCCAGCGTCGCAGCGACAACCAGCGGCTCCATCTCGCCATTGTTCATCGACTCCTTCCCAGGCTCATATCAAAGTATCCGTAGTATGGACCGCCAACCTATCGGATAATCTGACGATGAAATCGGTTCAGCGTGCTCCTCATTTCGACATTCCCCCGGCAAAATCCTGCTGTTTCGTCAACATACCTCTTGAGAGGAACTTCGTTCACAGCCATTCGGCGCTCTGCGCAACCCGAAGGGGCGGGCGAAGATTGGGTGCCTCGAACACTAAGAAGCCGGGAAAGGAACGTCGCCCCTATCCAAGGGTGCCGGTCGACAGGAGAGAAGCGCTGTCCTTCGCTGCGATCCCCCGCAGGAGCGACCTAGATCCGAGGCGGATGGAACGTTGATGATTCAGAAAGCTCCATAATCGAGGCTAATGCGAATATAAAAAAAACCAGCCCCTCCCGCGCGTCAGCGCAGAGAATGGCTAGTTGCATGTTATTAATTAATCAGCTTACGCGTCAGAATGCACGGCACTCCTTTGCCCACAGCACCAGGTTCCGCCATCTTGGCCAAATAGCGAAGGCCCCGCTCGCATTGCGATTTGCACACCGCACATGTCGCCGAGTCCACGACCCGCATCGCATATTGAGGCCTGGAATGTCCTGCATCCTTCTTGGTTTTGGCATTTTTGCCGCCCTTGCCGCCTTTGCTCGCTCCCGCCATCGCTCGTTCCTCCTCCGTAATACGCTGCTTCTGCAAGCAGTATATGGTGGGCGGCCGCCTAAAGGTGCAAGGACGCGAGACATTTTTTACCGAAGCAGCTCGAGAAGGATGGACCGTGTATCGGCAATCAGACGCGGCAGCTGCGTTACGGGCAGCGGATTGACGCCGAACCCAAGCTCAATGGTGAAGCCGGGACGGCGGAACTGTTGAATGAACCAGTCCTTATAGCCGGCATCGCTGCCCGTCAGCTTGACGGCGGTATAGCCGCTCGCCGCGGCAAGCCGCTCCGCGAACGGCTCCGATTCTTCAGGCTCATAACCGCGGTAGTTCCAGTATATTTCTTGGCCCTGCGTATGCAAAGCCGCGACAACGTCAAAATCGTAATGCCGCGTGTACGCAGCCATCGCCTGCGCCTCGGGCTCCGTCAGCGGCGCTTCGCCGGTATAGTCCCGCGGGCCTGGACATGCGATGACGCGGCGGTCGCGCTCCTCTTCCCAATACGCGGGAAATTGATCGTTCAAATCGACGCCGCGGATGTTGGCCTTCCAGCCCGAGAAATCGGTCGTGCCGCCGTTCCAGATGAGCAGCTCGTTTCGGAAGGGATGGCCCGCACTTGCGCCGTGCAGCACAAGATCGACGCCGTCGGGATTTACCATCGGCACGGCACGAAGTGTATTCGCCATAAGCAGCCCCCGGGCGTCTGCTCCTGCGAATGCAGCTTGCTGCCGGGCGGCATGAAGCAGTTCTTCAAGCACGGTCATTAGCGCAAGCGAAGTAATCCACTCATTGGCATGAAACGCCGCGTTGACATGGACGTGCCTCGGACCGGAGCCGATCGCGAGGGACGGGAGCATTTTGCCCATCACGCTTGTTCCGATCGTCTCCGTCTGCAAATCTTGGAATGAATCCTCCAGCAGCTCGATGTCCCGTACGAGCCTTCCGTAATCGTAAGCCGCCGTCGGCTCCACTATGCGTCCTTCCATCGCCATCGCTCCCTCGTTATCGTGTGGCTAGCCGTCGCTACAGTGTATTCGCCCGCCGACGCAAATAACCCCTGCCGCATTGCTGCGGGAGGGGTTATCGGCGCACATCGGCCGCGGCGTCAAACGATGTTCGGCACTTGCCAAACGACCGGAGTAATGGAAATTTGCTCGGCAAGCCACGACTTGGCGATTTGCTGGAATATCTTCGGGTCGCCGCTGCAAAAAAACTGATGCATCGGGAGAATGCCGGTCTCCGCCAGCAGGCCGCGATGATACAAGACAGTGCTGACTTCACGCGCCGTTTCGTCGGCCGAGGAAATCAGCTTGACGCTCGGACCCATCACCTGACCGATCGCATCGGCAAGGAAAGGGTAATGCGTACATCCGAGTATCAGGCAATCCATCGGCACGTTCATGATCGGCTCCAACGCTTCCCGGACCACCGTCTCCGCTTCGTCTGCGCGAAACAAGCCGCGTTCTACGAAAGGCGCTAGGGTCGGGCAGGCCAGAGAGTGTACTTGGAGGCCTGGCGAAATGCGCCGCAGCGCTTGCTCATAGGCGCCGCTGCGAATCGTCCCTTCGGTGCCGATCACGCCGATGACGCCGGTGCGTGTCGACTTGATCGCAGCCCGCGCACCGGGAACGATGACGCCTACGATCGGAATATCGAATCTTGCACGGAGCTCCTCCAGCGATACGGCGGTTGCGGTGTTGCAGGCGATGATGATCATTTTCGGCTTGAATTGCAGTAAGTATTCCACGATTTGGCGGGTGAAAAGCCGCACTTCATCGGCCGGCCTGGGACCATACGGGGTACGGGCTGTATCTCCGAAGTAAACGACTTTCTCCTGCGGAAGCTGCCTCATGACTTCCTTGGCCACAGTTAGGCCCCCGACGCCGGAGTCCAGAATGGCTATCGCTTGCTGCACGGGTCCACGCTTCCTTCTGACGAGTGATGTTGGCATATCTTTTGTAGAATATGTCGTTGATAATGTTTAGGTTCGGGCGGTGCCCCAAGAGCTATATGATAGCTCATCTTGGCGGAGCCTGCAAATGGTCGACCGTATCGAATTCGTAGCCCTTCGCCTTGACCGCTTTGATAATGGCGTCGAGGCCCTCGATATTTTCCTTGGAGCCCTGATGCATCAAAATAACGTTGCCGTCATGCAGATTGCCCAGAATGTCGTTCAGCGGGTCGTCCGGGTGCTCGCGCGGCTCCCAGTCCCGCATCGCCGTCGACCAGAACACCGAAGTGTAGCCCAAGCCGGAAACGACGTCCAGCAGGTGACGATTGTAGGCCCCGTAGGGGAAGCGAAAATATTTCACGACATCTTTGCCCGTAATGTCCTTGTACAGCTTCTCGAAATCGGCGATTTCCTGCTTGACCTCATCGTCCGTCAGCTTGTTGAAGTCGCGGTGCGTCATCGTATGGTTAGCCACGAGATGACCGTCCGCTACGACCTTCTTCAGATATTCGGGGTATTTCTTGATGTTGTAGCCGGAAATGAAGAAGTTTGCTTTCACTTTGTTGTCCCTGAGCGATTTCAGAAGCAGCTCCGTATCGCCCATCTCCCCGCCGTTATCGATCGTCAGGTACACCTTCTTGCCGGTGCCGACCCAGACCGCCTTCTGATCCGCCGGGAACGAGCGCGTCTCCTTCGGGAAGTCGGGCACCTTGCCGGCGCCCTTCTTCATGTAATACCAGGACAGCGCCTTGCGGTCCTGGCTGCCCGCCGGCGCCGTGCCTGCTTGTGCGGCGGCGGCGCCTGCTGCAGCCGCGGGCTTCGGCGTAGGCGCCGTGGCGGGCGTCGGCGCAGGCTTCGCCGCCGCGCCCGCGTCCTGCGCCGCAGAAGCCGGCTGTGCCGGCGGCGCCTCCTGCACCGGCGCTTGCGCAGCCGGTGCAGGCTTTGCGGCAGGGGCGGAGCCCGCCCCGCCGCTGCCGCTTCCGGCGTCCTTGTGCGCCGGGGCCGGAGCCTGCGCCTGCGGCGCAGGCTCGGCTGCGTTGGACGCAGCCGGGCTCTTAGGTGCCGAGGCGGAGCCCGGCAACTCTACGGCGCAGCCGCCGAGCGCTGCGGCGAGCAGCGCGGCGGCCGTTATTTTCGATATCGCAGCATATCGGATCATATCGGGATCTCTCCTCATCGTTGGTCCAAACGCCTCCAGTCCGTTGCCCCGAGCCGAATTTCGCAGTAAAGCCGCCGTTATTACGCATTTGTCTATAAGGGGCCGGTATCTGACAGTAACGTCATACTCCAACAATTCGACAGATCCCAACAAATCCCTTGCTTGTTTCGGCGGAATATTTTTCCTGACGATATTATCACCAATACAGCGGCCTTCAGCAGCCGTTTGCAACTGAGCCTGTCACGTATGCATGGATTCGCAGCATACTTGCCACTTTGAGGCGCCCTCGCCGCCCCCTCACAGCAAAAAGCCTCACGCCATCCGCAAAAGGACGGCATGAGGCTCCACCTAACAGCACCTCGTCCAACAAATGTTACCTATACTTCGGCAGCCAATCCCCATGCGCCTCGATCATATCGTCGCACAGCGCGATAATGTCGTCGATCGACAGCTCCGCCGCCGTATGCGGATCGAGCATCGCCGCATGATAAATGTGCTCGCGCTTGCGCGTCATTGCGGCTTCAATCGTCAGCAGCTGCGTGTTGATGTTCGTCCGGTTCAGCGCGGCCAGCTGCGGCGGCAGATTGCCGACATACGTCGGCGTCACGCCGGAACGGTCGACGAGACACGGCACTTCGACGCACGCTTCGCTCGGCAAATTCGTGATTAGCCCTGTGTTCATGACGTTGCCGCCGATCTTGAACGGCACGTTCGTCTCCATCGCTTCGAAAATATACGACGCATACTCATGCGACCGTTCATGCGTCAACGCTTTATTATGAACCATGTCTTCCCGCATCGTCTTCCAGCGCTCGATCTGGTTGACGCAGCGGCGCGGATATTCATCCAGCGGAATATTGTAGCGCTCAATCAGTTCCGGATACGCCCGCTTGATAAAATACGGATGGTACTCGGCGTTATGCTCGGAGGATTCCGTCACGTAATAGCCGAATTTCAGCATCAGCTCGTAACGCACCATATCGTGGTGCTTTTCCTTCTGGCGCTCCGCCGCCCGGCGCTTGATTTCCGGATACAAATCGACGCCGTCCTTCGTCACTTCGAGCAGCCACGCCATATGGTTGATTCCGGCGATCTTCGTCTGCACGCCCTCCGTCTCCAGTCCCAAATCCTTAAACAAATGCGGCATGCACACCTGTACGCTATGGCATAAGCCGACCGTCTTCACGCCCCCGTAAGTCGTCATCACATTCGTCAGCACAGCCATCGGATTCGTATAGTTAAGGAACCACGCATCCGGGCACACCTCTTGAATATCACGGGCAAAATCAAGCATAACCGGAATCGTGCGCAGGTTGCGGAAAATGCCCCCGATCCCCAGCGTATCGGCGATCGTCTGGCGCAAACCGTACTTCTTCGGAATTTCGAAATCCGTAATCGTACAAGGATCATAGCCGCCGACCTGAATCGCATTCACGACGTATTTGGCTCCGCGCAGCGCGTCTTTGCGGTCCGTATACGCTTTCACCTCACAGCTGCTGCCGGTCGTCGCCTTCAAATTGTTCAGCATGTTCTCCGAATCGCGTAAACGTTCATGGTCGATATCAAACAGGGCCAGCTCGAAGCCTTGCAGTGCCGGCGTAAGCATGCAGTCTCCCAGCACGCTTTTGGCGAAAACAGTGCTCCCCGCGCCGAGAAATGTAATTTTGGACATAAATAAATCCCTCCTGGTCAGCTGAATGTAGGCTTCGCGGTCAACAGCCAATGAGCAGCAGCGGCAAGCCTTCTCATAGCTTCACTATACACCGGAGCTCAACTCCCGGCCTATGGACGGAATCCACTTTCGTATAGATAAATGTAGTTTTTGCGGTATAATAGCCGTATCTGGCCTTCAAGGAGCTGCGACCATCCATGAACTCTCTCGCCATCAATCCTTTCCCCAGCAAGGGAGAACTCGTCGTCCTGTTCGCCGGTCACGAGCAGACCAAGCCGAGCCATAAGGTCGGTCCGCAGGTGCACGACTACTATCTCGTCCACTACATCATATCCGGCCGGGGCCGTTTCCGTTGTATGGGACGGGACTACGAGCTCGGTCCGAACGAACTGTTTTTCATTTTCCCGGGCGAATTGGTTTACTATGAATCGGATTCGGCGGAGCCTTGGCGTTACCGCTGGATCGGCTTCCGCGGCGATCAAGTCGACCGGCTGCTGGCCGTGCTCGATCTGTCTCCTCATTCTCCTACGCTGCATGTGGAGCAGGGCCGAAGGAATGCAGCGTTATTTCTCGCCGCAGAACTCACGCTGAAGCAGGGCGATCCCGGCTGCGACATGCGGTCTGAAGGATACATGCGCCTCCTGCTCGGCGACTGGTCGCGCAGACGCTCCGCCGTACCGGCCTCCAAGCAGGCCGAGCATCCGGCCCGTCAGCACGTCGAACAAGCGATGCGCTGGCTCAATCTGCAGTATCCGAAGCCGATCTCCATTGAGGAAATGGCGCATACACTCGGCTACCACCGCACGTATTTATCGAAAATTTTCAAGCAGTTCACCGGCTTGCCGCCGATGGGCTATCTGCTCAAAATCCGTATGGAGCGCGCCGCCTCGCTGCTTCAAGAATCGCTCACCATCGAGCAGGTTGCATCGTCCGTCGGTTATCCCGATGCGCTCTATTTCTCCAAGCAGTTTAAAAAATATCACGGCGTAACGCCTTCCGAATATCGCGCCCAGCGGGCGGGAAGGCGGTATGAATGCTAACGCTGCGCCTGCGCAAGGAGTTGACGCCAACATGATCCGCGAAGAAGAAATATTCACTGGCGAAAGGGTTTCCCTCCGCCTGCTGACCGAGCAAGATGCCCCGCTGTTATACGCGTTCCGGTGTGAAAACCGCGCCTTCCTTCAGCCCTTCGAGCCGCTCCACCGCGATGAGCAGTTCACGCTGGAGCACATGCGCAGCACGCTGGCCGGCTGGACCTCCGACCGGCTCGCCGACCGCAGCTACGGCTTCGGCATCTTCGGCAGCGACGCCCCCGGGGAGCTTGCCGGCACGATCCGCTTGAGCGGCATCGTCCGCGGCGCTTTCCAAAGCGCCATGCTGGGCTACGCGCTAGCCGAACGGCACAATGCCAAGGGCTGGATGACCGAGGCGGTACGTCTCGTGCTGGGCATCGCCTTCCAGCGGCTGGAGCTGCACCGCGTGCAGGCGAACGCCATGCCCCGCAACGCCGGATCGCTTCGCGTCATGGAAAAAAACGGGTTTCGCCGTGAAGGCTACTCCCCGCGTTATCTGTGCATTAACGGCGTTTGGGAAGACCATGTGTGCTGCGCAATAACGGCGGAGGAATTTCCGCTAGCCGTCCAAGCCGCCGAACCGCCCGGCGCCTGGTAGAACCGCCATCCCATCAAGCCGATCACATCGCATCATCGTCCCGCATCTATCATCGGCTTCTCAAACCGAGAAGCTGTACGCCACATCTTTCGTCTGCGTCACAAGCCCGTCCCATTCCCGGACCGGCACGACGTCGACGACGGCCTTGATCTCCACCGAGCCAAATTCAAGCACGGGTACGTCTTCCAGCTGCAGCCGGTCCGTAACGATGCCGCGTAGTACATCCGGATACTTCTCTTGCATGAGCTTAAGCCGGTACAGCCCTGTCTCAAAATCCTTGCGCGACGCATTGACGGAGCCGAGCACGCATTTATTTTCCATCACTAGCTCCATATTCAGCGCGTCGACCGGCACCGTCTGCGACCGCTTGCCCGGCGTTACGCCAAGCAATGCAAGCACCCCGTTCGGCCCCAGCGCCCCCATCGCTTCGAAGGCAAGCGGGCTATGACCTGTACATTCCCAGATCATATCGGGACGGAGGCCGCTGCCGGAAACCCAATCGGCGAGCGCCGCCCCCTCCGCGGCTTGATGGTATTCGGCACCGCAGCCTCGGACAAGCTCCGCTTGCCGGCTGCCGGACGGCGATAGCGACCATACGTGCGTCTGCAATCCAAGCACGCGGCACGTCAGCGCCGCCAGCAGACCGAGCGGCCCGGAGCCAAGCACCAGCACCGTCTTCGGCTCCCAGATGAGCCGCTGCTGCACACGCTGCACCTGATCCCACACTTTCTCCACAATGCTCTGCGGCTCTGCCAGTACGCCATAGCTTAGCGCCGTTCGAGGCACCTTCACGACATAGCGGGCTTCTTCCTTGTAATATTCCGCCAAATATCCATGAGCGCCTTTAATCCCCCGCTCCGCGTAACGGCCCGTCTCGCAATAATCGGCGCGCCCGTTGCGGCAGTTGACGCAATCCGGCTCGCGGCAAGGCCGCCGGACAAGCGCCGTCACAAGATCTCCCCTCTCCAGACCGCTGTCCGCGCCGGCTTCGACGACCACGCCCAGCGATTCATGGCCGATCGTCAGACCGCTCTCTCCGGCAGGCGGCACGCCGTAGCGCTCGACGAGAATTTCCCGGTCCGTACCGTCCAACCCGACACACAGCACGCGGACGAGTACCTCGTCCGGCTCCGTCAGCACCGGCAGCTGCACCTCCGCCAGCCCGACGGACGGATGCTCTCCGGTCACATTTTCCACACGTACCGCTTTCACTTCCGTTCCCCCTTCGTTATCCAATCGGCTCAAGCACTTTCGCATCGCTGGCGCTAACGGTCTCGCTCGCTCGCTCGCCGCGCAGCTGCTTCCGTTTCGCCACATACTCCTGCGTCACCTTCACGAAGGAGGCATGCGACCACGTAAGCGGCGATACCGACAGCGGCGCCCCCGTGTACGGGTCGAGCTGCTCGGCCATAACGCCGGAAGGCAGCGTATGGGCGGCCGCCCAGCGCATTAATCCAAGCGGCTCCTGCAAATCTTCCTCCGTACGGGCGATGTCAATGAGATATTCCGCCAGCCAAAGCGTACATATAAACCACGGATTGCCGGCGACATGGCCGATATCTTTGCTGACCTGGTGGTCATAATCGTTCTCGTAGCGCGCTATGCCGCCGACATCGGAACGAACCCACAGCCTCGCTCTCAAGTCGCGCATCATCCGCTCAATCCGCGGATCCGCCGCATCGAACATCTCGAAATCAAACAGCGCATACATGCTCATATCCAAGCTCAGATCGGGCGCATACGCCTGCCGCCCTTCATCCCAATACAGCGCCCGCAGGAATCGACCGAGCTCCTCCGAATACAGCTGCCGCTCGGCGGCCCCCTTAACTCTCTCCGCCGTGTCCCGGTACATAACGGCTCGGGCCTTGTCCCCGTGCGCATCCGCCATATCGGCCGCAGCGATAAGCCCCGCATATACCGATGCCACGGTGAAGGCAAACACCCCGTACCGCTCCTCCCACAAATCGTAGGAAGGCAGCGGCAAGCCGCTGGCGTCCCGGTAGCGCACAAGAAAATCGGCCGCAGGAATAATGAACCGTTCGTAGTCGTCGCGAGATTCCGATACCGTTCCCGCTATCCGGTGATGATGCCACAGCGTATACACGACCAGCGCCGTCTCATCCTCCTGAATCGCCAGCTGCTTCTGGCCCTGGGCGTTCACCCAGGGATGCCAGCTCGACCCAGGCGATCCGTCGGGATTGTATTTGTGCATCAAATATCCTTCCGGCGTAAGCGCCCGCTTGCAGTAATCGAAAAATGCACGCGTCAGCTCGTGATACCCGGAGCGGTCCAGCGCATGCGAGATCAGCGCTCCGTCGCGCGGCCACATGTACGAATACGTATCCTTCGCAAACTTGAGAATGTCGGAATCGTTCGCGGCTATTATCGCTCCGCCGTTATCCATATTGCTGCGAATGACAAGCAGGCTGCGCCGGTACAACGCAGACAGCTCCGGCTCCAGCTCTGACAAATCATGCGGGTCGCGGGCCACCCATTGCCGCCAATACTCCAGCGCCGATTGGTGCAGCGCCCGCGGCTTGCGCGCCCGGACCTTGCCTTCCAGCGACTCCAGCTCATGCTTGCCGCGGGCAAAGCCGATCCAGAACCACGCCTCCCCTTCGCCTCCGGCCGGCAGCTGCAGCGTCAGCTCCATAACGGCATCGACGGAGCCCTGAGCGATCGGATTGCCGCCCAGCTTGCCGTCCTCCGCATCCCGCCACGTACCCTCAAGTCCGTGCATCCGCTTCTGGCCGATCGAGTAGCCGCTCGGCTTGCAGCTTCCGTCCCCGTCTCCGCAGGACAGCGACAAATACCGGTGACCTTTATAGAAAACAAGAGACTGCAGCTCCGGATCGAAATAAATCGTATCGCCGATTCCGTTGCCATACAGATCGAGGTCGAGATGTACATACAGCTTCACCTCGCGAGCGGCATCCCGGTTGTTTTTGACGGTTACCTTACGAAGAAACACGTCTTCCTGCGAGTCGACGGCATCTTGCAGCGCAAGCTCGATTCCGAACCCATCGTGCCGAATCCCGATATCCGTCGCAAGCGTATCTTCGGCATAGCTTCGCTCCACCTGAACTCCCGGGCTGTTCAGCCAAAAGAACCCTTCCGCCGACCATACCCCGAACCGTGACGGATAGCCCGAGCTTTGATTCTCCTGCCCTACATGCGGATAGAACAAGTCCCGAATATGCCCGTCCAAATCGTAATTGACGAGAACATTGCCGTTGCCGATCGGTAAATCTCTTGCCATTGCGTCCAAGCTCCCTTATCGTATTTACCTTACTTTTCCGAATGCATGCTGTAAATATGCGTTGGGATCGCGCCGGAATCGATCAACCAGGCCGCGCACCTAGGCAAACACAAACAGATCGCCGGCTGCGAGCCTGTAAGCTCTCAACCGGCGATCTGTTTGTTTACTCCTCAATCGTTGTCGGGTGGATATATTCGCTGCATCGCCGAATCATCCAGCTGCTCCGGCGGTCCGTCAAACACGACGCTTCCGCCGGCCAGCCCTACAATGCGAGTCGCATAGGCTTTAGCCAAACCGACGTCATGCAGATTGAGCAGCAGCGTCAACCCTTCTTCCCTGTGAAGGCTTTGCAGCAGCTGCATCACCCGCTCCGCCGTCACCGGGTCAAGGCTGGATACCGGTTCGTCGCCGAGCAGAAGCTCCGGCCTCTGCATCAGCACACGGGCGATAGCGACGCGCTGCTGCTGGCCGCCGCTCAGGGCGGAGACACTCTTGTGCGCCATACTCCCGAGGCCCACCCGGACCAGCGCCTCGCGCGCGTCGCTCCGGTGCTTGTCCGTGAACTGGAACAGCAGCGACCGCCACAGCGGCATTTCGGCAAAACGGCCAACGATAACATTCGTCATCACATCGAGCCGCGGCAGCAAATCGTAATGCTGGAAAATCATCCCGATCCGCCCCCGCATCCGGCGCAGCTCGGCTCTTCCGATGCCTGTGATCGGAGCTTTCTTCCACGAGATGCGGCCCTCATCCGGCTCGACAAGCCGGTTGATGCAGCGAATCAGCGTAGATTTCCCCGCACCGCTGCGGCCGAGAACCGCAACGAACTCGCCCTCGCGAACCTCCAGGTTGACTCCGTCCAGGGCAGGGGCCGCTTCTCCTGCGTAATGTTTGCGCAGCCCTTCGATCCGAAGCATCAGGCGTTCACCCGCTTTCGAATCCAAGCGCCCAAATAATCGACCGAAGTCACCAGCACCATAATCAGCAGCACCTCGAACGCTACCTTCTCATAGAAAAATTGCTTGAAATCATTATACAGCAGCTGACCGAGACCGCCGGCCCCGACAATGCCGAGAATGAGGCAGGTGCGTATGGCAACCTCCAGCCGGTAAAAATATTGCGACAGCACAAGCGGCAGCATCTGCGGGACGATACCGTACAGCGCGATCAGCGAACGTGTACCTCCTACGGAGGCGACGGCCTCCTGCGGCCCCTTGTTCATCGCTTCGATCATTTCGGAAATCATTTTGCCGAACACGCCGATGTTATGAATGATAAGGGCAAGCACCGCAGGCATCGGTCCCAGACCGAGCGTCGGGATAAAGATAAGCGCCAGCACAAGCTCCGGAACCGACCGCAGAAAATTAAACATGAACCGGAAGCCGTGATACACCGAGCGCAGCGGTGACGTATTCCGTGCCGCCATGAAGCTCACCGGCAGTGCGATGAGCAGTGCAACTAGCGTGCTGAACAAAGCGATTTGCAGCGTGATGACCATTTGCTTAATCGCAAACGCAGCATCGCTCGTATCGATCGGAAACCAATGCTCCCGGACGAAGCGGACGGAGTTGCCGATATCGCCGAGCATCCCAAGCTGAAAACGAACGCCGTGCCCCGACCAGATCAGGAGCACGACGAGCAAAAGTACCATCCAAACCTTTTTCATTGTTTTGGCTTAACGCGGCTGTCCTCGATCGCAGCTTGGCGGATCGCCGCATAATCTTCGTTCTTCGCTGCGGTAAAGGCGCTTGCACCGTTGAATGCGCTCAGAATGTCTTTATCCGTAATGGCGAACATCGCCTCTTGGATTTTCTTGATATCCGCTTCAGGCACGGTCTTCTCCACAGCAAACGGATATTGGAACAGCTGCTCCGATTTCCATATGATCTTGAATTGGGAGCCGTCGATCTTGCCGTTCTTTACCAGGTTGTCGAAGATCGCGCTGTCGATCGCGCCGACATCCTGCGTTTTATTTTGCACCGCGAGCGCCGTAGCGTCATGCGCCCCCGTGTACGTAATGCTCTTGAACTTGCTGTCCTGCTGCGACTTGAACAGCTCCGCTTTCTTCAAAGCAATCCCCGGCACGAGGCTGCCCGACGTCGAGCTGATATCGCCGAAGGCGAAGCGGATATTCGCCGCATTCGCTTTAATATCGTCAAAGGAATTGTACGGCGAGTCTTTGTGAGCAATCATATAAGAATAGTAAAATGGTTGTCCGCTAACCAGTACGGTAGCTATCGCCTTCACATCATACCGTTCATGCGCCTCAACATAAGTCAATGGACCCAAGTAGGCCATCTGTACCTTGCCTGCCCCCATTGCTTCCACGACCCCGTTGTAATCCGGGTACACTTCCGCCTTTACGTTTCGGCCCAGCTTCTCGGACAGAATGGCGGCCAGCTTGTCCGCTCCCGTCTTCATGTTCGACGTACCCGACGCCGGAATGACGCCGATCAGGAAATCTCCCTTGGCCGGTCCCGCCGTTGTAGACGGCGTAGGCGTCGGCGACACTTCTTGCTCTGTGTTGTTCGGCTTTGCCCCGCATGCCACAGTAAGCAACGCTGCGGTGAGGATGAATGTTAATACCAGAAATGATTTTGTTTTCCGGAACATTCCAACCCACTCCTTTTACTTGTATTTAGTTGTCAATGTCGACACCAACAATTACAATAACATAGAAGGAACGGATTTGCTAAATAAGAACGATTTATTTTCATTTACTTATATTCGTAATAATACGATATTCTTGTTTTCAATTATCAAAATATCGTTTACAATGATGAAATAGAGGAGGGATATCCATGACACAAATGGACAACTTCGGAAAGTTTCTTGAGGGTTTAAGGGGACGCATGTCTCTGCGCGAGGCCGCGCAGAAGAGCGGTTTGTCTCATGCCTATATACGGGATCTCGAATTGGAGAAGAACCGTTCGACCAATGATAAAATCAAACCGTCGCCAGAAACGCTGAAGAAATTATCTGAAGCCTACAATTATTCGTATACGGAATTGATGCGTAGAGCCGGATATTTGAGAGAATCGCTCAGCGACCGTCATCAGGTGGTCGACATCGACCTTCATCATATCCTGTATATCGAAGTCAGCGCCAAAGAAATCACGTATTACGCCCACGATGTCAAAGTCATTAAGAGCATCGAATCTTTGGTTGATTTTACCGAGTTTCTTGAAAACCTGGAGCGCCACGGCTTCAAGAAGCTGGACAACGACTTGTTCGTCAATCTTCATCAAGTTCGGAAGTATAATGATAGGGACGGCAAGTTATACTTCACTCCGGATGGTCAAGGCAGCAGCGTAACGATTTCAGCCCTTCGGCAGAAAAGATTCCATGACCTGATCCTCCGATCCGTCGCCCGGAACAACAACACGAGTCTTGAGTACAACTTCGGCCGAAGCGGTGCTGGCTCGTCACTGCAAACGGCGGAAGAACTGTAACGAACGAAGCCTGAGCGAGCGCTCGGGCTTTTTTTTTCAACTTTTCCCTTAAATTTATAGTCGAATCATGAAGGGATTTGTCGAATCGTGGTCGAATTGTAAACTTAGAGATCAAACCTAGGTTTACGTTGTTGTAAGGGGGAACTGACGTGAAGTATGTGTTGATTGGAATCGTTTATTTGGTTGTGTGGTCGACAATGCTGACATTCGCGTTGAAACTGTTTCGGTTTCAATTGAAACCGTACTGGTTAAATTTGATCTTTGCAACCCTTTTGTTAACACAATGTTCCATATTCATTCAATCGACGAGCTTGGTCTATGTGATGTCTTTGATTAATTTCATCATTGGAGTTCTTGCTTTCTGGCTCATACTGAGGATACCGCTTCTATACTCGATCATCATGATGATGATTACATTTTCTGTTTTCAGTTTAATAGAATACATAAGTACGCAGCTTTTCCCTAAATCGTTAATTACCTTTGTCACCGAACATAATCAATATCTTTTCTTTTGGTCTGGATTACTTATTTGCGTCGCCCAGCTCATACTTACCTGTATTCTTCATTTAACGCGCTTTGGTTTTAGCTTTATTCCTCAAAGCAAAATTCCTGTTCGTTCTACATTTATCGGAGGTCCACTTGTAAAACGATTAGTGATTTTTTCCTTTCCAATTGTTTTAGCCGGAAGTATCCTTGTCTTCTTATACCCAGAAGGATACATTTTGCATTCTATTGGTCTACTCATTATTTTAGGAGTGATTTTAAGAAAGTCGTTCCGCTGGGAAATGATGGACTAATTTGGTCGTAGAGGTGTTGGAATGGAGAAATATGTACTGATTGCTTTATCTTACTTTGCTTTTTGGCCGACTTTATTTTGCTTTGGGTTGAAATTGTTCCGTTTTCCAATTAAACCTTATATTCTACAGATTGCGATTGCTACGCTAATGTTATCTCAGGTTTCCATTATGCTGCAATCCGCTCATCTGGTATACTATATGGCTTTCACTCAATTTACTGTCGGTACATTGGCGATTTGGTTAATTTTTAGGATGCCGTTTATTTATGCTTTTATTATGATGCTATTTTCATTTTTGCTTCTTTCAATTATTGAATTTACTACAAATGGTCTTGTACCTCACACCTTTATCGATTTTGTAAATGAGCATAATTCCTATCTCTTCTTTTGGTCCGGATTGTTCTATTGCGGAGTTCAATGCTTGTTTACCGTGCTGCTGCATGTTACAAGGTTCGGATTTACGGTTATTCCAAAGTCTAAAAAGCCGCAGCGCTTTGCCTTTGTTGGTAGTCAAGCCTTAAAAATCAGTTCGATAATTGCAGTATTGATAATTATATCCAATAGCCTTCTATACTACATATATCCCAAAGGATTAGTCGCCTCTTCCCTCGTGATGATAGTAATCTTGGTGGTAATGCTACGAAAATTTTTTCGGTGGGAGATGGACGAATGACGATTCGGTGTTGTGTTTTATAAATTGCCCGAATTAGAGAATTATGGATAAGCTATTTTAGAGGAATTATTTGAATATATGGAATGGACTAAGAGGGGACTTTATAGAAGTCCGGTGATTTAAGTCAGTTGTATCCGTCTCTTCGGCATGAAAAAAGAGGAAAAC
>NZ_JBHLWN010000028.1:0-13415 GCF_042432825.1 Paenibacillus chartarius | reverse complement strand
TCCCTTTTTTATGTTCAAAAACCTTTGTCTAGCAAGGGCTCTGGTTTATGCAAAATGCTCAAATATTTAATGTGGGTTTTTCGTGATAACTTTTATGCAATGCCAGTGATCTTAGATATTATATCATTGCCTCATAAATTATCGAAAGGAAGTAATGGAATGGTACTAAGCTCTACATCCTTACGTCGAAAGTTCGTAATTTACTTAGCAACTGTGGCATTTTTATGGCTAACACAACTCGTGTTGGAAGCTCAGGTTCAAGCAAATGCAAGTGTAACTGCCAGCATACGTGCCGGACAAGCTCACGTTCTGACGCTTCGCGCGGATGGCTCAGTGTGGGTTTGGGGCGCAAATGAGAGTGGTCAACTTGGAGATGGAACAACAACTTCTAAGAATACACCAGTTAAACTTACTTCTCTGACGAACGTAGTCTCTTTGTCTGCAGGTGCCAATCACAGTGTTGCATTGAAACAAGATGGAACAGTTTGGACGTGGGGAAACAACTCATTTGGGCAACTAGGCGATGGAACCACAAATAATAAATCAACTCCTACACAAGTAAACGGATTATCCCAGATCATTGCAGTTGCTGCGGGCCAATTCCACACACTTGCCTTGAAACAGGACGGAAGCGTATGGAGCTGGGGGCAGAATGCATCCGGGCAGCTCGGCGACGGTACGTCAGGTAACCAATCCATTCCTAAAAAAATCACCGGGATTTCTGGAGTTTCTGCCATTGAAGCTGGTAATCAGCATACGCTTGCGCTAAAACAGGATGGAACTGTTTGGGCTTGGGGCAACAATGCTCAAGGACAATTAGGGATTAATTCTACGTCAAATCAAGCTGTACCTATGCAAGTAGTCGAGCTTTCGCAGGTGGGTTCTTTATCCGGAGGGGCGTTCCACTCACTCGCTATTAAACGGGATGGAACCGTTTGGACATGGGGAGCAAACGACAATGGACAGCTAGGTGATGGTACGAAAACAAGCAAAATGAAACCAACTCAGCTTGGCGGGATATCGAACGCAGTTGCAGGAGCAACCGGGTATTTTCATACGATGATCGTGATGCAGGATGGATCTGTAAGGGCATGGGGGATGAATAGTTACGCTCAACTCGGCGACGGTACTACGGAAATGCGAGCAAGTCCGGTATCGATTATCGGTTTGAACAATGTGACAAACGTAACGGGAGGATTTACGTTCTCCGCTGCTCTTAAGAAAGATGGATCTATTTATACTTGGGGTGGAAATCAAAGCGGTCAGTTAGGTAATGGTACATCCGGCATAAAGAATACTCCTACTTTCTTGCCGACCATCTCCAATGTGAAGAAGGCTATTACGGGAATTGCGAGTACTTTGGTCATCAAGAACGACGGTACGGTATGGGGATGGGGCGCAAATGATCTCGGTCAGCTTGGCATCGGTTCGTCATCACATATGACGGTACCTACACAAGCAAGCACTGTCACGAATGTCACGTCCATTGCGACAAATGATAGTCATGGAATCGCCTTAAAGCAAGACGGCACGATATGGGCCTGGGGTGATAACTCATATGGTCAACTAGGTGACGGAACGAAGGTGTCCAAGAAAACTCCAATACAAGTCAGCGGGATAACTAATGTCATTGCAATAGCAGTAGGTAAAAATCATTCGATCGCTGTAAAGCAGGACGGTACGGTCTGGTCATGGGGGGACAACCGTGCAGGGCAGTTGGGCGATGGGACCAAGATCGAAAGAACCAAGCCAGTTCAAGTCTCCGGGTTAACCGGGGTGATGGTTGTATCAGCAGGCTATGCGCATAGTTTAGCTCTGAAGCAAGACGGAACAGCCTGGTCATGGGGGAATAATAGCTATGGTCAATTAGGGGATGGAACAACAACTAGCCGGACAAGCCCGGTAAAAGTCAACAACCTTGGAGATGTAAAGGAAATATCAACTCAATACATGCATTCACTTGCTCTAAAGACGGATGGCACGGTGTGGGCATGGGGATATAACAATGAAGGCCAATTAGGAGATGGAACTACAACGACTAAGATAACCCCATTCCAGATTGCGGGATTGTCTAACGTAACTAGTATATCGGCGGGATATTATCATTCTATGGCTATTCAAGCCAACGGCAGCTTCTGGGCTTGGGGAAGTAATGGAACGGGCCAATATGGGAATGGAACGAACATTTCAAAGTCGACTCCCGTGCAGATTACTGGTTTTACAAATACGGGTAAAGTTTCAACTAGTTACGACCACACTGTTGTAACCTCACAGAATGGAACTATGTGGACCTGGGGGTCCAATGAATTTGGGCAGCTCGGTGACGGACATGGACTTTCCAAAACTCCGATTATTGCTATGAACGCCTTCACAGATACTCAAGCGCCGACAACGCCTTCAAATCTAACCACATCAAACCAATCCACAACCTCAGTTACGCTACAATGGTCGGCATCGACGGATAATGTTGGGATAGCTAGCTATGAGATTTATAACGATGGAGTTTTAGTTAGCACTACAACTCAAACCTCATATGTCGTGACGGGTCTGATACCGAATAAAGTTTATGCATGGAGTGTGAAGGCTAAAGATGCCGCAGGGAATTTATCGGCGAGCAGCAATAAGATCGTTATGGTAAGTGGAGGCAGGTTGAAGTATAACTACGACTCTGCTGGTCGGCTGCAGTCTATCGTCGTTGAAGCAACTGGCCAAGTGATTCAATCGTTTCAATACGATAAGAACGGAAATAAGATCAAGGTTTCTGTTCCATGATTTTTAATTGGGGTACGTTCAGGCGTTTCAGTATGACAGCAGCGGCAACATCGCTACTGTTACTGGTCCATGAACGTTTAACAAGGATAAAGGCTTAAGTATTTTGTGAAGTGCATTAACTTGATAGTGAAATAAAGAGAGATGTACAACATCTATAACAATCATGGAAATATTGAGTAAGAAAGGACTGGCATATGAAAAAAATTATTATTTTCTTATTATTGATGTCTCTCGTATCATCCATGCTTCCTCCTGGCAAAATCGACGCTGAAACATTTGCGGTCAGTGGAGAGAGTGACCAAGTCATTCAGGCTAACGAAGATCAAGGGATATTATCAATATCGAATTTAAGCACTGCGTTTGGCGTTGCTGCTGAAGATATTTCTTTTGCTTTAAACTACGGATATACATTAACTGAAATCTATCAAGCGCTTAAGCAGCGACAGCAAGATGGGACGGCCTTCCAAACTCATCTTGAGCAAATAAATCCTTCAGTAAAACAAAAGCAAAATGAGTTAATGCGGATGATCGAGGAGACTGTAAAATATCAATCGGTTACGGATTCAACCTATTCCTCAAAAGAATCCAATGCAACTAGTATGACGACCTCCGAAAGGGAAACAACTTATACACTTACTAAGTCAACTGTAACAGACTCTACCTACGGAACTTTAAAGAGCATGGGTGTAACAAGCACATCGGAACGACCTTCCACCTACGATGAATCTGTGTTAAACCGATTGGAGGTAAAGTCGGATCAAGCTCCGTATAGCGTTGCAAATGGAAATGAGGCAATTTCCACTCTGAGTGGAAATTTAAATTTAAGCTACACCGATCTTACTTTGCCTGGACGAAATGGGCTTTCGTTCTACCTAACACGCAAGTATGACAGCTCTGAATCAAATTTTTTTGAAAAAAATGTAGATGTAGTTCAATTATGGAATAATCGTTTTTTGCCAAAGTTTCATTATTTTATTTACTATTATCCCAATGGAAAAGATCGTGCTCCCGGTGAATCTGAAGGATACATGATAAACAATCTTAGATACGATTATTATGGGAGTACGTTGGATCGAACTGTTGGAGCTAATCGTGAAGATAGTGAGTGGTCCGGTCGATTTTATTATGTCTACGCCTACGGTATACCTGAACTTGAGCGAAAGAAACTTGAAACAGGGCTTTATAAAGCTACAAATCCGCAAGTTGATGACCCTATGATTTGGTACTTTTTCTCTTTACAAGCTCGTTATGGAAAAGTCGGGTTTGTAGCAAAAATGTACCCAACTGGTGAAGTCATAAGCCAAGGAGGAGACTTTCAGGGATTAGGCGTAAGAAATGCGGCACGAGCAACGAAAGTTTCCCCGCTTGGAAGGGGCTGGGACTGGGATATTCCCGAGATCGAAAGCAAGAATAATCATATTTATCTCCGCTTACAAGGCGGGGCAACTTATGAAATTGGTTCTAATAACAATCTTATCGGTTACCCATGGAAAGATCTTAATTTGACTAGCGATACGTCTGTGGTTGTGAACGGAAAGACTTCTTACCGACGACTGACTTCTTTGCAAGGCATCAAACAGTATTTTTCTCCTGAAGGAAAGTTAATCCAGACAAGTGATGCTTATGGAAATTCAATTCAATACAATTATGCGATTGTTCCACCATATGGAGAGGTTTTGACGAAGGTCGTCGATGCTTTAGGTAATCAAATCAATATTTCGTACTCTGCTACCGAAGTCACAGCAACGATGGGTGATAAAGTCGTACGCTACACCAAACGACTGGCACCGGGTACAGACAAAGAACTCCTAGATTCGGCTACGGATGCAGGTGGCCGAACTTTGCGATATTCCTATGACGTCTTTGCGGGTTCTTTTAATTTGTTACCCCACTATTACGAACCAGAAAACAACTTTTACGCTTTGCTAAAAGGCGTTGAGCATCCGACAGGGGCACGGACAGAGTATAGCTATGAGAAGCAGAGCAGAACGGTTGGAAAGCAGAGTGAGTCGGAAGAATATTATCGTGTTCACTCACGTGAAGATGTTCTTTATAACGTGGATGGAACGGTGAAACAAAAGAGTAATCGAGTGACTTTTACCGGTGGGGACACATCTTACGGCTACAGTACCAACTTTCATACGACTACGGATAACGGCCTATTTAAGACAATATACACGTATAAAAAACAGTATATCGATGAAAATACGCCTCCCGTTTATTACAATACAGACATTGTTCAGGAAGCGGGAGCAGACAAGCGTAGCATCAAGCAGACATTCGATGAAACTCGAAAGCTTCCCGTGCCGAATGATGTTACTTCAACGGTTACCAGTAATGCCGTCACATCAGAAGCAGTGACGGTAAAACGTACGTATGACGATTATGGAAATGTAGTGACGGAAACAGATCCAAAGAATGTTACGACAACATATGCTTACGATCCGAATACACATTTACAGACTTCCATCTTGCGTCCCGTAGCTGATGGAATAAGCAGCTATACGGAATTGATACGTAACACGCAAGGTAATGTGACCCAGCTTACCGTCAGGGAGAACTTGAATACCGGGACACTAAAGCAGCAGGTGAATTATGGCTATGATCCATATGGAAATGTCACCTTGATTACTATCAGGGATGACAGTCGAAATGTAAGCATTTCGCAAGAGTATGGATATAACGCCGGATTTGTCACGAAGCAAACCATGAACGTAACGGATGCAGATAACGAGGTTTCGAGCATAACGAGACAAGCGGAGTATAATAAATTAACTGGAGACTTGACTAAGTATATCGATAGTAAAGATAACGCTACGAAATACGAATACGATGCATTAGGACGCATTACGAAGGAAGTGTTGCCGGATCAAAATTATACAGCAATTGAATATGATGATAGGAATAATATTGTAACCGTAACTGACTTAGCCGGAATCAAGTCAGTTCGGAAGTATAACGCAATTGGTCAAATTGAAAAAGAAACGATCGGTCAAAACTATAAAACATATGGGTATGATGCTTACGGACGACAAATTTGGAGTATGGATGCTAACAATCGTCGAACCGAAACAGCCTATGATGCATGGAATCGTGTAATACAAGTTTCATTTCCAGGATTAGTGAACCCTGATACAGAGACGATTACCTATGATGATATCAATCGAACCAAAACCACAACTGACGCCGAATCCAACCACTATAGGGAGACTTATGATATCAGTGGCCAATTGCTCAAGAAAGAATGGGTAAAGGCAACCGGCAATGTATTGCTTGGTATCTATAGTTACGATTATGCAGGTCACCCGATTACCATTACAGATGGGAACGGTAACCAAACGAAGAACCAGTATGATATTTTAGGGCGCTTGATTTCGGTTACAGATCCGTTATCCAATATCCATCGCTACACGTATAGTCTTGCCGGAAATTTAGTTGAAATGATCTATCCAGATGGCAACAAGATACAGAAGCATTATGATGAAACCGGGAAAGTCATCAAGAGAATCGATCCGTCAGGCCAGATGGACAAATACTATTATGATGGGAATGGCAATGTAATCCGTCATGTAGACCGTAAAGGTCAGGTGAAGACATTTGAGTACGACGCCCAGCGGGACTTTTTAACAAAGAGCATTACTCCGCAAGAGACGATCTCTTATTCGTATGATGCCGCGGGTAGACGTTTGACCATGACGGATAACACAGGAATGACCCAGTATAAGTATGAGCAGGCAACAGGGTATTTACATGAAATTACCTATGCGGATGGTCGAACCATACAGTATCAATATGATACCCTTGGAAACCGTACCAGTTCAACGGATCCGTTTGGCTTTACAACTGCTTATGGTTATGATATCCGCTATCGGTTGAACGGTGTTGGGAATGCGGTCAATAATTGGGAAGCAAGTTATACGTATAAGAAGAATGGACTGACCGACGTTGTTTCATTAAAGAATGGAATGAATAGCACTTATGGTTTTGATGGAGCGAACCTTATCAGTCTTGTACAGAATAAAAGTAACGGAATAAACGTTAATACATTCGGTTACAGCTATGATAATAACTACAATCAAACCGGTAAAACCGAGAACGGAACGTCATTTTCATTCGGATATGATAAGTTAAATCGGATCGCAACATCAACGCAATTCCAAGAGAGTTACACGTATGATAGTCGTGGCAATCGTCAAACCATGCATAGGAATCAACAAATTAACCCTACTGATGCAAGTTATGATTACGATGATCGTAACCGACTGATTAAAGTAACACTCTCTGGCGGCAAAGTGGTTTCGTATAAATACAATGGAGATGGACTTTTGTATGAACGTACCGAAGGAGGACAAACAACACGTTATTATTACGACGGATCGAGTGTTATAGCTGAGGGAATGGTCCAAACAGATGGCAAAGCTGTTTTAAAAGCTAGATATCTTCGTGGTAATGGACTTGTTGCACGTGTAGATGCAAGTGGGAATAAAACTTATTATCTGCATAATGGACATGGCGATATCATCGGTCTTGCTGATGTGAACGGGAATACTCTCAATACTTATTCGTATGATATTTGGGGTAATCCGACGTCTACTGTGGAGCAGGTGCAGCAACCATTCCGATATAGCGGGGAGTATTGGGATTCCTCAACGGGACTGCAGTATTTACGGGCAAGATGGTACGACCCAAGCATAGGCCGGTTTATTAACGAGGACAGTTACGAGGGCGACATAACGAATCCGTTGAGTTTGAATTTGTATACGTATGTGGAGAATAATCCACTAAGATACGTTGACCCAACGGGACATGTAAAGGTGTCCGACAATGACGACCTAATTGCACTTACGGACGTTTTCACAAAAAAATGGGACTCATATCAAAAAAGTATTAACACGTTACAGCAAAGCATTTCTACATGTAACAACACTGTTTCCTGTAGACAAGCACAAAGTAACTTAGACATTATTGAAGGGTATAAGGAATTACAAAAAGGTCTAGAAATGATGGCAGATGCTGTTCGGGTTACGTATTATAAAATTCATAACACAGGACTTCCTAGCGATGTTAAATATAGAGACTCAGGAGTCGATGCACCTGATATTACGAATCAATTTAACGGGTTAATGAATGGTTTTAAGGCTGATTATGGTGGTTATGAAGCCGATGCAGCAACAAAATTGAAAACCTTTTGGGGAGTTGTCGAAACAGGTAGTAGGGTTGATGTGAAAAATTCAGTGTTTAAACATAGCAATTACTACACCTTTGAAAATGAGATGTATCGTCGAGATGACTTAGGCAATATTTATTTCGGCTATGCTGGCAAAGTATTTGGATACTCAGATACATTTTTGAAAGCTGGAGCAGGTGTGTATCAAATTTATTCTGGAACCTCGCAAGTTTCTTATTATTCGTCATGGTTTGACGATCCAAGAGACCAAGCGATGATACAACTTGGTATTTCAATTTATGGAAGGTAGGAAAGGGGCAATTTCATGCCTAGCCTTTTAAAATTATTAGCAAACTCTCTCATTCATTTTGTCATAACTGCTAGTTTCTTTATTTTAATAAATACTAAGCACGATATATTTTCAACCATCTCGTTGTTAATATTTACAACCCTACTTATTGTTACTTCAGCGACTAGCTTCTTGATTTTAATAGGTCAGAGTTGGAGAAAATATTTTTCTAGCATAGGTATTTACTTGATTATTTGCATTTTTTTCTTGATTATTAAAAGCCTATTTACAAGTGGAGATACAGATGGGAATTTAGCAGATGGACTCATTATTATTGTTACTTTTTTTATTTCGTGGTTTTCTCTTGCTATTGGTAATATCATTGGTGTAATTTTGTCCAGATACAAAAAATAACAGTAGCCACAATGCGACTAACCATCGTATTGTGGTTTTCTTTTTGTCCGAACCTCACATGGATGTATATTGCTTCTGACGTTTGCCGCGGCAGCGAAATGCAACCTAACCAGTTATGATGATAGCGCTATCACTTCCTAATCGCCACTCTAAGGCAACTAATGTGCATGAAAAGGGCGATTATGGTCAGTCGCAAACTACGTCTGACATTGGCGTGTAGGCGCTCTGACAGCTTGATAAAAGTGTGGTTTGATTGTCAGGCTACAGTCAAGTTTACAGTCAGGAGCTAATGTAATGTAAGGGAGTAAAAAAATATGTATCAAAGAAAGCGAATACATTTGGTAAATGTTTCATAAAGGGAATGTAAAAATCCGCGATATTACTGAATATGAATCTACTAATGCAATGAAAGGAAGCGAAAAGCCGCGCCACGCTTGGGTTTTGACGGAATACAAGAGTGCCTTCCCTGACTAAACTATGGTTGTCGCTTGACAGCATTTAGGCAGGAGGGAAGCAAATATGGCGCTCGAACTGAGGATGCGGCTCTATGTTATCGAACTGTTCCAACCATCCGATTGGGTGGTTACTCATGGGTTAGAGTTTTGCTTAGGTGTCTATGTGACTAATGTCCACTTGTGCTGGTATGCAATTCTAATCTATCAGTATCCATTCAATTTCAAGAGGAGCCATTCCTGTAATGAAGTAATTTGAGCTTTGAACGAAAAAAGCGCCTCTAGTATACTGGGAAACGTTCCGCCAAGAACAACACCCACATACGAAAAGAGGCACTCATCATGAAGCATAAGTTAAAACAGAAACAAAATCAACGAATTACACGAATTACCGAAAAGACGCTGGTCGTGGGCGCAGACATTGCCAAGAAGATTCATGTTGCCCGTGCCGTGGATTTCCGCGGCATTGAGCTAGGCAAGGACTGCGTGTTCCACAACGATCAAGAAGGGCTGACGAAGCTGACATCGTGGATGTAGGAGCTTGGCCGAACTCATGAGAAAACCGACATCGTATTCGGTATCGAGCCTACTGGACACTACTGGTTCCCGTTAGCAGCGTTCTTGAAAGAACAAGGCATCAAGGTTGTTGTCGTGAATCCTCACCACGTCAACAAAACTAAGGAGCTTGAGGACAACTCACAAACCAAGAGCGACTACAAAGATGCAAAGGTCATTGCCGATCTCATTCGGAACGGAAGATACTCCGAGCCGAATCTGCCGGTTCAGGAGTTCGCCGAATTGCGCATACTCATGAATTTGCGTGAGAAAATCATGGTGAATCTTACGCAAGTGAAGGCGCGGATTACGAACTGGCTGGATCGCTATTTCCCGGAATACTCTACGGTATTTAAGGACTGGGAAGGCAAAGCGTCGCTCATGACACTAGAGCAATTTCCAACTCCCGAGGAGGTCGTCTCAATTGGCGCCAGAGGCGTCCTACTCCACTGGAAAACGGAAATCAAGCGTGGCATTGGGATCAAGCGTGCAGAGCAGCTCTGCGCGGCTGCAAAGGCCTCCATCGGTCTAATCGAAGGGCTGGCTGCTGCTCGCTTCGAGCTGGGCTCTCTTTTGGAACAGTATCGACTGTTTTGTAAACAGGAAGAGAACCTCATTGCCGAGGTGCTGAGGCTTCTGGGTAACATCTCTGGTACTAAGCAGATGCTTAGCATTCCGGGGATAGGTGTACTTACCGTTGCCGGCTTCCTGGCGGAAGTGGGAGATCTGCAGAGCTACGACCACGGGCAACAGATTATCCGCTTGGCTGGACTGAATCTCACCGAGAACAGTTCAGGCATACGGAAAGGGAAGACCGGCATCAGTAAGCGAGGGCGTTCTCGCCTAAGGGAAATTCTGTTCCGTGCATTGCTGCCCATGGTCGCCAAAAACGAGGAGTTTAAAGCTCTCCACAAGTACTACACCACGCGCAGCGACAATCCGCTGAAGAAGAAGCAGTCGATCATTGCCTTGTGTGGAAAGCTCATCCGAGTCCTTTTTACTCTGGGGACAAAGCAAGTGGAATATAACGCAACCGATGTATTGGGACCGGTACGACAAGCCCAGTTAGAGCAGAGTACTGCGTAATTTACTCAAAGCTATTGGATTGTGAATCAACTTGGAATCTCGCTTATACACTTGTGTACAACTCTGACAACGGAAGCACCGGAGAAGCCGAAGGAAACATTCCATAAGGGCAGCGACCCAGTAGAGGAGCAAGAATCGGCCTCCACCCCTTGTGAGGTAGAACGAAGGAATGTAAGGGCATAGACCCAGCGTGACATGGGAGGGTAAACCCTAAGGGGGGAACGTGGAGATCCACTGTGCGATCATACCTAAGTATCCATAGTCTGGAAACCATTGATTGCAGGCTCTGTTTCCGCCTACCCTTTTACGCCAAAATGGTCTACACCATACATTTTCCACCGGCGTCTCACAATCTGTCAAAGTTAAAATAATAAGAAAGAGCGAGCAAACAAGAGAAAACATTACTTTATAGTGGGAGTGAATCAAGATAATATAGCCGGATAAACTTGTTTATGTGGGCGTTGATTTACACAAACAACATCATACAGCGGTCATTATCGACTGCTGGAATCAGAAGCTAGGCGAAATTAAGTTCGACAATAAACCGTCAGCGTTCCCACAGCTTGAAAAGGAAGTCAGGAAACACACAAAGAAGGGCATGTCAGTGGCATACGGCTTAGAGGATGTGGGCGGGTATGGCAGAGCATTAGCGGTTTACCTGACCGAAAAAAGGTGTTGGGTAAAAGAAGTCAATGCTAAACTAGCCAATGCAAGACGTAAGAGCCATGTGACCATACAGAAGTCTGACAGTTGGGATGCAGAATGTGTAGCAAAGGTTTTACGGGATGAACTTCAGAATCTGCCTGATGTTAAGCCAATTGACCTGTATTGGGCTATCAGTCAGTTAGTTACACAGCCTAAATGGCAATCCAAAAGCCTGACAGGTATGGTCAAACGGCTTCATCAGCAGTTAGGATACCACTACCCAAGCTACAAAAAGTTCTTTTCCGAGGTAGATGGAAAGACAGCATTAGCGTTTTGGCATAAGTATCCATCCCCCGTTCATTTGTCAGACTTGGGGGCGGATGAATTAGCGAAGTATCTCCGTAAGTTGAGAATAATGGACTATCGATCAAAAAAGCAGAGCAGATTCTAACACTTATAGCCGAGGATGGTGATACGACAAGGGACTTCCAAGAGAAACGTGATTTCATCGTGACAGGTCTTGTTCGTAACATACGCTTTTATCAGCGTGAATTATCTCGAATTGAGGATGAAATTGAAGGGCTAATGAAACAGCAAGGATTCCAACTGGAAACCATGACGGGTATAGAACTTGTTACAGCGGCGGAACTTGTGGCAGAGATTGGAGATATCCACCGTTTTGCTACTCCTGACAAACTTGCTAGATTTGCAGGGATTGCACTAATAATTAAAGGTTCGGGTAACAAGGTAGGCTATTACAAAAGTAAGCAGGGAAACAGAGAACTACATGACATCATCCAAGCCCTTGCTATCCGTCAAATTGCCGTTACACGTACTAAGAAAGAGCCACGCAATCCATACTTCCACGCTTATTACGAGCAAAAGATGGCGGCAGGAAAGACGAAGCAACAAGCGATTGTTTGCATCATGAGGAAACTAGTGAATGTCATTCACTACTTAATGAGGACTAAAGCGGCTTATGTAATCCCACAAGTATCCATGCCACATGCAGGATGATATAATAATGAAGTCAGGCGGCGATTGGAAAACAGTCTCCGCCCTTTTTCATAGGATAATACGCTTTATAAACTAGGATACGTATGAAGGGCAGATTGAATCCACTGAGTTTGAATTTGTATATTTATTTAGTTATGACCATCAATGGGTTTAAAGTTAGAAGTATACGGTGCTAGAATGGTTGGGGGATAAAATGAAATATTTTGAAGGATTAACCCTAGTATCTTTCATAGTACTTCCAATATTTTTTTCAATAATGTATCTCATTAATAAAGAGTATTTATTAGCAATAGCATCTTTAGTTGGCGGAGGAATAATGTACTTTTTCACTAAGGGTTTGTTGCTTCTATTAAAGAAAATTAATAAATAAAAATAGGAAATTAATGGGGATGGGGTGGGGTTTTGCCGTATTATGGTTACATTTCAATGTTTGTATTGTTAGTTACTTTTATTTTGGTTTTTTGGTCTTTTGTTAGATATTCTAATTCAAAAATGATTCCAAGTAAAAAGCTGATAATTATTATTATTACTTCATCAGTAATAAGTACAGTATTGTATTTTCAAGCTAAAGATGAGAAACATCGAAACGAAATTACTAGTGAAATTCTGAGAACGGGCGGAACAATAATTTCAATTGAAGCTACTGAAAGAGGTTCAACTCCATTTAAAGAAATAGCGAAAAGTAAGGCGAGGAAAAAAGACGATTATTATATTGTAACATACTCCATAAATGATCAAATTAAGAAGGCATGGTTCAAAGGGGATAACGGAATCTTTCAAGACCCACCGACACCTTTTGCTGATAAATGGATTTTTAAATAGCGTCACCAACTAGCGATATTAAAACTGATAGCTTTTTTAGGTTTTTTTTCGGAGGGCAGTATTATGTTATGTGGAAAATTTTGTTTTCTTGAGAGATAAGCTGGAATTGAGACGTTCATATCTTTTCGTAAGGTATGAGGCTGTAAAATTCTTTGTGTAAACTCTCAAACCTATTAAAATGGAATTAATAGAAAGG
>NZ_JBHLWN010000027.1:0-226056 GCF_042432825.1 Paenibacillus chartarius | reverse complement strand
ACTAAGGCCGCCTAATTAACTTTATATTATTTCCACTGTCCACTTGACGGGGAGCAGTTCAGCGGCAAACTGCTCCCTAGCCTTTTCAGGATCGTACCACCCCGATATTGGAACAACTGCTGAAAAAAGTTTTGACGACCTTGAAGCAAAATCCCAAGCACCTTGTCCACCCATACTAAATCCAGTAAGATATACCCTCTCGGAATCAACTGGATATTTTGTCATTATTTCTAGTAAAGCTATAACCGTATCATACTGTTGAATCCAATTAGAGTCCAAAGGACATTGTGGACTCGCTACTATAAATGGGAATTCCGGTTCACTTAAGAATGTACACATCAAGAACAGCCCTTCCCGCCAGTGCTCCTATTTCATCTGCATTTCCAACGGCTGGAAGGTTGCGCTAAATTGCCCGATATACACATGGATATCGGCACCCATCCTATCCTCCAACCTTTCAGTAACGAAGTTAACTACTCCATTTAATATTAACCTATATTGGAAATATCGTGTCCGTTAGCTTAGTACCGTTCCTAGTCGAAAGCTATATTTTCTCAGTCTACAACTTTATTTGCCTGGTCTATCCTGAAAATATCGCTCCGTGGAACACCGAAAAGAGGCAGTAAAAAAGTGACCCTCCGGCAAACAAAAATGGCCAGGGGCTTAGCGACGTATGGTCTGAATAACGATCAGAAGGCAGCTGAATTCACAGTAATTGATATACCTAATGACTTCCGTTTCTAATGCTTTATTTTCAGTCTAATGCTTTATTTTCAGTCTAATGGTTTATTTTCTTTTAACAAGTAACATACGATGTTTTTTCAATGAATTATTCTCCTTTGCGCCTTATTGAGAGAGGGTGTAATCTGTTAAAATGTTTGCAAGGTTTCGCCTATCCCGCTACTTATCAAGAGGCGCAAAATGAGTGCGGACCGGAAGCATTTTTGTCAAAATCTTAAGAACGACGTACCTCTGACCCGTGCTGCGAATATGAGGATCACAACCGGAGTTATCGAGCGTTAGAAGTACTGAGGATTGTAGGGATAAGGGTGGCAATGATGATGATATGGCGGCTGATCCGGTTGTTGAAATTGCGGGTGGTACTGCGGATTTCCATACTGCTGTGGAAAACGGTTATTGCAGTCCGTGTAGGGGCCTATATATGTTGTCGGTTTTACAGTCGCCACTGCTGTTTCCCATAAATTCCTATCTATACAGTAAGTATGCGACATAATATTGGCTGGAGTAAATTTTAATATATCCGAACCTAAAATCACATCTGGAGTCGGCGCGTCAAAAATGGCCAAAAGATGCGTATGATCCACGGTAGCGACTTCATAATGCCACCAGCCTTGCGGAACGTTAGCCACTTGACCGGGGGTAATAGGGAAATGGAGAATTTGCTTTGTATAAGGATTAAGGATGGATACCGTCGCAGCACCGGAAATACAGTAGACTAGCTCGGCGGCGTTCTGATGGTAATGCGGTTCTACAGCATTGTGGGTGCTCAGGAATATATCCAGGAGTGATACATTTTCCAATGTATTTAACTGCTTCACACCTAGTACGTTGATATAATTATTATTGTCTTTCTTGAACAAGGGACTGGTATTTACATCAAATGTGTATTGAGTAGACGGCAATGTGTAATCGATATTGGAAACCATAATGTTATTCGCCTCTTTACATTGTGGATTGGCCCAGCTTCATAGGCATTTTATGTACTTAAGGCGTGTTAGGTGTGAAATTTGGGGATACCCATACGGGGAAGCGGGTTGACAATGCGATGGAACAGACCCGGGGAATGTTGAAAGGACGGAGTCTTTTGGGTATTAATGCTAATTGAAAAAGATATCAAAGCGAGCCGGGCGGTCGGTATAAGGCATCTTGGAAACGTAACGGTACTTTTCCTTCTGTTAGCGTTGATGCCGACGTTGATGCAAAAATTTTCCAGGTAATTGCTAAGATAAAGGAGCTGTACTTACTGCAAGAACACGACAGTTCAAGACTCGTCCCTGACAGCCGATATTCATATTGTTAAAGGTCTAAAGCATTATTTTCCTCAAACGATAGAAGGCGGAGGTCTTAAACGATGAAAGTCCCCGAAGCTGGAGATGTGTATTGCGTATATTCCCGTCACCTTCGTATGTATACGGCTTGTCAAATCACCCTGTGGGAGCCCCCGAAGAGCAAGAGGGATAAAGGAACTGCCTGGGTTGTCGGACTCGATTGGGCCGGGGAGCGGCCGCTCACGCCAGACGAGATGCCGGGGCTGAAGCCGCTGCTGCTCAATCATCATCATTACAGCGACGATTACGATGCGCTGAACATTCATGCATACATACCGAGCCATTATCAGTATATAGGGACGATGGAACCGTTACTGACTGGAGCCCCACGAGCGTACAGCTTCGGCGGGTGGAACGAAGGGCTGCAGTACAAGCTGCAAAAACGGTGGGATCGGCTTCCGCTTGCTCTGCGGCAGTCTTATCGGCAAGCGAACACGCTTCCTTCGGTTCAGATTGGCGACGTTAACATGTCTGCGAACACCCAAAGAGTTTCCGCAGAGGTGCTTCGTCAATTTGCCGATCCGTCCGAGCTCTCCCGGTTTCCTCGGCTAACCGACCTGCAGACGGACTCGCTGACGGACTCGCTGCTCGAGTATATCGCGGGGAGCTCTATGATCAGCGCGCTTCTTGTGGAGAGCGGACACGGTAAACGGCGTATCGATGTGAGCGGGACGAGCCTGCTGAGCCTGAGGATTCACGTAGATGACGCGGAAGAAATCGTATTGAACCCGGGGCTGCGGGAGCTGACCTTAGTCGGAAGCGTATCGTCGCCGCTTCGCATTGACGCGGAGGGCGGGGGCGAATCCCTGAGATTGAACGTAACGGGTCATGTGCCTCATTTTGCAGGCCTGGAACGGTTGGGCGCGCTTTCCATATGGGATGTGACGGAGCTGGATCTGGCGCAGATCGCTTCCCGATTCGGGGCATTGAAGGAGCTTACGCTGAGGGGAAAGCCGGGCCTGCTGACAGGGCTCCGGCATCTGCGGCGTTGCAGCGGCCTTCAGCGCTTGAACGTTTCCGATTTGTTCGGGTTTGACGTCGCAGATTTTCCCGGACCGGAGGAGCTGCCGCAGCTGACCTGGATATCCATGGACAGCTTTCCGGGCGAAGCGGCGAAGGTGATTAAAGACAAATATAAGCAGGAGCCTTACTATCATTTTTACCTGGACTTGACCAAGCCCCGAAAGCCGGAATGGCTGGCGGAAAATGTAGACAATCCGTTTCGGGATTGGGACGGCCGCGAGGACATTAGCGAAGCTCAGTTGAAGAAAGTCTCGGATCTGTATAAAAAGACGCGCAGAGCCATGATTGCGGCGGTCCGTCAGTCCGGAGAAGCGGCCGAAGCAGACTTGAAATCGCTTGTTATCGAGTATACGGAGTTTTTCAACCGGTTCGATGAGCGGACCGGCTTCATCGAAACCGTCGAAAGGGAAGAGGTATTCGAGGCGTTGGAGCAAGCGATCCGGGTAGCGACGGACCGTGAGGAGTTGATCGGAATGCTGCTCGATGTGTTTGATGAGACGAGAGATTTTTGAAGCGTTGTCCGTCATATTCGAGTGGCTTGTTGAGCCGCCCCCATGAGCTTGCGAAGCTTCGCTTCGGTGGACGAGCCGGCTGCAGGCGTATAGATGCTGACTCGCAAGTCATCGCTGCCTTGGATTTGCAAGGACGTCAGTTCAAAGAGCATTTTTCCGCCCCGCGAATGACGAAACTCCAGTACGACCTCCGGAGCCGTATCGACCCGCGAGCTGCTCCACAGCGCTTCAAAATCCGGGTATTGACGCTTCATATGATCGATGAAGGTATTATACCAAGCGTCGTTGACGTATTGCCCGTAGAACGCACGAAAGATGGACAAAAAGCCGAGCACGAACCGCTCCCAATTGACGGCGAGCCGGCGCAGCTCCTTGCGGGAAAACAGGAGCTCTATCATATTCCGCTGTTCTACGGGGACGTCGGCAAATGGTAAAAATACGACCTCGGCGGCAGTATTCCAGCCGACGATCTGCGACCGCCGGTCCGATACGATAGCAGGGCACAGCGTGAGCTCCTGAAGAATTTTGGTCAGCGCCGGGCTCAGCTGGACGGTCTGGGTCTGAGGCGGCTCCGCCGTTTCGGTTTCCAAGGCCAGCGCGAACATATAGTTACGCTCGTCTTTCGTTAACCGCAGCGTACGGGCGATCGCATCGAGCACTGCAGAAGAGACGCGGATATCTCTTCCCTGCTCAAGCCAGGTGTACCACGTTGTACTGACTCCGGCAAGCGCGGCCACTTCTTCCCGCCGGAGCCCCGGCGTTCGTCTTCTTCCGCCCGCCGGCAGGCCGACATCCTCAGGGGACAGCTTCTCCCGCTGCGTCTTGAGGAATACGGACAGCGCTTCTAATCGAGTCGGCTGGTTCATGTGGAGTTTTGGCGCCTCCTTCAGGCTGCTGTAGAGTATTATGGTATTGATTATACCAGTATAAACAACAACTTGTAATAGGATACACAGAGGATACAATGGTATCAATACCAGTAGTTGCAGCTGAAGGAGTGATCGATATGAATCGAGTCGTCGTAACGGGAATGGGGGTCGTCTCCCCGCTTGGAAACGATGTCGAATCGGCATGGAGTAATTTGATAAAGGGGAATTCCGGTATACGGCTGATCGAGCGGTTCGACGCGTCGCGGCTAAAGACGAGAATCGCCGGCACTGTTACGGATTTCGATGCGGAAGCACTCTTCGGAAAGAAGGATGCGCGCAAGCTGGACCGATTTTGCCAGTATGCCTTATTCGCGGCGGAAGAGGCTGTCCGGCAAGCACGTCTTCCCTTGGAGAGGTTGAATAAAGAACGGTTAGCCGTGTATGTCGGGTCTGGGATCGGCGGGCTTCAGACGTTGATCGATAACGAGACCGTGTTCAAGACGCGCGGGCCGGATCGCGTGAGTCCTCAGCTCGTGCCGATGATGATCACGAATATGGCGGCGGCACAAATTTCGATGAAATACGGGGCGCACGGTCCGACCCTCGCACCGGTAACCGCTTGCTCCATCGGCAATACAGCCATCGGAGAAGCCTGCCGGCTGCTGAGGCTGGGAGTTGCCGACGTCGTTATGGCGGGAGGAGCCGAGGCCGCAATCACGGAGCTTTCGCTCGCCAGCTTCGGGAATGCTACGGCCTTGTCCGTCCGCAACGAAGCGCCGGAGCGTGCAAGCCGTCCGTTTGACGCAGATCGGGACGGGTTTGTCATGGGAGAAGGCGCCGGTATGCTGATTCTGGAAACCCTGGCTCATGCGGAGGCCCGTGGCGCCGGAATCCTCGCCGAGATTGTCGGCTACGGGGCGAGCTCGGATGCGTATCATCCCGTCGCCACGCATCCGGAAGGCTATGGGGCATATTTGGCCATGAAAGCGGCCTTAAGTGATGCCGGCCTTACTCCGCAGCAGATCGGGGTCATTAGTGCGCATGCAACGAGTACGGAAGCAGGGGACCTATCGGAGACCATTGCGATCAAGCGTCTATTCGGGGAGGCGGCCTACCGGGTACCGATTACGGCGAATAAATCGATGACCGGACATATGCTCGGCGCAGCCGGTGCGTTCGAAGCTATAGCGCTGGTTGAAACCCTGCGCTGCGGTATCATTCCCCCGACGATCAACCTGGAGCACCCGGACCCGAACTGCGACTTGGACTATGTTCCGCTCGTACCGAGAAGGACGGACGCTCTGTACGGCCTGTCCAATTCATTCGGCTTCGGCGGGCACAATGCCGCGATCGTCATAAAGCGATGGGAAGCCGGCGGCGACAATGAGGCTAGGTGACGGAGGCATTTGAGCGAGGCTGCATGAATGAACGAAAAACAAAGGCAGTCCGGAAGGGCAGGTAAGCCCCGGACTGCCTTATTTGTTAAACCTGCTCGCAGTAAATGCGGCTGTCGGCCTTCCAAACAGCTCCAGGCTCCAGCATCACGAGACCGGACTGCTCCGCCGGCAAATCGACGTTCGGCGCATTGACGAGATTGTTCTGCGGCTCCGGACAGAAGAAGCCCGGCGTCGCGTTGTTGTTCCAAATCATCCACTGCTTGTACGCCGGATCGGCTTCGTAAACGAGGCGCAGGCCTTGCTTCGTATCGGTCAGCGTCATCCGATGCCGGTCGTTCGCGCCTGCCGTCACAGCGGTGTAATGGTTGTCCATCGGTTCAAAGAAAGGATTGATTCCTGTCGTCGCAAGCAGTTCTTCCTCCGAGCTCAACGGCTGGTGCTTGCCCGTCGGCAGCATCCGCTCGCTCATTTCCCAGCGCTTGCCGATCGACAAGGTCAGCTTGTAGTCGTCAGGGCTGCTGTTCGGATCGAACGGCGCGTTGACCGCCGTATGGAAGGCGACCATGCATGGCATCTCGTCCGTTCCGTCGTTCACGACCTCGACGGCTTGCTGCAGGCCTGCTGCAGACAGCGAATAACGAATACGGAACGTAAAACGATGCGGGAAATAGCGGTACACGGCATGCTCTTCGTCGACCTTCTGCTCGATCTCGACATAGCTCGAATCCGCGACGGTACCGAACGACGTGACGTTCCACGGAATGTCGTATAAGAAGCCGTGCAGATGATTGCCTCTGGCTTGTTCGTTCACCGGAAATTGATACGTCCGCCCGTTCAGCGTAAATGTCCCCGCGTCAAAACGGTTCGGCGGAAACAGCACCGGAATGCCGTGAATGATCGCATTGGCTTTGAAGGCCTCCAGCTCCGCTTCATAAGGCTCGTGCAAGTAGTGATAGCCGCGAACGGTATCGCGCAGCGCGATCAAGTTGCCGCCGGTCTCGGGCAGCAGCGCCGCTTCATAGCCGCCTGCCCGCAGCCATATGGCGCGCTCTCCGTAATAGTCGCCTTCCCAAGCTTTAACCTCCGACTGTGCCATGAAAATGAGGCCCCTCCCTGGAGTCCATGCTCCATTAAGTATTTGTCCGTAAGCTGAGTATAGCAGAAACGCTGGACATGTGGCGAGGGCGGGCAGCGGCTCGGTAAATGCGCGGTCTGTCCACGCAAAATAAGGCAGAATCGGTCGGCCAAACCGGATTCTGCCTTACGGTCAGCCGCCGAAGGCGTCCCGGAACGCCCGGGCTAGACGCGCGGGCTCTACGTCCCAAAGGGCGGCCACGTCGGCGTTTACGTTGTCGTCCCACCAGTCGGCCAGCAGCTTATGATTGTTGCCATTTTCCATAATGTAAGGGAGGCTGCCCAGCACTTTATCCAAATACAGCTTCTCGGCTTCCGCCATCTTCTCGGGCGGGATGTAGGTCTTGAGCCGCTTGGCGGCGCGGTACAGCTCGCGGTTGCAGGAACGGCGGATGCCCCGTACGGACAGGGATGGCGGCTTGTGCTTCTCGCCTTGCTTATTGATCATCATGAGATGCGCTCGTCTCCTCTCGCTGGCGTCATTACGTTATTAGTATGACGGGCGAGGGGAGTGGGCGCTGGGCATCTGTCCGTACGAAGGCGCCCAATTACGGCAGTACGGTAATGTAGCCGATCATCGGTCCGCTGTGCGCCGCATCGGGATGATCGGTACAAATGATCCGGTAGGTGCCTTCCTTCTGCATCGTAAAGGAGACGACCGTTTCTTTGCCTTTCTTGACTTCGTTGCTAATATTCGTGCCTTCGATGATGAACTTGTGCGAGGAGCCGTTAACGCCGAGTATGCGCAGCGTCACCTTCTCGTTCTTCTTCACGATAATCTGGCCCGGGTCCCAGCGGTACGCTTCCATCTCTTTGCCATCCGGGAGGGTCGTCTTGTATTCTCCGGTTACCATATGAAACGTCCGCTCGACACCGGCGCTCATCGTGCTGGCGGACTTGCTTTCGGTATGCTTCAGGTATAAGCCGGTGGCGGCAATACCGAGCAGCAGAACCGCGCCGAGCACAATCTGGCCCTGCCGAATAAACATTACTTTGTTCATGAGAGACCCTCCGATTCGTCAAGTTTGTACCCATTGTATGCGCTTCGGGGGCCAAGCATGACAAGCCTGAGGCAAAATGTCACCGCCACCCCTTCGGGTAGCGAACCGGTGCGGAGCCGGACGAAACGGGCATCAGCCGGTGATAGAGCCAGGCTGCGGCGACGATGAGCACCGACCCGGCGAGTACCGGTGTCAGCAGGAAGCTCCAGCCGGCGCCGCTCAGCATAACCAGCAGCGGGTCGGCGCCCGCCGGCGGATGCACGGTGCGCGTCAGGTGCATCGCTGCGATGGCCAGCGCGACGCCCAGAGCGAGGCTCCACGGATGGGAGCCGAAGCAGGCCAGCGTCAGCAGGCCGATCGCGGTGGAGAGGAGGTGGCCGCCGACGATGTTGCGCGGCTGGGCGAGCGGGCTGTCGGGCAGCCCGAACGCGAGCACGCAGGTGGCGCCGAACGGCGCCATAATCAGCGCCAGCTCGGAGGCGGAGCCGAGCAGCGCGCACAGCAGGATCGCCGCGAAGCCGCCTAGGGCGGCGCGGAGAGCCTGCAGATAAGGCCGTCCCGAAGCCGGCAGGAGGGCGGCAGGCTTGGCGGCCTGCCGTCCATCGGCGGCCGGGGGCGTTTCCGTCAAAGCTATAGCTGAATTTGGTAGTACAGGTGTCGGTTCAGCTGCAGATGAAGATGAAGATGAAGGTGCAGGTGCAGGTGCAGCAGAAGTTGAAGTTGAAGCTGAAATTAACTTTGAAGCTGATAACCGCATGAGGTACCCTCCGCTTTCTGTAACGTTGTGGAATGCAATGCATGTAAACTTATGGTAACATAGGTATATGTATTTGATAATTGAATGTATTTGATATCAAGTATTTGAGTTATCGATATCTAATCTGCAAAGGGGGACGGCTCCATGCTCGAACAGCTCGAAGGCAGGATGTTCGTGACGTTCCTCACCGTGCTGGAGGAACGAAGCTTCAGCCGGGCCGCCGAGCGGCTCGGGTACGTACAGTCGACGGTGACGGCGCAAATCCGGCTGCTCGAGCAGGCCTGCGGCAAGAAGCTGTTCGACCGGCTCCCGCGCGGCGTCGAGCCGACGCGGGCGGGGCTTGAGGCGGCGGCGTATGCCGCCCGGTTCGTGCGGCTGAGCGAGGGGCTGAAGGAAGCGATGGCCTCGCTCGACGAGCCGCAGGGCAGCTTGCATGTGCAGGCGCTGGAATCGTTCAGCACGGCTCATTTGACACCGGTGCTGGAGGCGTTCGTCAGCCGGTATCCGCGCATCCGGCTTGAGCTTGCCGGGGGCTTCCTGCAAGAGACGGCGGAAGCCGTAGCGGCCGGCCGCGCCGAGCTGGGCCTCGTGCCGGCCGACCCGGGCCGCGGCGAGCTCAGCTTCGAGCCGCTGCTGACCGAGCGGCTCGTCTGGGTCGCCTCGCCGCAGGTGGGCCGGCGCTGGCGCGCCGACGGCTGGGACGCGCTCTCGGCGGAGCGCGTCATCGGCTTCGGCGGCCGCTGCATGTACCATACGCTGGCCGAACGACTGCTTCAGCAGTACGCTTCCGCCTACAATGTGCCACGGCGGGCTCCGGCGCCCATGGTGTTCGCGAGCCCGGAAATGATTCGCCAGGCGGTGCGCTGCGGGCTCGGTTTCGCGCTGCTGCCGCAGACGACGGTCCACGCCGATATCGCCGCAGGAGTGCTCGATGAGCTTCCCCTTAACGACGCTATATCACCGGACTCCGCGGCACCGAACCCCGGCTCCGCCGCCCCTGTGTTCATCGAGCCGCCCGGAGCATCGCTCACAGCACTGTACGCTGGCTCAATCGCCACCGCATGCACCGAGCCGCCCGATGCACCTTCCGCCGCCGACCCGCTGCTGCTGACACACGGACTGATCCGGGCCAAGCACCGGGAGCTGTCGACGCCGGCGCGTCTGTTCCGCGAAGCGCTGCTGGAGCATTTTGACGATTCGTATCGTTCAGCTAAAGCCAACATACCGCCAGTACATTCCTAAGAGGGAGGTTGTCCCGATGTTCGCCGAGCCTTTATTTCTGCTTGACCCCGCCGACGAACGCGTGCTTGCGCTCGGCCTTGCCGACCCGCGCCTCGCTATGCTCATCGGCCTGATCGGCGAGCTGACGATTACCGGACGCCGCGATCCGTTCCAATCGCTGGTCCGAGCGCTGATCGGCCAGCAGCTGTCGGTTAAAGCGGCGGCCACGATCTGCTCGCGTGCCGAAGCCGTCTGCGGCGGCCAATTGACGCCGTCCGCTCCGTCCCGGAGGAGGCGCTGCGCGCCGCGGGCGTATCCAAGCCCAAAATTACCTATATCCGGGCGCTTGCCGAAGCGATGCATAACGATGTATTTGACGCAGAGGCGCTTCGTTCGATGTCCGATGAGCAGGTCATCGCCGCATTGACGAAGGTGAAGGGCATTGGCCGCTGGACCGCGGAGATGTTCTTGATCTTCAATCTTGGCCGCGAGGATGTGTTGTCGCTCGGCGATGCCGGGCTGCGCCGCGCCGCCGTTTGGCTGTATGGCAGCGATGAAGAAGGGGCGCCCCCGCTGGAGGAGCTCGGCCGGAGCTGGGCGCCGTATCGCTCGATCGCGTCCCTATACTTGTGGGAAGCCGTCAATCGCGGACATGTGGACGCCGGTCCTGCGCCGAATAAGTTTTGAGCCCAGTCCCACATTCTGCTAAAATAAACTCAGCAACGTGCTTGTACGTAACATTTTCCCATGGGAGGACTGTTCAAGTGAGCAAGAATATCGCAAGCAAGCTGGGCCAAGGGCTTAAACCGCAGCAATTCATCGAGGCAATGACGAAGAACAAAGAGACGTTCCAGGATTGGTACGACCGGTTCAACTGGCCAAGCGAGGACGACAAGGAGTTCTTCGAGCAGCTTCAGAACCGCGACGATCTGCGCTGTGTCATCATTGCCGCCGACTGGTGCGGCGACGTCGTCCGCAACGTGCCTGTCGTGTTCCGGGCGCTTGAGCCGACCGGCATGCCGGTTGAAGTGCTCATTATGGAGGAGCATCTGGAAACGATCGACCAGTTCCTCGTGATGGGCGGCCGTTCGATTCCGGTCGTCATTATCGTCGATACAGGCGGTTTCGTGCTTGGAACATGGGGACCGCGTCCTGCTTACGTACAAGAGCCGATGGTCGAGTTTAAGAAAAACAACCCGGACCGCGAATCGGCCGACTACCAGACGAATCTCGCGGCGACCCGCGAAGAAATCAAGCGCCGTTACGGCGAAGGTACCGGTTACCAGGACTTGATCGTACGCGAGCTGCGCGAGCTGATTTCGACATTCTAGGAGGCCGGCGTTCTTGATCAAGATAGAATCCTTCAGTCTCGGCCCGCTGCAGACGAACGCGTATCTGCTGTCCGATCCGGAAGCCGGCCGAGCCGTCATCATCGATCCGGGGATGAACCCGGGACCGCTGCTAAAGCGTATCGAAGGGCTGCACATCGAGGCGATCCTCTTGACGCATGCCCATTTCGATCACATCGGCGGCGTCGATGCGATCCGCAAGAGCAAGGGCTGCCCCGTCTACTTGCACGATGCCGAAGCCGATTGGCTGACGAACCCGAACAAGAACGGCTCGAGCCGCTGGCCGGATCTCGGCGGCCCGATCGTGACGGACCCTGCCGAATACGCGCTGGACGAAGGCATGATCCTCAAGCTGCTGGACGGCCGGCTAACGTTCAAGGTGCTGCACACGCCGGGACATTCGCCGGGAAGCGTAAGCTTCCTCTTCGAGAAGCATCTGTTCGGCGGCGATGTGCTGTTCAAGCTGTCGGTCGGCCGGACGGATCTTACGGGCGGCAGCGAACGCGAGCTGCTCGATTCGATCCACGGCAAGCTGTTCGAGCTTGACGACGACGTCACGGTGTACCCCGGTCACGGCGGGCGTACGACGATCGGATTCGAGCGGGAGCATAATCCATACGTATAACCAAGGTAAACCCACCCATGGCCGGTCGAGGCCATGCGGTGGGTTTTTCACTTGCAGGACATGGGCCCGGAAGCACGCCATTCCGACATCCGTACCTGTAACGGACGCCTGCGGGCAGGAGTCTATTTTCGATGAGTCTGGGTGTTTACCGTGTACGGGACAAAACTCCCTCCATAGTATGGTGATGTAACGATGAAGCTGCTTATGAAACTTTCGAACCAGCATATACTGTCGAACCGCCGCGAAGGAGGTGACCGATATGGAAATGAAACCACCTGTAATGCATACTCCGGTCGTTATGCCGGCCCCAGCACCAGCTCCAATGCCAGTTCCGATGCCAGTTCCGATGCCGCACCATGACAACCACGTTCACCTGCATGCATCCTACAAGCACACGGCAATCGTGCTTCCGGAAATCAAGCCGGTAGTTCACGCTCCGGTTGTAGTTCCTTGCTACAGCAACTATGGCGCAGTTCTCGTTCTGTTCATTCTGCTTGTGATCATTACTCGCGGTCTGTTCCTGTAATCCACGGGAAGATGGCCCGCCGATCCCCGCCCCTCTTCATGGGGCGGGGATTGCTGTGCTGAAGCGGATGTATCGATTGGTATGAAATGGGTTATATTTCTGCATGGTTGGATCGCGATGACGTACGACCGTACGCGTCCCAAATACAAATATGTGGCGATGACGAGTCGAGGGCGGGAGCTGCTGCGCAGTCTTGTTCAGGCCGTGAATGAGGACGAGCGTTTTCCGTATAATTTGTCAGGCTTGCAGCCTGAAGAGCTGGCGCATTTTTTGCATTGACGAAGTGCTGCATTACGTCCATCGTGTGCAGTGGCGTTATGCTTATTCGGTTCCGATTTTGATCGGATTGTATGCGATGGGTAATTTTGCTTATGCAGATGAATGATCGTATTGACCGAAATCATAACAAAATTTATTTTGTTAGGTAAATGAGGGGGAGTATGCTAAAATAAAAATAACAGCCTGTGATGGAGTGAAGTATAGTGAGAACAAAAAAAGTGACCATGCAGCAAATCGCCGATCAAGTAGGCGTCTCCAAATTCGCTGTTTCTCAGGCCTTATCGGGGAAGGGCGGAGTAAGCGAGGAAACACGCGCCAAAATTATTCAAGCGGCTTTAGCTCTCGGTTACCGGATCCCGAATCCGATGCCGTCCAATAAGCAGTTCAAACCAAAAACCGATTTCGCCTCCACCAACAAAGGGGACCGCAATACCGTCATTATCCTCATGCCAAACGTCAGATTCCAGGACAGCAAATCGGGATATTGGGGGAGAATCATTGCCGGCGTTTCTTCCGAGCTGGAAAAGCTAGGTGCCAGGATATTGATGCTAACGGAAAACAATGCCGAAGGACTAACAAAAATCATAAATCCCGACGCTATTTTAGGTCTGATCGGAATCGGGTATATCGCGAGGCCGCTGTTATTGGAAATTCGGAATTCGCAAATTCCGTTCGTATTGGTCGATCACGAAGATCCGCTGATTCCCTGCGATGCCGTCTTTATGAATAATTATGATGCATTCCGAAAGCTGACAACGAATCTTTATTCAATGGGACATACCCGGATGAGATTTGTCGGTAACCCTGCCTATTCGCGAAGCTTTCTTGACAGGTGGCTGGGATTCCGAACGGTTCTGGAAGAGAGCGGACTGGTTGTGCCTCCCGCAGACGATCCGTTCATGGCGATCGGGGATGAGGGTGTGCACGAATGGCTGGAAACGAACGTTGATCTTTTGATTGAACGCAATCAACTGCCATCCGTATTTGTATGTGCGAACGATTTTTTTGCCCATGTTATGATTCAAATTTTGCAACAACGGGATTTGAAGGTTCCTGAGCATGTGTCCGTCACGGGATTTGACAATATGGAGGAGTACAACGCGCTCTCTCACCTGACGACTGTGAATGTGCCTAACCAATTAATGGGTATCCGTGCGGTGGAAATCCTTCATCATAGACTGGAACACCCGGACCGCCCGTTCGAAAAAGTGTTAATATCCGGAGATATTCTGCTCAGGCAATCTGTCAGGAACATATAAGTACACATCCATAGAGAGGGAGGCCGATATCGGGCCTCTCTTTGTTATTGTCCGGCATTTGACCTAACAAAAATAAAGTTAGATCGTTATTGAAAACGTTTGATTGCCGAACCTAGTTTCTATTGACAGGATAACGTATGCATAATATAGTTATGCCATTACCTAAATTAATTGCTAACAAAACCTAATTTCCGTATCGTTCAGGCTGAAGGAAGACTAGTGATGAAGGAGGAGTTTCCAGGATGAACCCCCAATATGTCGTTTTCTACGATGAGCATTTTCCATATGAAGGTGAAAGGCCCAACAAGTCGTCGCTCGAGCTGCTCCGCAGCCGATACAGAGTCGTCGGTGCGGATGCTCTGGCCGAGGAGCTTGCCAAGGAAGATGCAGCAGCATTCATTCATCTGCATGGCGCTTACTTTCCTAAGGAAGCGTGGGGAGCGTTGCTGCAACATTTGCGCCAGGGCAGAGGACTGTTGTCGATCGGCGGGGCTCCATTTAAAAGGCCGGTCTACAAAGAAAACGGAGCATGGGTGGCGGAGCCCGAACAGACCGGTTATCATCAGCAGCTGCATATTCACGAAGCGCTTCCGGTTGAGCCTACTCCTGTCGCAAAGCTGATTCATCATCGTGACCTTCCGCTGTTTCAAGGATACGAGAAGCTGTTCACCGTCGAACCGACGTATGGTTTGGCGCTTCATGTGACCAAGGCCGACGATCAGCCGGGACAACTGGGCTCGGCAGGGCCGATGGATGCTCACATTTATCCGCTGTTAAAGGGCATCGGAGCAGCTCCGTTGGAGCGTGAAGTCGCAGCTCCGGCTGTTCTCATCGAGAACACCAAAGGCGAGTATGCCGGAGGACGCTGGATCTTTATCAACCAGGCATTAAGGCAAGCGTTCTGGGCGGAAGGAGGAGCGGCGGCGCTGGAGGAATGGGCCCGATTCACACAATGGGGAGTCACGGAGCTTTGGTTGAAGCCTAATTATGCTTCCTATGAGCCCGGTGACCGGGCGACGCTGTCTCTGCAGGTGCAGCGTCTCGGACCCCAGCGTGATTTGCGAGTCCACTGGACGCTCAAACTGCGGGTTATGAAGGCGAAAGATTCCAGCGTTTCGAATCCTGCACCGGACTTCATCTACCGAACGGAGCAGTTCGACACCGTATGGGAAACGGAAACGGACATACAAGCTTCCAGAGAGCTTGGGTTCCGTAAAGTTCACTTGCCGATGGGGATTGAAGCGGGCTTCTACATTGTTGAGTGCGAAGCGGCATCGTCGATCGGAGAGACAAGGCTGCTGCGTCAAGGGTTCTGGGGCTTTGATGCGGAGCTGCTCGCTCAAGGGGATTACTTGACCTGCGACCGCGACTACTTCCGGAAGAACGGAAAGCCGCTTCCGATCGTCGGGATGACTTATATGACAAGCGATGTCGCACGCAAATACTTGTTCCTGCCGAACGCAGCCGTATGGGACCGGGATATGGCTCAAATGAAGCGCGCCGGCATCAACATGATTCGGACAGGAATATGGACGGCTTGGCGGCAGGTGATGTTTGTCGACGGGCATGCTTACGAGGAGGTGCTGCGTGCCGTCGATGCTTTTATCCTGACGGCCAAGCGGTACGATTTGGAGCTGACCTTTAATTTCTTCGCCTTCACGCCGGAAGCCTGGGAGGGCGTCAATCCGTACCTGGACCCGCGCAGCGTGGAGGCGCAGAAACGGTTCCTGGCCTCCATCGTTTCCCGTCATGCCGATTCCAAGCATGTGCATTGGGATTTAATCAACGAGCCGTCCATGTTTGATCCGAAGCGAGTGTTCCGCGGTCCCCGTTCTTCGCATGACAAATTCGAGCAGGCTGCCTTTGTTGAATTTTTGAAGGAACGTCACGGAACGATTCGCTGCTTGCAGGAGCGTTGGAATATGACGCCGGAGCAGCTTCCTTCTTTCGAAGCGGTCAAGCTGCCCGAACCGGATGAGATCAACATGAATACGACGGAAACGCTGGAGAAGAAGGGCGGTCCGTGGCTCGATTATACGCTGTTTACGATGGAGATGCATAACCGTTGGGCGGAGCAGCTCATCGAAACGATTCGTCATATTCAGCCGAAGCAGCTGGTTACGGTAGGCCAGGACGAAGGGCTTGGAGGACAGCGGCCGTCCCCATTTTTCTATGCGCAGGCGGTTGACTATACGACCGTTCATACTTGGTGGTTAATGGACGATCTTGTATGGGACGGAATCTTCTCGAAGGATACCTGCAAGCCGAACGTTATACAAGAAACGGGCATTATGTACGTAGAAACGCCTGACGGCCGGGCGAAACGAAGCGAGCTCGAGCTGCGCAACATATTGGAGCGCAAATACGCGTACGCGTTCTCGACCGGCGGCGCCGGAGCGGTACAATGGATTTGGAATATTAATTTCTACATGAACAATATTAACGAGTCTCACATCGGCGCGCTTCGAGCGGATGGTACGGAGAAGCCGGAGGCGGACGTATCCTATGATTTCGGCGCGTTTATGGGCCGGATCCGGGACTTGTTTGAAGCTCGCGAGCTCGAGGAAGTTGCCGTCGTATTCCCGTATTCCAACGATTTCTCCAACCGCAAGCTGGCCGGCGAAGCTACCGCAAGAGCGATACGCACGCTTTCGTACGAAATGAACGTGCATGCGCGAGGAATAAGCGAATACCATCTGCAATCTTTACAGGACTACAAGCCTAAGCTGATTATCGTTCCAAGCGCTCACAACATTAGCGATGAAGCGGTGCAGACGCTGACGGATCACGTCCGGGAGCACGGCGGTACGCTGCTCTTTACGGGGCCGGTCGGATTGGATGCCTATTGGCGTCCGGCTGCGAGATGGGAGCGTGAGCTCGGGGCGGGGCAGGTGACGAACCTTCGCCGTGAGGAGTCGCTTTGGCTGGAGGGGCGCCGTTACCCGGTTTCCTTCGGCGGCAGCCGGATCGCGGATTCGAACAAGCAGCTTCTTCGGGAAGAAGGCTGTCAAGATGCGACCAAGGTCGTTACGGAAGCATGGGGAGCGGGACATGTCGTCTGGTGTCCGCTTCCGCTCGAGCTTAATTATCGTACCGAGGTATTAGGCGATCTTTATCGATATGCGGGACGGCTGGCCAAGCTTCGCCAGGAGCTGGAATGGATCGAGGGCGGCGAGCTCAGCGGCGTGTATGGCCGCAAGTTAAGCTACAACGGCGGCCACCTGTTTATTTTCGTATCGGAATACGGCCATGATGCCCAGCTTCGGATTAAGGACCCGGCGACCGAACGTACCTATGGTTTCAATCTCGAAGCCGAGCGAACGGTTATGTTTGCAACGGATAAGCATGGCGGCATCATCGCGGTTTATCGTCCGGATGAAGTCAGTATTTCTGTACAGGAAGCGTGAATCGGCATAACGGAGGCGTATAACGTGGAATTTGTAAAAGGAATAACCTGGGGATGGGTCGGGACGAGAGGCACGTGGGGGACGAAGGAAGCTGAATTTTCGATGGAGGAGATGGCGAAGACGGGCGTAAACTGGACGGCGATTGCGTTCTCCGCTCTCCAGGATCATCCTCAGGCGACCGAAATCCGGTTTCGCGAAGAGCCGACCGTAACCGATGCCGAAATCTTGTGGGCGATACAAAAGGCAAAGGAATTGGGGCTTAAGGTGTGTTTAAAGCCGGTAGTGAATTGCGCCAATGGCGTTTGGAGGGCTCACATCAATTTCTTTGATATCGACGTGCCTTGCGAGCCAAAGTGGTCGGAATGGTTTGCCAGCTATACCGGCTTTATTTTACACTATGCCCGGATCGCCGAAGACACGGGGTGCGAGATGTTCTGCATCGGCTGCGAAATGGTACAAACGGACCGTCGCGCTGCGGAATGGAGAGAGCTGATTCGCAAGGTGCGGGAAGTGTACACCGGAATGATCACTTACAATTGCGACAAATATCAGGAGCGTCAAGTTACATGGTGGGACGCCGTCGATGTCATTTCCTCGTCCGGTTACTATCCGATAGGCTCTTGGGACGAACGCATCGCCGACTTGGAGTCGTTCGCGCAGGAGCAGAAGAAGCCGTTCTTCTTTATGGAGGCAGGCTGCCCGAGCCGCAGCGGTTCCGCTCAGGTGCCGAACGATTGGGGACTGCAAGGCCCGGTAAGTATGGAGGAACAGGACGAATACTACCGCGTAATGTTCGATAAGCTGGATAACAAGCCATGGTTCTACGGATATATGCTATGGGATTGGCCGGCAAAGCTATATAGCCGTGAAGAGGCCGAATCCAATGACGATTATTGCATATACGGGAAGCCGGCGGAGAAGACGGTTAGGGATTATTATATAGGGAAAAGGTAACATTGAATCTAAGGTAAGCAGAGATGAGGTTAGAGGTGCGGCATTCATCAATTTACGGATCGCATGCATCTCTAATTAACTCTCATGGAAGAAGGACAATAGAGGACAATAAATCGCAATCCAACCTCCTGTTACGCAGGGGGCAATGTTCTTATAATGTTACAGGAAAGCAATAAGAATCATTCATTTAGAGGGGAAAGAGGAGGTTTCAAGGTGAACAGAAAGCAAAAATGGTTATCATGCGTACTTTCGGGACTCATTACGGCAGCGCCTTTGTTCCCGTTAATGGATGCTGCGTCCAGTGCTCAGGCTGCAGCGGTGCCATCGCCATTTGGCGACGTAAAGGGACATTGGGCCGAAAACAGTATTAACAGATGGCTTGCAGATGGAATTGTAAGCGGTTACTCCGATGGGGGCTTTCATCCGGATGAAGGGGTCACGAGGGCGGAGTTTGTTACGATGCTCAATAAACTGTTTGGGTTCTACGTCAAATCCGAACAGTCCTTCTCCGATGTCGATGCCGCAAGCTGGTTCGCAGATCAATTGTCACTCGCGCGTCAAGCCGGATATTACGAAGGATTTTCGGGCAACAAAGCCCGTCCGGGCGACAACATAACGCGTCAGGATACCGTCACCCTGCTGGCTCGGGTATTTTCGCTGAAACCGGCACAAGGAGCGGCGGCAGCAGAGAGGTTCACGGATTTTGAGAAAATTCAAGGCTACGCACGCGATGCTGTGAATGCGCTTGCAGAAAGTCTTAACGGCTATGAGGACGGAACCTTTCGTCCGGAAGGCTCGATCACGAGAGCTGAAGCCGCAGCACTTCTTCATAGCCTGGTAGCGGATATTTACAAGAACGAAGGCACTGTCGAAGCCGGAACGATCGCCGGTAATGTCGTGATCAATCAGCAGGGTGTGATACTGAGAAATGCGCACATTCAGGGCAATCTTTATTTGACTGCAGGGATCGGAAACGGTGAAGTCACCCTTCAAGGGGTTAAGGTAGATGGCCATACGTTCGTTGAAGGCGGCGGCCCCCATACGGTCATATTCGACAGCTCCCAGCTGGGCGAAGTAAACGTAAATCGCATGGAAGGAGAGGTTCGCGTACTGACAAAGGGCGATACGCGCGTGTCCAGTATTTCCGTTGATACCGCTTCCAAGCTTGAGCTCAGCTCGGGCACAAAGGTCGATTTCGTACAGCTGAACACGCCGGCGACGGTAATTGTAGCAGGTGGAGCAGAGGTTAAAGCGCTCCATGTGGATGCCAAAGCGTCCGGCACGTCCATCTCCGGAGATGGCAGCATTCTGAAAGCGAGCATTAAGGCCGACGGAGTAACGGTTAAAGGTAAAGCCGTGACTTCGGGTGAAGTGACGATCGCGAACGGAGAGGTTAATCCGGCCGCCCCATCGGCACCGGTTCCCGCTTCAAGCTCTGCACCGGTATCGTCCGACCATTCTTCATCGGATTCCTCCGGCAGCCCGCAGCAGACGGTTAAGGCTGATCTTGTAGACAAGAACGCCTCGAATGCGACGAAGTCTTTGTTCGTCTATTTGAATGAGATTCGCGGCAAACAGATTTTGTTCGGTCATCAGCATGCGACAACGGAGGGCATTTCCATTACCGCTAAAGACGGGACGCAGTCTGAAGTTCAGAACGCCGTAGGCGATCTGCCGGGCTTGTTCGGCTGGGATACGCTGAGCCTGGAAGGCTTCGAGAAGCCGGGAGTCGGCGGCGCGTCCCGGCAGGACAATCGCGACAAGCTTACAGCGGTCATGAAGTCGGCCTATGAGAAGGGCGGCGTGCTGACGCTCAGCTCGCATATGCCGAACTTCGTTACCGGCGGCAGCTTCTACGATACGAAGGGTATGGTGCTTTCGCACATTCTGCCGGGCGGAGATAAGCATGCGCAGTTCAATCAGTTCCTCGACATGGTGGCCGATTTCGCCAACAACCTGAAGGATGACAGCGGCAACCCCATCCCGGTTATCTTCCGGCCTTTCCATGAACAGAATGGAGGCTGGTTCTGGTGGGGAGCCCCATATCGGACAAAAGACCAATATAAAGAGATTTACCGGTACACCGTCGAATATTTGCGCGATGTGAAGGGAGTTCACAACTTCCTGTACGCCTTCTCGCCAGGCAGCCCGTTCAACGAATCGAACGACATCTTCCTGGAGACGTATCCGGGTGACGATTATGTCGACATTCTTGGCTTTGATACCTATTATGACGGAGTAACGCAAGGCTATTTCGATACCGTCGTGAAGGATGCCAAGCTGATTGCCAAGCTTGCGGACGCAAAGGGGAAAGTAGCGGCCTTTACCGAATTCGGATATTCCAATGTGAAGCCGACCGGCACGAAGGACTTGCAGTTTTTCACGAAGCTGGCGGCAGCGCTGAAATCGGATCCTGATGCCAAACGGATGGCCTACATGCAGACATGGGCGAACTTCAACACGGATAACATCTTCGTCCCCTACAAGAATGCGCCGGGGTTGGGAGATCACGAGCTGCTGCCGGATTTTGCAGCGTACTATGAAGATGCCTATACCTCTTTCAATCAAGAAGTTAAAGCAGCCAACGTATATGGCAAGCAAGTAACGACGGCTGACGAGAAGCCGTTCCTGCACATTGCCGCACCGACGTCAAATGAGACGGTGGCGGCAACGAAACCGGCTACGATTCGCGCTCGCGTGTTGAACCAGAATACGGCTCGCGTCACTTACCGGATCGGTGACGGCGGGACCGAAACCAGCATGACAAAGGATACGGATGGATTTTTCTACACGGCCGACTGGACGCCGGGACCGTCCCTCGACGAGCAGGGAGCGGCATTGACGGTTACCGCGTATGCGAATGACGGCACCAAGCTGTCGGAAACGATCCGAGTATTCGTCAGCGATGTATCTCCGAACACCGACCCGCTTGTAGTCGATACGTTCGAAACTTATAAAGGCAGCAACGAGCTTCTGGATGCGGCCTATAGCACGAATGGCGACCTGAATACGATGACTCTGGACAGCGAGCATAGGTTTGAGGGCAAATACGGCCTGAAATTCGTTTACAGCGTGAACGGCCAGGGCTACAGCGGCGAAGTGAAAAATATGAACAACGTCGACTGGTCCAATGCCAACAAGCTGAAATTTTGGCTGCAGCCGGACGGAAGCGACCATAAGCTCGTTATTCAAGTGAAGGCTAGCGGCATTACGTTCGAAGCTTATCCGTCCATTGCGGGTACTACGGCAGGCGTGGTGGAAATTCCGTTCAGCCAGTTCGCGCCTGCTCCTTGGGATACGGCAAATGCAGGCCAAGTGATGACCAAGCAAAATTTGCAAGACATTCAGTCATTCGCGATATACGTGAACAAGAAGGAATCGGCGGCCGGCACCAACGGCATTCTCTATTTCGACGACATCCGGGTGTACGACGACGGTACCGGCGGTGTGCCGAACGGCGGTTCGGGTCCAGGCAGCACACCGGCGCCGGCGGGTCTGTTATACGGCTTCGAGTCGGATACGCAGGGGTGGACCGTGGATGTGAATAACGCGAACGCAGAGGCGGCGTCGGTATCGCATGATGTATACGCACAAGGCCTCGGGTCGCTGAAGGTAGATTTCTCGCTATCCGGAACGGACTTTGAAATCGTGAAGTTCGAAACTATCGATTTGTCCGGCGTGAATGAGCTGAGCGCGAAGCTTAAGCTCCAGAGCGGTACGGCTAAAGCCCGCTTGTATATCAAAGCCGGATCCGGCTGGACCTGGACGGATAGCGGGATGGTCGATGTAGAATCCGAAGATTTCGTAACCGTGAAGCTTCCTCTATCGGGTGTTGCCGATCTGAACTCGGTGAAAGCAATCGGAGTCAAGCTGGAGCAGTTTACCGGCAAGGGGGCAACGGCGGTATACGTGGACGATGTGCGTCTTGCGAAATCTTGATATGAAATCGCACTCACCGAGAACATTATAAGACTATAAATCGCAATCTAGCCTCCTATAAGTAGGGGCGCTCGCCTCTTATAATGAAATCAAGAAAGCGATATCAAACCAATTGAGAGGGGAAACACTACATGAGAAATATGCTACCGGCCGCAATAACGGCAATCATGTCTCTTTCCGTATTGGCAGCTTGCGGAACCGCCGGCAACGAGAGCGGCAAACCGGCTGACTCCGGCAACTCTTCTACGGCGCCTGCCGCAAGCTCGGCCGCCGGTGCCGGCGGGAACGCCAGCATCAAAGGGAAAGTGACGTTCCTGACAAACCGTACGGATATGGTCGACAAAGAGTATAAGGAATATGCCAAGCGGTTCAAGGAAAAATATCCGAACGCGGAAATCGAGTTTGAAGCTGTACGCGATTACGACAAGACGCTGAAGGTGCGCATCTCATCCGGAGACTTCCCGGACATCGTACTTGTCCCGACGATTCCGAATGCGGATTTGCCGAAATATTTTGCTCCACTCGACGATCTGGGACTGAACGACAAAATTTACTTTAAAGATTACAAGGCGACCGGCGGTAAAACTTACGGCATTGCATCCGGCGCGTCTACGGTTGGCATCGTTTACAACAAAAAGGCGTTTCAAGCTGCTGGCATTACGGCCATCCCGAAGACGCTCGACGAGCTGTACGCAGCAATGGATAAGCTGAAAGCGAAAGGCATCGTGCCGTTGGCTTCGAACTTCAAGGACAAGTGGCCGCTGCAGTCTTGGGTGTATGATCTTCCTCCGGCGATCGCCGGCACCGCGAATGTGGCCAACGACCGCATTAAATCGGATGCTCCGTACACACTCGACGGCGCTTATGCCAAATCGTTCGGTATCCTGAAGAACCTGCATCAGAAGGGTTATTTGGAGCCGGATATCAACTCCACAAACTGGGAGCAGTCGAAGAAAGACGTAGCCTCGGGCAAGTTCGCGATGTACCTGCTGGGCAACTGGGTCATTAATCAGGTTATCGAGAACGGCGCGAAGTCCGAAGATATCGGATTCTTCCCGATGCCTTACGATAATTCGGGGAAAATCAATTCGCCTTTGAACCCGGATTGGTTCTACGCGGTGAACAAGAACAGCAAAAATGCAGAGACAGCCAAAGCGTTTGTCAAATGGATGATCGAGGACTCGGGCTTTGACAAATTCGCCGGCTTCATTCCGGTCCTGAAGGATAAGCAGCCGGAGCTGGCGCAGCTGACCGAATTCAAATCGTTCAATCCGACGTTCATTGAAGGCGTACCGGACAACGATCAAGCGATCGCTACGCAGAACAAAGCGCAGATCGATCCGCCGGCTATGGTACAGGACTTCGTTCTGGGAGACGGCAAAGCCGTCTTCGATAAATTCAATAAACAATGGGCGGACGCCAAGAAGTCGCTCGGCTATTAATAGAAACCGGTTGAGGCAAAATGGATTATCCGTTCGTCGATAATCCATTTTGCATTAAACCTGAAGATAGGGTGGAAGGAGAGAGAATCGCATGTTCAACGCATTGTCTTATAAGTCTCAGAAATGGATCGTAATCATAGGGTTTCTGCTGATTCCGATGTCGCTCCTTTTTACATTTACGTTTTACCCTGCATTGAAGCTCGTTTATCTCAGCTTTACGGATTGGGACGGAGTAAGTCCGGACCAGAAGTGGATCGGGTGGAACAATTATGTCGAGATCTTTCAAAATCCGAAGATCTTCGGTGTGTTCGTCAATCAAATTCCGTATTTTCTCGTCGGTGTCGTGCAGAATGCAGTCGCCTTATTGTTCGCCGTCATTCTGAATCGGAAGCTGAAGGGGCGCAACTTCTTCCGGATGATCTTATTCCTGCCGTTCATTATGAACGGCGTCGCGGTCGCCTTCATGTTTCAGTTCGTATTCGATACGACGACCGGCTCCCTAAACGCATTGCTCGATGCGGTAGGGCTTGGCGCCTTGAAGACGAGCTGGCTCGGCAATTCCAATATCGTCAACTATTCTTTGGCATCCGTCGGATTCTGGAGATTCATGGGATACAATATGGTCATTTATATCGGAGCGCTGCAGGCTATTCCCGGTGATATGTATGAAGCGGCCACGATCGATGGGGCCAGCGGCTCCCAGCAGTTTTGGCATTTGACGCTTCCTCATTTAACAAAAATCATTGAGCTGAACATGTTCCTCACGATCAGCGGCGCTCTCTCCGTATTCGACCTTCCGTTCATTCTGACAAACGGCGGACCGGCGGGCGCATCGACAACCTTCGTCTTCAAGACGGTGGAGACCGCCTTCCAATTTAACAATTACGGGCTGGCATCCGCGATGAGCATTGTGCTGCTGTTGATTACCGTCGTGATTCTGGGCATTCAAAATCAAGTCATCAACCGGAAGGGGGAGTAGAAGGTGGCGCGCAAAAGCTTAATGACCGGATTGCAATACGTACTGTTAGTGCTCGCTGTCTTCGTAGTCATTTTTCCGCCGTATGTGGTGTTCGTCAATGCGTTTAAGAAAAAGGACGAGTTCGGTTCCTCCGGTCCGTTTACGCTTCCGGAGAGCTTCCTGAACTTTGAAAATTTTCGTATCGTGTTTGAACGGGCGCATATGGATCAAGCGTTCCTCAACACGTTCATCATCATTACCGTTTCGCTGGCCGGCAATGTGGTGCTTGGAACGATGGTAGCGTACGCCATCGGCCGGTTCCATTTTCGGGGGAAAAGCATGATCATGGGTGCCTTCTTGGCGGCAACGATCATTCCAACCATTACCACGCAGGTCGCCGTATTTTCGATTATTCAAAGTCTGCATCTGTTCAACACGCTGTATGCGCCCATTATTCTTTACATCGGAGCCGACGTTGTACAGATATACATTTATATGCAATTCATTAAAAATATTCCTTATGAGCTGGACGAAAGCGCGATGATCGACGGGGCGTCACTCGTCCGCATCTACTGGAACATGATTTTCCCATTACTATCGCCGGCGACGGCCACTTTGGTCATCCTGAAGACGATCAATATTTACAACGACTTGTATATCCCGTATCTTTACATGCCGAAGAGCCAGCTGGGCGTCGTTTCAACCTCTATCATGCGTTTTGCAGGAATCAATCAGGCGGAATGGAATTATATATGTGCAGCTATTCTGATCATCATGATTCCAACCGTCATCTTATATCTGCTGCTGCAGAAATACATTTTCTCCGGTGTGACGAGCGGCGCAGTGAAATCCTGATCTCGGGTTGGAGAGGCCGTAGGAGTGAGCCGTTATGAATGTTATAATCGTGGATGATGAAGAATTCATTCGTCTGGGCATCGCGAAAATATTGAGCAAATCGGAGCTTCCCGTTCATATTGCCGGCCTGTACGCCAACGGGATGGAAGCATGGGCCGAACTGTCGAAGCTGGCGCCGGGCGAGCTGGACGTGCTGATCACCGATATCAAAATGCCGGTCATGGACGGTCTCAGACTCATTGAGAAGGTCAAAGAGAAGATGCCGGATCTGCCGGTCATCATCTTAAGCGGGTTTAATGAATTTGAATATGCCAGACAGGCATTGCGATTCGGCGTTACCGATTATTTCCTGAAGCCGCTCGACAAATACGAATTATGCCAGGCTCTATGGAAGCTGTACCATATGAAGGAAGAAACAGCCCCCGAAGACCACCAGCAGGTGGTCCGGGGGCAAGAGCATTATGTGGTGGAACGGATCCGGTACATTCTGGAGAAGGAATACGATAAGCCGTTCAACCTGGAGAAGCTAGCGGAGAGAGTCGAGCTCAGCCCCAGCTATGTCAGTAAATTTTTCCGCCAGCAGACAGGGAGCACGGTGACCGATTTTCTGATGACGCTGCGGATCGAAAAGGCGAAACAATTTATGGCGGATTTTCCAAAATTGAAAAATTACGAAATTGCCGGCATGGTCGGTTACTCGGACCCGGTGTACTTCAATAAGCTGTTCAAAAAAATAACGGGCGTAACGCCTAAGGAATACAAGGAACGAAATTAGCGCATGCGAAAAGTTGTAAGCCTTTGCAGGAAGGAGAAGTCAGGAACCGCATGATGAGGCAAATAAGGGCAGCACTTCTCTTTGTAACCGCGGTTGCGGGCTTGTCAGGCTGCTCGATCGGTCTTACGCAAACCGGACAAACGGCAACGACGCCAAGCGTTGCGGCAGATCCGGAATGGAACGGCACGATCACGGTGGTGACCAACCGGACCGATCTCATCGAGACGAAATATAAACAGTACGCGAAGGAATTCAAGAGCCGCTATCCGACTGTTACGATCCAGTTCGAAGCCCTGCGCGATTATGATAAAAACATCAAAATCAGGCTGGCCTCGGGTGAAACGCCCGATGTCATGCTGATTCCGCTCATTCCGGTTGCCGATCTGCCGAAATTTTTTCTGCCGCTCGGAAGTCTTGGCTATAATCCGTCTGAGCTGTATTTTTCGGAATTCAAATCGTACCAAGGGGACATTTACGGCATATCCTCCGGGGTTGCCGTCACCGGGGTAGTATATAACAAGGCAGCTTTCCGCAAAGCAGGCATAACCGAGCCTCCCCGTACGCTGGACGAGTTCTTTGCCGTATGCGCCAAGCTGAAGCAGATCGGCGTCGTGCCGCTGGCGTCCAACTTCAAAGACCGCTGGCCGCTTCAAGTATGGACCAGCGATGTGCCTCTGCTGCTCTCGGGAACGGGGGCGATCAAGAATGAGATGACCAAGACGGATGCGCCGTTTCAACCGGACTCGCCCTATGTGCAATCGATGGCCATTCTCAAGAAGCTGTACCTGAATAACTACCTGGAGAGCAACTTGTACGATACGAATTGGGAGCTCTCGAAGAGGGATATGGCGGAAGGGAAAACAGCAATGACCATCAACGGCAATTGGCTCGTCAATCAACTGATTGAGAACGGCGCCAAGCCGGAGGATATCGGCATGTTCCCGTTTCCGGCCGACAATTCGGGCAAGCCGCGGGCTACCTTGTACCCGGACCGCTTCTATGCGGTGGGAAAAAATACGAAGCATGCCGCGGCGGCCAAAGCCTTCGTCAAGTGGATGCTGGAACAATCCGACTATGAGGAGTATTCGGGATTGATTCCCGTGCTGAAGAACCGGGCCGTCAAGCTCCCTCAGCTTCAAGAGCTGGAATCGTATCGGCCGGAGTATGTGGAGTACGCTCTGGATTCCGAGCTGTACAGCCAGATTCTGAATAAAGCCCAGCTGGAGATGCCCGCTGTCGTTCAAGAATACTTGTTGGGCGATTCCGAACAGGTACTGGACAAATACAACAAGCAGTGGGCTCGGATCCGAAATGCGCTGCGCGCTTCCCCTTGATCGGACGCGAAGAAGGAGGCTCTCATGAATTCCGGTTTCAAGCGAGCGGGTACGAGAATATGGCTGCTTTTCGCCGATGCCAGCATGAAGAAGAAGCTGATTGTCGTGTTTCTCTTTCTGATTACGCTGCCGCTTACATTGACAAGCTTTATTTCTTACCAGAATTATTCAAGGTCGATGCAGGAAAATACCGAAACGTACGTGCTGGGGACGACCTCGGAGCTTCTGGACAAGCTGGACAATTACATCATGGACATTAAGCGAATCTCCGCTCTTCCGCTCTTCATGGAGGAGATGCAGGCCAAGCTTACCCAGCCGGGACGCAGCTTCGATAAACTGCGGACGGTAGAGCTGTCCATTCTTTCGATTAATAACATTAAGCAGGATACGACTTCGGTCTACATTATCGACAATTATGACGAGCTGTACTACAACCTGAAAACCGATGGCGTTCGCAACGATATCCGGGACAATATTCCTTATTTTCGCCAGCTGGCCAAGGAAGCCGACGGGCTGCCCGTGCTGCTGCCTGTGCAAGAGGTCGAGTATTCCTCGGGAAGCAAGGATTACGTGTTTTCGGTCGTTCGTGAAATTCGCGATGCCGCCTCGATTACGCCGATCGGCATCATCGTCTTCGACACCTCGGTGAATGTCATGGCCAAGACCGTTAACGAGCTGGATGCGATTACGAAGGGCAAATCGATGATTCTCGACCAGCAAAACCATATTGTGTATGACAGCGACCGTTCGTATATTACCCAGAACAATGAACGCTGGCCCTTCCTGAACAGGCTTCAAGGGAAGCAGGGCAGCTTTGAAGTGGACTGGGAAGGGGAGCCGTACATTTGTACGTACATGACCTCGGACAAGACCGAATGGAAAATGGTTTCCTTGATCCCGATGAAGGAAGTAACGGCCAAGGCGAAGCTGAACCGGAACGTGACGATCCTGGCAACTCTCGCCATTACGGGCTTCGCGCTGCTCGTTTCCATCGTCATTTCACATTTCTTGACCAAGCCTTTAAGCAAAATGTCCAAAATCATGAAACAGGTCCAGGCCGGCAATCTGAACGTGCGGCTTCATGTGCGATATGCCGATGAAGTGGGCTTGCTCGGCAAGCATTTTAACCAGATGGTCGGCCGCATCGAGGAGCTGATCGGCGAAGTGACCGACAGCCGCCTGCTGAAGAAGGAAGCGGAGATGCGAGCGCTGCAAAGCCAAATCAATCCGCATTTTATTTACAATACACTGGAAACGATACGGATGATGGCGGAGCTCAATGATGACGAGCAGGTTGCCGCTATGACGTATAACTTAGGTCAAATGCTTCGCTACAGCTTGACCAGGGGCAACGAAACCGGCACGGTGCAATCGGAGCTGGAGCATTTGGAGCATTATTTGTACCTGCAGAACATGCGCTTTAACGATAAGTTTGCACTCAAGATGGACGTGCCTCCGGAGTTGCTTCGAACCCCTATGTTAAAGCTCGTGCTGCAGCCGATTGTAGAGAATTCCATCTATCACGGCTATGAGAAGTACGGAGGGTCGGGCGAAATCGGCGTATCCGCTTATCAGCTCGGTACGGACATATTCTTTATCCTGAGCGACGACGGTGTTGGCATGAGCAAGGAGCTCGTAGATAAGCTGAACGACCGGTTCGATAAAATCATTTATGAGCAAGGTACAGGGCGAGGAATCGGGCTGCAAAACGTGAATGAGCGAATCAAGCTGCATTACGGCAAGGAATACGGGCTCCGCGTGGAAAGTCATTTCGGCAAGGGGACGAAGGTGATCATGAAGATTCGCAGTTCATCGTAAATAACGGACGGCTCTCCATCGGGAGGACCGTCCGTTTTTGATTTACTTCTGACCGGTGCTTGATACGATGAGCTCCAGCCTTCCGCTGATCCGGTACGGGCCGAGATTCCGGGGCAGCAGGAAATGATCGCCTTTGCGCAAAGCGAACAACGCATCTCCGCAATCGATGGCGCCGGTTCCGCTAACGACGCTTGCGATGAGAAACCGGTCTTCGGATGCGAATGAAGCAGTTCCGGCAATCTCCCATCTTTGTACGGTGAAAAATGAATTGCGGATGTACGTCGTTCTTGTACAGTCCTCATATACCTCGGAAGCCGTATGAGTCTCCGCCGGTACATGCGGCACGCTGGTCACTTCGATCGCTTTGTCGAGGTGAAGCTCGCGAAGCTTCCCATCCGGACCGACCCGGTTATAATCATAAACCCGATACGTCGTGTCGGAGCTTTGTTGCGTTTCCAGCACAACGATTCCTTTGCCCAAGGCGTGCAGAGTACCGCTCGGTATGTAGTAAAAGTCGCCTGCTTTCACCTTAACCCTCGTTAACAGGTCGGACCAGTTTCCGCTGCGGATGTAATCCACAAGCTGTTCTTTCGTTTGCGCCCGGTGCCCGAAAATGATTTCCGCATCGGGCTCGGCGTCGAGGATGTACCAGCATTCCGTTTTGCCGAGTTCGCCGTGTTCGTTAATAGCTGCATATTCGTCATCGGGATGCACTTGCACGGACAAATCGTCCGAGGCGTCGAGGATTTTGATTAATAAGGGGAACGGAGCCTCGGCGTCTGTTGTCCCCGGGGCGCTAAATAGTTCACGATGCTGCACCCAAAGCTCGCCCAGCGTCTTTCCTTGAAACCTGCCGTTTCGCACGATGCTTTGGCCGTTCGGATGCGCCGAGACCGCCCAGCACTCGCCGGTATGCGGGGAAGGAATGTCGTAACCGAACCCTTCCTTTAATTTGGTGCCGCCCCATATACGCTCTTGAAACACAGGCTGCAAAAATATCGGTTCAATGGACGAATTTTGGTTTCCTTCGCCTTGGGCTTTGCCGATGTGAAGGAGAGCGGCCGCCCCGATCAGGCCGGCATCCTGGCCGAGCGCCGCAGGGACGACCGGCGTTTGCCGTCCGGACGGGTTGAGGGCGTTCTTTTCCACGTAGCGGGCAACTTCCCGGAACAATACATCTCCTACTTTGGAAACGCCGCCCCCAATGATGATTTTGTCCGGGTCCAATAAGTTAATCAAGGTGACGCAGCCGACGCCGACTTGGCGAAACGCCGTTTCATACACCTCGAGCATCTGCTTGTCTCCCTGAGATGCCAGCGCAAAAGCCTCTTCCGCAGTGACCGGACGTTCGAGCTTCGCGGATGCTTGCCGGGCGATGGCCGTTCCCGAAGCGACGAATTCCCAACAGCCGTCTTGGCCGCAAGAGCAGCGTCCCGCCGCGGGGTCGATCACAATATGACCGGCATCCCCGGCATTGCCTGTCGAGCCGGTGACCAATTGGCCGTGCATGTAAATACCGGCTCCAATTCCCGTACTGATCGTCACATAAACGAAATGATCGCTGTCCGTTCCGGCTCCGACCCATTTTTCGGCTAAAGTTGCGGCAGTTGCGTCATTTTCCATAAGGATAGGATGATCGACATATTTCTGAAGCTCACTCACCAGCTGGAATCCTTTCCAATCCGGCAAATTCGGCGGGCAGACGATAGTTCCGCTTGCAGGATGCAAGGGGCCGGGGGCGCCAATACCGATTCCAAGCACTTGGCTAGGCTCGACGGCAGCTTCGCTGCACAGCTCGCGGACCGCTGCTGCGATCCTCACAACCATAGCTTCCGGCGGTCCTTCCGTTGCCAGCACGCGCTTTGCCGCAATGTGACCCGCAGGGTCAACGAGTCCGATCGCCGTTTTGGTGCCTCCGATGTCAATTCCGATTGCATACTTCATCCGAATTCCTCCTCATTTACTTGAAAATGCTTGACAAAACATTGATATATCAATCATTATGTAAATGGATTGTATCATACAATCGGAGTGTGGAAAATGATGAATCGCAGAAAAAAAGTGTCGATGCAGGACATAGCCGATCATTTGCAAATTTCGAAAAATGCCGTGTCCATCGCACTGGCAGGCAAGAAAGGCGTCAGTCGCGAAGTCCGGGAGCAAGTATTGCTTACGGCCAAGGAGCTTGGATATGGAAGATACGGTGAGCGAGACAAGCCGTCGCTAAATATGCTTGTGCTTGTCCCTGAGCGGATTATCAGCTTTGAGGATAACGATCATTTTTTGTTTTTTCACAATCTGATGTGGACGCTGGAAAAGGAGATTCGAAATCAAGGCTATAACGCCGTTATTGCCCGTATTGACCGGCAGATGGAGGAAGAGCGCCGGCTTCCGAACCTTTTTCACGACGTGCCTTTTGTCGGGGTCGTATTGTTCGGCATTGTCAGCCATTCCTATGCGGGGATGGTCGCGGAGCAGGGCAAGCCGTTCGTTATGCTGGACTCGTATCACCGCGGTATTCGAGCGCCGGCCGTGACCTCGGCCAACATAGAGGGGGCCTATGAAGCGGTTACGTATTTGAGCCGCTGCGGCCATCGGCGAATCGGCTTTGTCGGAGCGACAAATTTGACGACGAGTCACGAAGAGCGCTGGGTCGGGTATTGGACGGCGATGAGGGATGCGGGATTAGCGATGGATGCCGCTATGTGCTTGACGGAGTCGCGGGGATTTGAAGCCACGGAAGAAGAAATACGCAATTATTGGCAAAGTATGCAGGCCAAGCCGACAGCCGTATTTTGCAGTAACGACCGAGCTGCGATTCTGCTCATGAAGGTTCTGCGCGATATGAATATTCGCGTGCCGGAGGATGTTTCCGTGATGGGATTCGATGACTTAAGGATGGCCGAATCGATGAACCCGGGGTTAACGACGATGCGGGTCGATATTCCGGGTATGTGCCATGCCGCCGTCGAGCTGCTGAGGATGACGCTGGATACGGAGCGGGCTATGATTCGGTGGAGCGTTCCGCCTGAACTGGTTGTAAGGGGATCGGTCAGCGCGAAGTATGAGGAGAAGGGCTAGGGTTCCTGGAACTGAGGCAGCCGGGAATGGCCGGCTGCCTTCATGTCCATATGAAGCTATCATCGTGATGCCGAGCCAAATACCGGCCCACGCAAGCGCCCCTATATACCAGTACCCGAAGACGAGCGATGCTGCTCCGACCAATTGGACGGCGCCTGTAACGGGGCGAAACCGCTACGGCAGTTTCAGAGTAATATGCGACCAGCAAGCTTTGAAGTATAATGGAATCCATCTTCCTTCGCTTGGATGCGTTATCCGAAACCATTAAGCAGGCCCGGTTCGATGCCCTCGTTATCATCCTTCGAGGCGGCTCTTTTGCCGGCGTGCATATGGCATTTCTTACCGGTCTTCCGCTTTTCTTTCTCAAATATGACCGGCCAACGCGAAACGTAATTCCGGTCGGGCCCCTTCCTCCACCCAATGCTCGCCTTCTCATTAGTGAAGATTTTGCCGGAAGCGGTAAAACATTAATAGATTGCAAAGCGTACCTGGAGCGTGAGGGTTACAAATGTTCCACGCTCGTTGTAGTTAGGGATCAATTATCGGCCTCAATTCCGGATTATTGTTGTTTTTATTTGCAAGAAACGGATGCAAGGTTCATTTTGCCATGGGAACGCGCCGAGATCAATCCGGACACCGTTCTCCATTCGGGCACTTACATGGATCCTGAATATGAACATACGGCATGGGATTTGGACGGTGTATTCCTTCGGGATGTGGATTCCGCACAATATCGCGATAACCTCGAAGAAGCGCTTATGCTAAGGGACTCTATGGCTCCGGCAGCCTTTGCCCCAAAAGTTCGAAACGGGGATATCATCATTACAGGCCGCCCGTCATTGGATAGGGAGAGAACGATACGCTGGCTGCAGAAGCACAATTTCAACATTCCTATTGTTTTCAGGGACGATGATATCGAAACTCCAACTGCGGAAAGCACGGCTCGTTGGAAGGGGAACCGTGCAGTGGAGCTTGGCTTTACGCATTTTGTTGAAAGCGAAGCTGAACAAGCGGTGCACATGGCTTCCATGTATCCCGAACTGCGCGTGACATGGTGGAATGAAGGGAAGCCCATCATGCTTCAAGCATCTGAATTAGCACGGGCTAGAAATAAAGTGCAAAATACCGGAAACGTGTATGACGATATCTCATTAACTCCAACTGGACGACTATGAAAGTAAATGCAGCTTGCCTCTCGACTGAGGGCAGGCTGTATTTTTTTCAATCACTGCTGCCAGTCCATCGACATGAAGAAGGTTAGAATGTCTGAGCAAAGGAATCACGATCTCGAAAGGTGGGTACCGAACGCGGCAACGTATGCAGGACCCAGAGCTTGAAATTATGGATTGCTTTATTCATTATAAGTATTCCCAGAATTTACATGCCATCGCCATACCGTCTAGCCCAAGGTATTTTTTTCTCCAGCTTCTATTGACAGTTAAAGGATTCTGCATATACAATCGTTATTGTTAATGATAATCATTATCACTTATGGCGGGCTGTTCGAATCGCCGGATACGGGTCAGGAGCGATACGAGATAATGAAATACGAAACGACCTGCCTACATACCGAAAAATAACGGCGCTCGTCGGATCGAACGGCCTGCGGAAGCTGAACGCCAATGATGGCCGCACGATTTCGAGCTGTTTATAAAAAAGCAAAGGAACCTTCTAAATGGGCTCAAGCATCTCACGATTCGGCATTGTATTTGTTCTTGTTTTGCTAGGACTTTTGGTTTCCATGTTGGCGGCGGTATCGTACGGTGCGAAAGATTTGACGCTGACAACGGTATGGAAGGCGATCCTCCATTATGATCCCAAGCTGACGTCGCATCAGATCATTCACGAATTGCGTTTGCCCAGAGTGATCGGAGCCGCCGTGATGGGAGCCGCTTTCGCTGTTGCAGGAGCCTTGATGCAGGGTGTGACGCGCAATCCGTTGGCCGATGCAGGGATACTTGGCATTAATGCCGGTGCAATGTTAATGGTGGCTCTTAGCTTTGCCTTTTTCCCCGGTATTCCTTATTCCGCTTTAATGCTGCTGTCGTTTATTGGGGCTGTGCTCAGCACATTGTTCGTTTTCCTGCTCGGCTCGACTTCGGCAGGCGGCCTGACGCCGCTAAGGCTTACGATCGCGGGAGCTGTCGTTGCGGCTCTACTGCATTCTGCCAGCTCAGGGGTGGCGATTTATTACGATCTTAGTCAGGATTTGGCCTTCTGGTATGCAGGCGGGGTTGCCGGGGTCAAATGGTCCCATTTAAAGGTGCTTATTCCGATCATCTCGGGAGCCGTGATCTGGGCATGGGTAATGGGGCGCTCCGTTTCGATCGTTTCCTTGGGGGATGAGGTGGCGGTGAATTTAGGCGTGAAGACGAAGCGGGTGCGAATGCTCGGCATGTCGGCCGCCTTGATCCTTGCCGGCGTTTCCGTTTCGGCCGTAGGCTCGATCGGCTTCGTCGGTCTCGTCATTCCGCACATTTCGCGCAAGCTGGTCGGAGTCGATTACCGCTTCGTGATTCCCGTCTCCGCTTTCCTGGGTGCCATATTACTGGTTTTGGCCGATTTGGGAGCTCGGATAGTGAATCCGCCGAGAGAGCTGGCGATCGGTGTGATGGTAGCGCTTGTCGGTGTTCCTTTCTTTCTTTATCTCGCCCGTAAAGAAAGGAGGAGCTTGTAATGCATAGTCACATGCAAGCTAGAAGGAAAAGAGCTGTTGTGGTCGGAGCTGTCTTGATTCTTGTTTGTTTAAGCGCCGTCATCGTAAGCTTAAATACGGGCTCGATTCGGCTTGCGCCTGCAGCCGTTCTGCGAACGCTGATCGGCAGCGGAAGCCCGGAGGATGCGATGGTATTATTTGAATTCCGGCTGCCCCGTATAGCCGTTACGTTGTTAGCCGGCTTCGGGCTTGGCGTTTCCGGCTCCATTTTACAAGGATTATCCCGAAACGCACTCGCCGATCCCGGCATCCTAGGCATTCATGCGGGCGCCTCGTTCGGATTGATCCTATTTGTGACGATCTTCCACTCGATGGACGGCTTGTCCTCGCTTCTTATCCCATTGTTCACGTTTATAGGCGGGGCTCTGGCGGCTCTTTCGATCGTCATGCTGGCTTACGAGCGCCATAGGGGGCTGCAGCCGGTTCGGCTCATTTTGATCGGGATTGCCGTAGCGGCCGGATTTAGCGCCGTTTCGCTTTTCTTATCACTTCGCCTTGACCAAGAGACATACGCATTCGCCTCCAGGTGGCTGGTCGGAAATGTGTGGGGCAGGGATTGGGTTCACGCTTTCGCGTTGTTCCCTTGGATCGCGCTGATCGTTCCTTATATCCTTTTCCAATCCAAGACGTTAAATGCCTTCACGCTCGGCGACGAACTTGCGATAGGCATAGGGTCTCCGGTACGCAGACAGCGTTTGGTGCTGCTCGCCATGGGCGTAGCCTTATCGTGCGCCAGCGTTTCCGTGGCCGGAGGGATTGGGTTCATCGGTTTGGTTGCTCCCCATCTGGCACGCCGTCTAACCGGTCCGATGCATCAGCATTTTTTGCCGATTTCCGGACTCATCGGATCGATCATTCTGCTGGCTGCAGATACAGTCGGACGTTCCATTTTTCAACCTAACGCCATCCCGGCGGGTGTCGTAGTCGCCGCAGTCGGCGCGCCTTACTTTCTTTACTTGCTTCGTAAAACCAAATAACCAAATTGAGGGGACTTCTAATGAAAAAGACGATTCTTTTGTTTATCACTATCATTTCTATGATCGTAATCTCCGCATGCGGGCAGCAAAGTAAGACCCCTGCACAAGGCGCTGCGGCAAGCTCCGATAAGAAAGCTCCTGCTCAGGAGCCGCGAATCGCTTCGCTCTCGATCCATCTGACCAACGATCTCCTTGCGCTAGGAATCACCCCCGTCGGCTCCGTCGTGGGCGGCGATTTGAAAACGTTCCTCCCGCATGTCGCGGATCGCCTGACGAATACGAAGCCGCTCGGGACAGCCGCGGATCCTGATCTGGAAGCGCTTCTGTCCGTTAAACCGGATGTTATTTTTGTCGATTCACAATATGCCAGTACCGTTTCGAAATATGAAAAAATCGCCAAGACCGAAGTGTTCAATCTGGATGAGGGAACATGGCGGGACCGTTTGAGAAAGGTCGGAAAGCTCGTAGACCGCGAACAACAGGCCGAGGATTTTATTAAAGACAATCAGGTGCAAGCCGAACGCGTCAAAACGTTAATCCACGATAAAATCGGCAGCGGCACCGTCATGGCGGTACGCGTTACAGCGAAAGAACTTCGCGTTTTCGGGACGAGACGTCCGATGGGACCCATGCTGTTTGAAGATTTGGGGTTGAAGCCTGCCAAAGGCGTTGAGAAAATCAGCAAGGATAAATCGTACGAGCCGATTTCTCAAGAAGTGCTTCCCGATTACGATGCGGATGCGATTTTCATCGTTGTCAATAATGAAGACGGAGCCAAGAAGCTATATCAGCAGCTGCAGAACAGCCCTATCTGGCAAGGCTTGAAGGCCGTGAAAGCGAACCACATCTACATGATCCCGGATCAGCCATGGCTCGATTATTCGGGTCTTGGAAACAAATTGTCGCTTGAACAAGCGGAAACATTATTTTCGAAGTAATGATAAGAGTCCTGCGCTCGAAGAAGCCGGCGGCGGCTAAAGAACAGTCATCCGAATCCGTTCATCTGCTCTCGCTCAATGGGGAAGGTGATGGTGACCGTTGTGCCGACGTTGACGGTGCTGGTGACCGAGAAGGTGCCGCCGTGGCTTTCGATAATGCGGCGGCTGACCATAAGCCCGAGTCCGGTGCCCTTTTCTTTCGTGGTATAAAACGGCTCGCCGAGCCGGGCAAGCCGTTCCTTCGAGATCCCGCACCCCTTATCGCGAATCACGATCTTGATTGCCGCGTGGCCTAATTTGCGGACGCTGACTCGAATGACGCCTCCGCTTGCGGTCGCTTCGAGCGCATTTTTGATAATATTGATGATCACTTGCTTGATTTGATTTTCGTCGCACACGAGCAGCGGCAATTCGTCATCAATCGAAACTTGGACCTCGATGCTTTTCAAAATCGCCTGCGTGCCGAGTAAAATGACGGTTTGCTGGATCAATTGCCCGATATCTTTCGGCACATGCTTCGAAATTTGCGGTTTAGCGAGCACAAGCAGCTCGGATAAAATATCTTCGATCCGGCTCATTTCTTCCGAAATAATTTCGAGATACTCCTGCTTGGTCGGCTGCCCGGACTTCATGAGCTGCAAAAATCCTTTGATCGCGGCGAGCGGATTGCGGATTTCATGTGCGATCCCGGCGGCAAGCTGGCCCGAAACGGACAACTTCTCCGAGTTGATCAGCAGTTCCTGCGTCTTTTTCCGCTCCGTTATATCACGTATGACCGTGTAAATGGCAGCTTCCCCTTTAAAAACGGTCGGCATCGATTTCGATTCGACATCAATGATTTTCCCGTCCGCACGAATCAGCTTATGTTCAATCAACCCGACGGTTTGGCCGCCGGCCACCTCAAGCAGCCTCGCTTCGATCAAATCCCGATACTCTGGGGCGATGTATTGGATAAACGGTTTTTGCATGACCTCGGACTTTTCGTTGCAGCCGATCAGTGCTGTACCGGCTTCATTAATAAACAGCCATTGCTGCCCGCGGGTTATGATGACCATATCCGGAGAGTCTTCGACAATGCGCCGGTATCCTTCTTCCGCTGCAAGCCGCTCCGTAATATCGCGGGCGATCGCAAGAAATTGGACGATTTCCCCCTGCTCATCGCAGATCGCTCTTATTTTGTTTTCCATATATACGATATGACCGTCTTTATGCAAGTTCCGGGCGGTTACGAGCACCTCAAGCGAGTCTTGGAAAGGTGACGAATTTTCAAATTCCCGTACATCGTTTTGCTCCCATTGAATGCCGCCGTAATGACCGATCACTTCTTCCGGCTTGTACCCAAGCACTCTCGTAATCGCCGGCGATGCGTACTGGACGATTCCGAACTTGTCGGTAATCGTAATAATATCTTGCGAGTTTTCCGAAATCAGGTGATACAAATTTTCCGCCCGCACCAGCTTTTCGCTCTTTAACTTTTCGTTCGTAACGTCCTTCACGATACAGAACAACGATTCAATCTTGCCGCCGCACGTAATTGGAACAAACGCTACATTAACGTACAACGTACGCTCGTCTTTGTGAAGATAAGACATGTCGAAACTGACCGGCTCCCCTCGCCATGCACGATCAAACTGCTGTTTGATCGATGGTAAGTTGTGCATCTGGATCGCGTGAGGATCGGTAAGCAGCTCATCCGCCGTATATCCGGTTAATTTCTCACATGCAGGACTGATATAAATGAGCCCGTCCGATTCAGAGTATAAGAAGACGAGTTCGGGATGATTCTCAAAGATCGAATGGAATCGTTCTTCATATTTCCTTAACAGCTGTTCCAGCCGTTTCTGTTCCGAAATTTCGTGCATCTCAACGAGAAAATGTTGCATAACGCTGTCTGCGATAGTGATATGCAGCTGCATCCATACCATTCGGCCGTCTTTGCGGACGAACGCATGCTCCAGGCGCTGCGGCTGCCGTCCGTCTTGTTGGATTTGAGCAAGCAGCCCGCTGGTTGCGGCCGCTTCGCCGAACCTCATGATCTCATGAAAGGACAGCCGCTGCAGTTCCTGCTCCGCGTAACCAAGCATCCGGCAAAACGATTCGTTAACCATTAAAAAAGCGCCCTCGTTGGAAACGACCGCCAAACCGGCCCCGGCATGTTGAAACCAATGGGCGAATACGATTTCCCTCTGTATCTTTTGGTCTACGGACATGACGTTCGTGAGCCCTCCTCACTTAAGCTTCATCTTGAGGCCCCTCGTCACTTCGGAACGGCGTCGATTCTCCGGCGGCTAAACGATGTGGGATCACGATGCGCTGCTGCGAGTACGGTTCATTATTGATCAAGCGGATGAGCGACTGCGATGCGGTGCAGCCCATCTGCGAGATTCGACTGAACAAAGAGGGGGAGACGTAAGTTCCGAAGGACGATGTTAGTAATGCTGATTACGGCAAGATCGTCTGGAATACGGCAGCCGAGCTCGGCCATTCGGCTCATGACACAGAGCGCTATCATATCAAAACGATCGTAATCAGAGCCGCCGGCCGCTCCGGCAAGTTCGATGAAAAATGAAATGGCGCGCGGCGTCGTACGCCGGCGACATTTGTAAACGTAATCGAATTAAGATGAACTAGAGCGAACTCTAGTTGTAAATGTTTCTATTGAGAGCGAAGTAACGGTGCTGCTACTTTGTGCAAACGATTGCACATCGCTGCCGAACGAATCGAAAGAGGAAAGCTGCATGGACTTTTTTATAGTATCCCATTTCAAGAAAATAGGCAATATTTACATTTTTCGGGAGGGAGGCAAGCTTCGGTTTGACAAAACAGCCTAATGGAGGGTCTTCCTCGTGGTGCGTGCTCGTCGTGCGTTGTTATTTTGACAAGAGCTATTGACGGATATTGGAAACTGATATATGATACTAAACGAACGTTTAATTTAAACGATCGTTTAACATTCTTTAGACAGAGAGAAGGAGAGATTACCATGGGCAAAACGTTTCAAACTGTACTGAAGCAGCCGACGACGATTGTGGGCATCGTCATCGCGATTGTGTTCCAGCTTGTATTCAGCATCATTTGGATGACGGGCTACAAGGGGATCACGGACAATACGAACAAATTAGTTATCGCTATCGTGAATGAAGATTCGGGACTCGGGAAGACGCTGGTTGAAGGCTTGTCGTCCAATCTTCCGTTTCAAGTGACAAAGCTAGAGCAGTTATCCGACGCGCAGCAAAAGCTTGATGAACGTAAGTTCCATATGGTGCTGCACGTGTCTTCCGATTTCTCCAAGCAGCTTCAAACACCGGGTCAAACGGCTATGATCCATTACTATATTAATGAGTCGAATCCGCAGCTGATCAAGAGCGTGATGCAGTCCGTTTCCACGAACATCACGGCGATTGCAAATAAGCAGGCGATTGCGGCCGGGGCGCAGGCTGCACTGCAGCAGGTCAACCCGCAGCTGCCGGCTGATCGCGCGGCGCCGATTGCCAGCGGTTTGTCCGAGCGTGTCGTTAGCGACGTGCAGAGCTCGAACAAAGTGACCGGCATGCACAATCAGATGGTGCCAATGATGCTGGTGCTTGCGTCTTACGTCGGAGCGATGATCATGGCGCAAAACGTGCAAATCTCGATGAATATCGCCGGTGCGCAGCTTGGAAAATGGCCGGTATTTGGTGTGCGTGTCGTGCTGAATATCGGTTCGGCTATCGTGGTCAGCTTGGTAGCGACAGCCATGGTGCATGCACTTGGAGGTCAATCCGTAGTCAGCTTTGCGACGATGTGGGGGTTCTTGGCGCTTGTCATGGTGTCCTTCATGTTTTTTGCCCAAATGTTCCTGATTCTGTTCGGGAATGCAGGGATGATTTTGAATATCATTATGCTGTCCGCACAGCTTGTTTCCTCCGGCGCGATGGTGCCGCGAGAGCTGCTAAACGGATTTTATCACGGCATCAGCACGTATTTGCCGGCAACTTATGCCGTTGAAGGCAATATGGACATCTTGTTCGGAGGACCGAGCTTGGGCGCAAGCGCGATTTCCTTGCTGCTGATCACTGTGGTATGCTTTGGGGTATGTGTGCTCGGTGTCGCGGTACGCCGTGAACGCCGTTCCGAACAAGGTGCGGGTGCTCGTACGAATGTTCAACCTACAGCATGACGTTGCAAGGGGGCTAGTGCAGCTAGATGCCAACTGTAGAATCCGACGTAAAAATGCGAATTTTGCAAACCGCCAAGAGACTGTTTGCCAAACAAGGCTTTGATGCAACCTCCGTGCGGCAAATTTGCGAAGAGGCGAGTGTGAATGTGGCGCTGATTTCGTACTATTTTGGCGGGAAAGAGAACGTGCTCAAGGCGATGCTGCAGGAATTTATGCCGATCTCGAGGCTGCCGGAATTTGAAGATGAGCTGCAAGACCCGGTTATCGGCATTCGCAGGATTATCCGGGAAGTGGTCGGCATGAGGTATCGCGAACCGGAGCTGATTTCCATTGTGCAGCAGGAGATCGCACTCATGTCGTCGCGGATTGCATTCCTTCAGGAGTTCACCTTTCCACTATGGTCCCGATTCAGAGACTTGCTTGCCGAAGGCCGGAAGCGTGGCGTATTCGAATTCGAGTCCCTAGATAACACGCTGATGTTTGCGCTTGGGGCGCTTCTAATGCACAAGCAGCGGGACTACTTTCGGTTTCTCATGACGGAACCGGAGAAAAGCCTTTCGCTTGAAGAAATGGTCACACAAACAACGGAGTTTATATTTCACGCTGTGAAGTATAAGGGAGATTGATGGAAAACGTCGGCTGCGGCCGGCGTTTTTTTTGCTGCACCAGCAGGGATTGGTATTCGGCAAACGCATTTGGTATGCTGGAAGCATATGGATGGATGGAGGGCGTGTATAATGGTTCGGAAAGTCGTTTGTTTAGGCGAGCTGTTGATTGATTTTGTACCGGAATCGAATGGTCAAGCTCTGGCGGATGTACCGGCGTTTCGGCGGGCAGCGGGAGGGGCTCCGGCGAATGTAGCGGCAGCAGTTGCGAAGCTGGGCGGGGCGAGCCGTTTCATCGGCAAGGTTGGAGCGGATCCGTTCGGCGCGCATTTGCGGGCGACGTTGGAAGAGGCGGGAGTGGATGCTGCCGTTATTGAAACAGATGAAGCACGTACAGGACTAGCTTTTGTCTCTCTGCGTGAGGATGGGGAGCGGGATTTTTTGTTTTATCGCCACCCTGCGGCGGACATGCTGCTTCGTTCGGATGAGGTGCTTGGAGCATGGCTGGAGGATGCGGCCGTATACCATTTCGGATCCGTTTCGCTCATCGCAGAGCCATGTCGTACGGCAACATTGGATGCGGCTCGCCGCGCCCGGGAGCTTGGAGCGTTAGTTTCGTATGATCCCAATGTACGTCTGCCGTTGTGGGAACATGCGGAACAGGCTCGGACTGAGATATTAGAGCATATAGCGATTGCGGACATCGTTAAGGTGAGTGAAGAGGAAATTGAGTTTTTGCTGGGCTTAGGGCTGGTCGAAGGTGCGCGTAAGCTGCTTCAGATGGGGGCGAAAGTCGCCGTAGTGACATTGGGGCCGGACGGCTGCCGTGTGCTGACGACATCGAGCGACATCCACATCTCCGGTGTATCGGTGGACGCGGTCGACACCACCGGCGCGGGCGACGCATTTGTCGGGGGCTTCTTGTACCAATTAGCTCAGCGGGGAGTCTCAGCAGGGACGCTTGTTGATGCTGTCAGCGACCTGGTTGTTTGTACGGAGATTTTCGGCTTTGCCAATCGGGTGGGGGCGATTACGACAACGCGCCGCGGGGCGATTCCAGCTTTACCGACATTAGCCGAGGTTGAGGCGCGCTAGAATCGCGTCGAAAATTGCCCGGGAAATTTATCGTTTCGGGTATTGCGTGTAGGTTCAAACTCTGCTATTCTATGGGTAAATCTAGCTTGGCTTGTGCGGAAGAACCGCCTTTGCCGGCAGCTGTCTTTTTGAGCTGTCGTCAAAGGCGGTTTTGTTTTGTTTAGGATATATGGCGAATTCTGGTAGACGCTTGGAATGGGGTGTGACATACTGGGAATGCACATAATTAGTCGATGTTTGGTTTTAGTTGTGGGCAAAGGGTGGTTAAAAAATACGATGAAAAGCGAGTGGGTTCGAATGGTGTACAAGAAAATTATGGTGATCGGAGTTATCTCTAGTGTGTTGATGGCTTCCGGCTGCAAAGATAGCGAGGTACTTCCTGTAGCAGAGGCAAGTACTGCAACGGTGGAGCTTCGTGACATATCGAATCATTGGGCGAAGGATTCCGTGCTTAAGGCACTGGAGAACGGGTATGTGGATGGGTATGAGGATAGTACGTTCCGGCCGGATCAGAACGTTAGTAGAGCGGAGTTTATGAAGATGCTTGCAGTGGCAACGAAACAACAAGTCGCGACGGCAAGTCAGGGAAGTGCTTGGTATGCGCCGTATGTGGATTACGTCTTTAACAGCGGTATTTATCATGCGGAGGATTTCCCTTCCGATCAGTTTGATCATAATCTGACACGCATAGAGATGGCCAAGCTGGCGGTGAGGTTTCTCGATGAAAAGTCGAGGCCCAAAGAAGCGCATTTGTATGATACGTCGGCGATGTATAAGGCAGTGAGTTTAGGTGTTATCAATGGTCTGACCGGTGGTGAGCTAGCCCCGAATGAAGCAACTACGAGAGCGCAGAGCGTGGTTATTATCGAGCGCATATTGTCTGCAAAGTCGGGAAAGAAATTACCTGTCGACAAGCTTGCACTCGGTAATGCCGATCTGGAACTAACCGGATCGAATACAAGGGTCTATGCAAACACGCCGACCTTGCCGCTGCCGATCAAGTATGCATTTAACGATAATATTGACGTAACGATCCATAAGATTCGGATGACGGACTTAGCGAACAAAGAAGATCCTCTTGCGAGGAAGATTATTGATTATGATTCAAAATCGTCACACCCATTATCAAACTACGATGACCTGTTGGTTGTAAGTTTGTATTTTTCTATTGACAACAAGGTTTCAGATCCAATTACAAGAAGCATCAATATGTATAACACTTTGATGCCAATCATAGGTAAAGGCCCAATTGGAGAAGGCACAACAGTTTATACGCTGAACACATCAAAGGTAGGGAAAACGGAAGGCTGGATTATGTACACTGAAAACAAAAAAAGAAATGCCAAATTTTTGGATGGTACAGAACCATACCCACTGAAGATATTTTTACCCGGTCGTGACATACCGTTGACCGATACCAAACAAGATGCAGTTTCAACATGACAGTAGAACCTCTTAGCGAGGAGAGAACATCATGCGCATAAAAACTGTGATTGCATATGTAACATCTTTAATACTATTGATGCAGTCACTAATTTCTCTGCTACCCGTTGGAGAAGCATTTGCAGCCACGCCTCCTGCATCCGGAACCTATACGAAATATATCAATTTAGCGACAAACAGTTTAGATGACACCCCTCCAAGAAAGTATTTACCAAAAAATAGTTACGATAACATGAGAATCGATTTAGGTCCTGGAAACATTAAGAAGGCTGTTGTAAAAGTAAACGGGACGGAGGTAACTGCCCCTCTTAATGGTAACGCTGTTACATTCAATGCCACAGGCAAAGAGCACAAGGTGTATGCCTGGACTGTTTCCCGACCCGGTCATTATGTTTACAAAACTAATGACCCAGACAAACCATCAGTGAAAGGGCTATGGCACCATCGAGGCGGGAGTCCAGATCTCTATGAGCCATATAGAACGCAAATCCCCAATTTCGACCAATACTTACAAGCTTGTCATACTGTAAGCCCAGTTGTGAATTGTGGTGATCCTATCCTTGTAGATACGGGAAACGAAAAAGCACCTGGAATACTTCCCGATGCCGGCCTTAATCAGGCCAATAACGCATATTTCGGGATAAATCACTATCCCATTAACCTGCGATACACGTTCGGGAGGGACCCTAATGACTTGAAACCCAACTACGACTGGAACGGGGCTGCTGTCACAGCTCAATATGATGTACCTGCACCAAACGAAATGTGCAAAGACCTCAATGAAGATCCTGGAGATGTTTGCATCAGCACATCCATCGTCAACTTTTCCGAGATAGATCAATCAAGCATCAAAGTGACGGAAAAATCAAGGGCCAATGCACAAAACCCTGATGCAGAAGTATACCACTGGGGGAAAGGCCGCGATGGTACTGGACAAGTTTATGTTCGTCGATTCCTTACCGATACCGAACCTGATCTAAGGTCCTTCGAACAAGTCGACGCTAACACCCGCAACTACTACATGACCGCCGACGTCCATTGGGAAGCCAAAACCTACGAATACGTCGTTACCGTCGACATTACCTACGAGCCGACCTTTAAACCTAATTTCTCCAACGTTAGTTTCGCAGACAAATGCGTTGAGATCGGTAAGGCAACCACCTTCAACTGGCAATTTACCAACACGGGCATCGATTCATTACAACCGTTCAAGGTCAGCTTCCGCGCGGATAATGTAGAGTTTGACAGTTTAACGATCACCGCCACACAGTTCTCGGGAAGCACACAGAAAGGAACATTCACCTATACACTGAACACAATGAAAGCAATTACCATATTCGTTGACAGCGGGAATAATATTAACGAAGAGAATGAGGACGACAACAGCTATACCAAAGCCATTACTCCTGTTTCATCGTGCAGCGGAGGTGGGAGCAGCGAAGGGCCAGAGGTCATCACAGGTACAATTGATGTTACACAGCCTACTGTGAAGTATGGGGATGGCAGCACGACATGGTTCCGCGATGTAAACGTAAGTGGCGGACCGAGCCCGGGTTGTACATTAGTGGACGGTAAGGTTATTTACAAACAAGGTGTTCTGACCAAGATTTACGAGTATGATCGTTCAGGGGATTTCTACGACACATTTGTTGCAAGTCCCTACAATGGTTTTACAGTAGGCACTTTGACGGTACAGTACGATATCACGACAAGTTGTGGAACAAAGAAAACGATTGGTCCAGGAACCATTACGGTCATTTCTAATCCTGGAAATAGCAATCCGGAATTTGAAGCGAGCTGGTTCAACGAAGATGACTATGCGAACGGCTACGGTACAAAAATAAAGCAGGTGCCGATTGGCGAAACCGTCAGCTTGGGACCCGTAGTTCGCCCCCAAACACCGACGGACCACGGAACGCCTTACGATCCCGACGGAGATTTCATCACCTACTTTTGGGACTTTGACAACAGCACCAGTGAATGGATTCGCGGGCTCGGAGAATGGCGAGATGCAAACAGCGAACATTTCAGCAGGATCAAAGCTGACGTTAGAGGAACCCATACGATACAAGTAACGGCCTTCGATGGACGAGGCGGGTTTAAAGGACCGATAGATGTCACCTTAAAGGTCGTCGATCCTCCCCCCATCCCGGTAATCGATTTGCCTCCCAAGGTGATCGAGGGGCGGCCTTATACACCGGCGATCAGCTGTGCAAACAGTTATTCGCCCTACGCTGACCGAACCATCGCAACTTGCGACTGGTATGGAACGGTGTTGCCGATCTATCCGTCTTACGGAGATTACACCATCAAACTAGACGTTACGGACTCTGCCGGTTTAAGATCGGCTGAAACTGCGTACAAAGTCTTAACAGTCTTAGAAGATTTGCCGCCGATCCCTAAACTGACTTACACGCCTGTTGGAGTCCGCGGGGCACCGATGCAATTTACCGATGCCTCTGAAAGTCCGGACGGAGATCCTATTGCCAAGCATGTCGTCAAATTGACATGCGACATGAACAACAACGGCAGCTACGCCGATGATATCACGCAGACGATGACGCTCGATTCGGTTGGGAAATTCTCCTACACCCCGACTCATTTGGGTAACTGCAAGATCAACATCTATCTGCAAGAGGGGCTGGGCCTAAAGAAAACAGCCACCAAGGATTTCTTCTTCTCGGTTGTCAACCAAGCGCCGGAAGCCGACTTCTCGGCAGTTGGGACGCAGCCGCAGCCGCCGAACATTACTACGGTTTCGATTGACGGCAACACGTTTGTCAATTCGGCTGCTTGGAGTGCTTCGTCCGTGACTAACGCTTCCGTAAACAAAAATTACAGTTTCGAATCCACTGAAAATGCTATCGAGACTATAGGCATGAATACGGTTGCCCCGTACAAGTCCATTACGGGTAATAACGTAACAAAGTCATGGACGAGAATTGAACGCAACGCATCGATTTGGGGTTATACGCCGTCTTTCGTAAATAGTTTAAGGTTGGATCGGAGGTTGTGGCGTTCCAGCTCATATTTTTACAATGAGGATAATCCGGATATCCCAAGGGGAAATTCTTTTACGGCAACACCTTACATCGGGGCCGAGTATCAAAAAAAATATTTCCCTGAGATATATAATTTCTATGATTATGAACTAATGGGCATCAATGCCGAAGCCAATATGATTTGGATGCGGAAGTATCCGGATACAAGTACCTATAACAATACCTTCCAATGGACGGATTACTATTTCCGCGTAAGTGATTTGAAAAACTTTAGATCAGTCCCATGGCTTGGCAACAGTACGATTAACCCTTATTGGCAAGGAAATCAATACAAATCGTACCTTAGCTATCGCTATGCTCCAGATCGGAGTGAATACGAGCCGCCCCCGCCATCGACGTGGAAATCTCCTTCTGTAACAAAGGAAGGCAATACGATGGAGGTTGAAGAATACCGAACACGATATGGGACACCGCCCTATTACACAGCAAGTAAGTCTACGGGGATAGCGACATTTGTTAAAGACTATGCAGGAAATCTCTATAAAAACAGGTGTGATATCTACGGGGATTATTTCTCAACTAATGAACGTTCGTATTGCGTCTTGGACAAGTACGATCCATCGGGAACAGAGCGATTGTGGACGAGCGATCCGTCATTTGTTCCGCGTTCAAAAAAAGACAAGATGTACAATGCAAACGTCAGTGTCGAGGCGATTTCGAGTGCGAATAATGCGATCATTATCAAAGAAGAAAGCCGTTATGCTGAGCTGTTAAAATACCAAGTCCGCGATAATTATAGCGGTGCGGTGATACTTGATTTTAGTTCAGGTTATGAAACCGGCATTCAGTATTTGGGTGTTTATGGAGACACCGTTGCGTATGTGAAACGAGTATACGCGAGTGGCAATGGCACGCAAACCCTGATGTTTTATAACATGACAACGGGCGTAACGACTGACGGCGGCCAAATTGGAACATATGCGTTTAAGAATGTATACGGAGCTCCGCATTACCCGGACGCCAAAGTAGCGGCTGAAGTCTCGCGCGATGGAAAGCTTATCTTGGCCGTGTCGTTAAAAAACATACTAGTGTACAACTTGAAGACGATGGCTAAGGAAACAGAGATCGACCCTCAAATCGGTATGGACGGCGCACGGATCGTTTACGATTCCTCCACCGTGACCCGAACGGTAAGCGAAATCCATTTAACCGAAGACGGACGCCTTAAAGTGCTCTACGAGGAGAGAACGGACGGTTCAAGCACCTATGAAAAATATTGGGAGCTTACCATTCAGAGTGACGTTGACAGCACTGCGGAGTCCTATAACTATGGTTATTTGACCGGCAGCAACATCATTCAGAATGGTGACATTTTGTATAAACTAAAGTTCAGCGGTAGGACCTACAGCGATACGGCTGCGGCGGGCGTTGGATTCCGATCACAGGATCATAAAAATATGTACAGGCTGGAAGCTACACCGGATTCGGTTACGCTGACGAAAATCGTTAACGGGACTCGCACTGTACTTGGCACATCGGCTTACAATTTTGCAGTAGGCACCTACTATGACTTCAAAGTGAAGCTGCGCGGGACTCACCTAACCATATATGTAAATGGACTTCCTTTAATTGATGTCTATGATAATACATTCAATCTGGGGAAATACGGTCCGTACGCTGAAGTGCCGTACATGATGATGAAGAACTTCACAGCGCTCACTTATGATTTCGTAGATGTCTCAGTGGAAAACGTGGCGATTGTCAATCAACCCATCACGTACAACGCGATATTCGATGACCCTGACAAAGACCCGGAAATCAAGCCGCTGGCCAAGTGGACGTTCACCAATACACAGCCGTATAAATTTTTGGACGCTGGCGATGGCGCATCCGATCCACCGGGCGTCAACACTTACAATAACGTTGTGCTTACCAACCCGGGACCGACGCTAACCAAGGTTGGTGTGTATAAAGTGGACTACGAGATTCCGGACGATCCGGCACCGGCCGGCTACAGATATCCGGATAATACGTTCGCATCGTTCAGAAAATATTCAGACCCTGCAACACATTACATTACCGTACACCGGGTACCGATCAGTTGTTTCACCTTGGCCACCAATCCGGACGGCACGATTGCTTGGGATGAATCCTGCAGCTATGACCCGGACCGCTGGCTAAGTGTTACAAACTATTCAACAGAGCCAACGGGGATTGATTACAGCTTGACCCATGGGATTATGGATAAACGGTACATGTATACTTCGCCGAGCGGTGTTACAACTCCAGGGAAACTGACACGGCCAACCGAAACCGGTGCGTATACGTTAAGAATGGCCGTCAAGGATGAATTCGGGGCATGGTCCGATTGGTACGAGCAAATCATCAACGTTACCTTCGTGCCGGCGAATCAACCGCCGACCGCGACGCTGACTTTCCCGAATGGCACGTTCGATAATCCGTCGTATGTAACGAGTTTGACCCCGACTTTGACGTGGCATCAATCCGATCCGGATGCAGGAACGATTTTCGCACAAGCTCGTGTTTCTGTTCGGGATGCAACGGGAAAACTGATCATTGACAAAACTTTTGAGCAAAATTCGGATTCGCCGACTGGACAATGGAAAATAGATACACTGCTGCAAGAAGGGCAGAAATACCAAGTTCAGGTTATGGTTTCGGACAGTGCGGCATGGTCGCCCTGGTCCAATATCGGCTGGTTCATTACGAACCGTCCGCCGGAAGCGGCAATGACATTTCCTAGCGGAGCTTCAGCTGCGTCACCGACGATCGTTCCGACTGTTCGGCCAACGTTTACATGGAGTCAAACCGATCCGGATCCGGGAACGATATTTTCCTACTTCGAAATCCAAGTAAGAAATGAGGACAATACCGTCATGGTGCTCACATCGGGGGAGCATTGGCAAAACACCTCATCGTCATCGGGGAGCTTCGCTGTCGACAAGGATCTGCCTTACGGTCAGTTGCTTCGTGTCCGGGTTAGAGTGTATGACGGCTTAGCTTGGTCGGCGTGGTCGCCCGATAAGTGGTTTCGAATAAACCGGGCGCCTATAGCTGATTTCGATTGGGCGCCGAAGCCGATATGGGAGGGAGACGCTGTCCATTTCACCAATTTATCGAGCGACCCGGACGGGGATTCTCTCTCCTATGTTTGGGATGTCGTAGATCCTGATAATCGGACTGCAGCTTATACGAGTTGGAACGCACCGCCTATTCAGCCGGCCTTGCCGGGCGTTTATCGGGTTTCGTTAACCGTATCCGACGGCATCGAGTCGGCAACGGTATTAAAAAATGTTTCAGTGACCCCTCTAACCTTAGAAGCGGAGGTTGCACATACGCCCGAATGGCGAAGTTACCATGAACAGCAAGGACACGAAACGGTGACGAACCCGAAAGATTTTTATTCCGGTGAAATCTTTGTTGTGCAAGCCACCAGTTCTCCGGCTCCGGTCGATACGGTAACGGCTTGGATCGATACGACGGCGGCAGACGGCAGTCATTTACTATTGAGTACAACGCTGACATCGATCGGCGAGCCGAATCGTTATGCGGGGGAGCTTTTCGACGAGAAGCTGCTGTTGTTAACCGGCGGATTGCCGGAAGGGCTGCAGCCGGTTCATTTTCAAATTCGGTATGCCAACGGTGTCGTAAAAAATCGAGAAATTCCCGTTCGCATTATTGGAAAGGTGCTGGAAACTGTCGGCGTACATCGGATTCAATAGTTTTATGGTAGATTAGGGTATACAATATGTGGGTTATATAGTAATATATAACTATCAAACACGTAACGCTTTGCGAAGAACGCAAGCATCCGGGTATGTCCCGTTTGCTTGCGTTTTTTTCGTTGCAAGGAGGGGATGTGAGTATGAACCGCCGTAGAAATTTGGTCATTGGCACAGTGGCGGCTGTTTGCTCAATCGCGATGGTGTATGGGGTCTATGTCCTGCAGGTTCGGCAAATCTCTCTGCAGCAAACGGTGCAGGTCGTTGTACCGAAGGACTTTATACGCGCGGGCGCGGTAATAACGGAGGAGATGCTGGAACTCAAGCCGGTCTTTACAGCTGCTTTATCGCCCAGCATGGTGACCGACAAGAAACAGCTGGTAGGCAAAGAAACAGTCATACCGTTAGGGAGAGGGGAGCCGGTGCTAGCGTGGAAGCTGAATCGTCTGCATCTGCTGCCGAGGCCGAACCAAGCCACTTTCCAGGTACCTAAAGAGTATGTGCTCAGCATTTCGAACGGCATTCGGGCAGGGGACCAAGTCAAGGTGTACGCTTCGTCGACAGACGGGGGCGGCCCCCGGAAGCTGTTTGAGGAAGAGATCACCGTCGCTTCCGTCAAGACATCGGCCAACGTAGAGATCGATAATCCGAAGTCTTCGAATCTTCAATCAAAGGCAGAAGGAGACGAAGTGAAGATGTACTTATCGAGGCTCGAAGCGAACGGTCCGATCGACCATATCAATCTGAACTTGACGGAAGAACAATGGATGACGATCGATCGTTTGTGCAGTACGAAGAAGACCAAGCTAGTGATCGCATTCACGGCATCGTCACTTGCTGGAGAACAATAATGAAAACAAACCGTAGGGAGGAAAGTATGATGAAAATTGCGTTGTGTGTGCAGGATGAGCGCTTATCCGAAAAGCTGGTGCCTTTCCGCGGAGCGGCGAGAGAGCAGTGGGATTCCTTCGGCAGCGTAGAGGAGCTTTGTGAGTCGAGCCGGAACAGCGATTATGAGTACATTATCGTATCGGACCGGTTGACCGACTTCGATCGATTGTCGGAGACGATGGAGACGTTACGGGAGCAAAACCGCAAGGCGAAGCTGCTGATGCTGTTGTCCAACCACCATCAATCATCGGTCAACGAGCAGTATTTAAAGCTGTGCTTGGCTCACGAGGCTTCCTGGGTGCCGCCCGGCAGAAGTATAGGGGCCATCTGCGACGAGGTTCGTCGTCATATCGGAGGGGACGGGGACGAGAGCAGCCAATCCCAGCGTAAAATTGTACTGTTTCTCGGCTCAACGCCAAATATCGGAACGACGACACTTGCTTTCGGAACGGCCTGGAGACTTGCGGCAACAACAGACCACAAGGTCGGGTACTTGTGCCTGAACCTGAAGAGCTCAAAGCTGCACCGCTACATGGGCCGGGACAGCCGGATCAATTCGCTGGATGTGCTTCGGGCTGAGCTGAAGAGCGGCACGCTTCCGAAGGAGAGACTGCTGCAATATTGCGAGCAAGTGAAGGAGCATCCGAATTTGCATGTGCTGTACGGAAACATGCTGCGGGAGCAAGCGGAATTTTTTACGGCGGAAGAGATTGAACATTTGTTGGAAACGGCTCGCGAAGCGTTCGACGTATGTATCGTCGACGTCAACGCCTATTGGGATAATGCGGCTACGCTTTGCGGCATTATCCGCGCCGATACGCGAATGCTCGTTACGACAGGCGAAATTACGCATTTTCAGGAGGATATGAACCGCTGGACGCATACTCTAGGAAATATTTTCGGTATTAAACCGGATGCTTTCGAGCTTATTGTGACCCAATGTATGCCGCAGGCTTACGGGGGTATACGCGCCAAGGATATATGCAAGGAAACTCAGATGCGCGTGCTTGCGGAGGTAAACCGTATGCCGGAGCTGTTTTCGGCGGTGAATCGCGGACAGCTTGCAAGCGTTTTGGAGCAATCGGAGGAGCTTCAAGCTAATTTAGAGCCAATCGTACAAAGTGTCGTCTTGCTTCATAGACTTCAGAAGAAACATTCGGCCAGCGGCAGGAAGCATTGGCTCCGTAAACTACTGCCCAGGGTGGCGGCTGTGTCTTGATGAATCAAAAGAAATTTTCCGCAGCGGCCTATGCCAGTGCTCGAAAGGAAGCGAATCTTGGTAAGGAGCAGGAGCCTGCACGGGAACCGGCCTCGGAAGAAGCGCTCCAATTCGCAGCCAGCGTAGCGGATATAAGAACCGAGCTTGTAACCGGGCAAGGTAAAGGTGAGGAAGACAGGCAGCGATTCAGTGAAACATTGCATCGTGCGATACTTGGCTATGATCTGGAGCGTAAGCAGCTGCTCGCGGTCATCCAGGATTTGATCGCCAGAAAACGATTGACCGGACTGCCCCCGGCCGCTTACGGTACGACGACGCTAGCGGAAGCGATCTTTGCCGAGCTGATCGGGATGGGACCCCTCGAGAATGTGCTGAAAAATAAGGAAGGGCTCGAGGAAATCCAAGTCGTAGGCTGTGATGTGTTTGAGGTGAGGCAAGGTCAGCCGGTTCGATCCTCAGTAAAGTTCGCTTCGGTTAAGGAGCTGGAGCGAATTCAACAAAATTTAGTTTTGTTTAATAATGACACTTTAAATCCCCGCAAGCGTTGGGCCGAGGTGCGGCTGAGGGACGGGTCGCGCGTGACGATGACGGGCTTTGGCTTTACGGCTCAGCCGACGCTTACGATCCGTTTTTATACAATGCAGCATTTTCGCCTTGCCGCTTTGGCGGAGCCTGGTATCGATACGATCGATCAAGCGGGACTGCATGTTTTGCTTGCGCTGCTGCGGGCACAGTTCAATTTGGTTATTATCGGACCTACCAACTCGGGGAAGACGAATCTCATGAAGGCGCTGATCGGCGAGATCGATGATCATGAACGGATCGTCACGATTGAATCCCGGTTCGAGCTGATGTTAAAACGGGATTTTCCGAATAAAAACCTGATTGAATACGAAATCGACGAGGATGACGTCAAGCATGCCGGCGACCAAGCCTTTAAGCTGGCGCTGCGTCAGTCGCCGAAACGTATCGTTCACGCAGAAATAAGGGACGAGGATGCGAATTTGTACGTTCGGGCATGCACCAGAGGCCACGAAGGCAGTATGACCACCGTCCACGTCAACGAGCTGGAGGATGCTCCTGACGCGATAACCGATATGTGCATGTTGGATGGGAGGGGGATGGATTCGAAGCGGTTGACGAAGCGGATTACACAGTACGTAACGCAAATCGGTATTGAGATGGCCATTGTAAATTCCAAAAGGAGAGTGGTGCGAATCGGGGAGTACGCTTATGAAGCTGGAGAAGTGATTGTCAGGGATATCATTCGCTACGAGCAGGATACGGGCGTGTGGCTGCGATTCAACTCATTGTCGGCGGAGGCGGCCAAACGAATTCAAAAACGCGATAAGCAAGGATATTACAAGTTAAAAGAGCTGGGAGTCCTATCCGAATGAATGCGTTAGCCCTGATCAGCTTGCTCATGCTGTTGTTTCTTCTGTTTTTCATGATGCTCTTTGCCGGATTGCAAGCTTTGGTAAGTCGTCATACCGCACGTGCGCGGCTGCAATATGTGCAAGATCAAAGGCTGGACCGCAAGCTGTCCGGGTGGCTATCGCGGCTTCGTCCCATCCATGGACATCTTCACCACTTGATTGAAGCATCGCAAACCCGGCTCAGTTTAGGGCTGTTTGTCATGATCGTCGTGTTGCTGATGCTGCTCGGAATGACGGCGGGCGGTTTATTTTTCCGTAATGCCAAAGGGGCGCTCCTTCTCTCGTTTATGCTTGGTGCCATGCCATATATCGTGCTCAGGCTTAGGCTTATCGGATTGCGATTGCGTAACCGGCTGGAGTTTTTGCCGGCTGTAGAGGTGTTTTATCAATATTATCGGGTAAGCGGATCAACCAACGTGAAGACGGCACTGCAAGTATGCATGGAGGAAAATCGAATCCTGTACCCGATCAAGCCCGTATTCGACCAGCTGCACCGCAATTTGCTTACGGGACGGGAGCCTGAAGATTGCTTGCGTGTGTTTGTCATGTCGCTGGGGCATGTATGGGCGGAGTATTTTGCGGGAATGCTTCGTGTCGCCATATCGGAAGGGAATGACATTTCAGATAATATGAAGGAGCTCATAACGGATATGCGCCGGGCGCAGCGCTCCGACCAAGCCGAGCGGAACCGCCTGCTGGAAATTCGCGTGGCCAATTTCACCCCGATTTTGTTTCTGGCTCTGTTTCTGGCAATTAACGTGAAAATTAATCCGGACAATTCGTACTTGTACTACGTGCTGGACCCGGAAGGGCGCAATATGATTTTGGATGCGCTGCTGCTCATTTTCGCCTCGTTCTTGATGGGGATTTATTTGTCAATGAGAAGGATGTGATGCTTTGGCGATTTCGTACACGTGGTGGAACGTCATCATTCACGGCAGCTGGAGCTTGATCGGCATTACAGGGTATGTTGCCATCTACTGGCTGCTGCGAGGAGCCGCCGAGCGTCCGGTACGCTGGAAGCCTTGGAACCGTGCGAGCGCTAACGCTTTGGCCGGGCGATTGCTGGAAGTCGGCTCGAGGCTGCTGCTCGTTTCGAAGAGCGATGGGAAGCTTACGGCAAAGCAGCTGCTGCTGCACGGAGCGGGCATTCAGACGGAGGCCGTTGTTTACGAGACTGTTCGAAGGGGCCTGTTGATCTGTAGCATTGCAGTTGTCGGGCTTGGGGCTGCCGGGCTGCAGAACCCGTCACTGCTGCCTGTCGAAGCGATGTACGTTGCCTTATCCGGCGCGATATGCACAGTGCTGCTAGCTGCTGACGGGAAGCTGCTTGAGCAGTGGAAAGTTCAGCGAAGCCATCGGATCGTCAAGGAGATCTATATCGTAAGCAGTCAGCTGTTGTATTTCACCGGCTCGAAAATGAATCTGCACCTCAAGCTGATGCGATGCGTCGGTCCGACTCGCATGATTCGGCCTGCTATGCAGAGGCTGCTTGCGGAATGGTATCAGGAACCGGGACAAGCGATAGCCGATTTCGGACGCCGGCTCGGGACGGATGAAGCGAGAAGCTTCGCCGAGACACTGCAGGCGCTGCGCCTTCATGAGCATGACAGCTATTATTCGCTGCTCCGCGAACGAGTTCAGGACTATAAGGAAAAGCTGGAGCTAGCCAAGGAAGGGCGCAAGGAGACGGTATCGTACGTACTGTTCGTTATCGCAGGGCTGCCGATTTTGAATACGTTTCGCGTGTTTATGTACCCTTGGATTATGGAAGGCCAGAAGCTGTTTCAGAGCTTAAATTAAACAATTATTTGATGAGGAGATGTGATAGAAATGAGAAATATTTTGATTACCGTAATGATGATGATCGTTATGGCGCTGCTATTCACTTCAATTATTAATAACGGCGGAACCGGTATGCGGGCCAATATTCAGACACATGGAACGACGGCGAATACGAATATTACGAACTTGCAGCCATAGGGAAGGAGCTTGGCCCCGGATGAAATCGATCCTGATTACGACGATGCTCGTTATGGTGGTACTGGCGATTTACTCAGCAGTTGTCGCCGGACCGACAGGAACGAAGATGCTCATTACGAACGGTGGAGGACGAATTAACGATACGATTGAGCGCATGGACCCATGAAGCAGATTCTCGTATTTGTGCTATTCGCTGCGCTTCTTTGCTGGTTTATGTTCGCGCCGATGTATAAGCATGTCGTGCTGGTTCGTCAGGCGGTGCTGCAGCAGGAGGTCGATTATATGCTTGAGGTAGGGGCTAGCGGGAGGCGAGGTTTTATCGATGACACGGCTATCGGCGAGTCGCGCCTGCGGCTGGCTGAGCGAGGCTTGAATCCCGGTCTGGTTCAATACACCGTTACGACGACAAGCGGAGTGAATGGAATGAACTCGAGCTCCCCGGTGTTGAGGGGCACCGGGATCAAGCTGACGATCCGGTATCCTTATGAGAGATTGTTTTTCATTGACCGATTAATTGGAATTACGGTACCTTCCGAAACCGATACGATGAGCGCGACGGGCATGAAGATGAGCGAGTACGTGCCGTGACGAAGGTGAGTGGTGCCGGATGTACAAGCTGCTTCTATTTTTCCTGATGTCGGTCGTCCTGTTTATGATGTATGCGCTGCAGACGGATGAAGAACTAGCGATGTTTACTTTGTTTCAGGGCAAGCGTGGACTCAACCATGCGGTTCATGCTGCGGCGCAGCAAAGTGACGCTGCGAAGCTGGCCAGAGGAATCCACTCCATCGATGAGGCTGCGGCCAGAAGCGTAGCTCTTGAATATTTGCAGCAAAATTTGCAGTTGGACAGTAATATGACGCCTCTCCCGGGAACGTTCCTCCGTTCGCAAGTCGAATTGGTCGATTGGACCGTTATTAATGAAAATGAAACGTTTCCTTTTACGTATATGAATACGGCGTACGGGTATACCGTCACTTTGCAGCGGCCTGGGGTCGTGGCCATCGTCCGGCTTTCTTTCCCTCGCACCTATAATGTACTAGGTCCGATTACTTGGACGATTAAATCTTCCGCAGAGATGGTTTACTAATATCGAGCCCCCTTTGCAAAATTCTCATCGTCATTGTACTGTTAGGCTAAAGTACATCACGGGCTGCTGATGGCTCGTGTATGATGAGTGAGGGAGCCGCGTATGCATTCGTATTCCAGAGAAACTTTCGTTCGGCGCTGGGAGCGGCTGCAGCAAAAGCTGCAGAGCAAAGGAATCGGAGGCTTCCTTGCCACCCAGAATGTCGATATCTATTACTTAACCGGCTCTATGCAGACGGGATTTGTGTTTGTGCCGGCCGACGGAGAGCCTCTTTATTTCGTTCGACGCAGCGTTGTTCGGGCTAAGGAGGAGTCAGCCGCCGAGGTAATACCGCTAGGCTCGCTGCGCACCTTGGCCTCTCAGCTGGTCGATCGTTATCCCGGAGTATTTGCCGCGAGTTCCATATTGGTTGCGACGGAGTTTGACGTGTTGCCGGTTCAACAGTATTTACGGCTGCAGAGTGCGATGCCGAATGTTAGCTGGGTGGACGGTTCGCTGTTGATCCGCGAGATACGGATGATCAAATCGGCGGAGGAGATCGCTTGGATCCGGGAAGCCGCCCGGGTTATTGATGTGGCTTTGCAGGAGGCGCTGTCGTCGCTTCGCGAAGGCATGGAAGAAGTGGAGCTGATGGCGGTCATCGAGCAAACGATACGACGGCACGGCCACCTAGGGCTTATGCGGATGCGCGGCTATAACCAAGAGCTACTGACCGGGATGGTCGGAGCGGGAGCGGCGGCCGCAATGCCGACTTATTTTGACGGACCGGCCGGCGGCCAAGGGCTCAGCGCCGCTGCCCCGCAGAGCTCGGGACGTCGGGCCATTCGCCGTAACGAACCAATCTTAATTGACATCGGCTGCTGCATCGAGGGCTATGTCATTGACCAAACTCGAACCGCGGTGCTGGGCGACCTTGAAGAAGAATTGGCGCGAGCTTACGAGCTGTCGGAGGAAGTGCTTCGCCTTACGGAAAAGTCGCTCCGTCCCGGTTCGGTCTGCGAATCGTTGTATCTGGATGCGTTGCGGTTCGTGGAGGCTGCCGGGCTGAGCGGCCATTTCATGGGCTTCGGCGCCGATCAAGTGAAGTTTCTCGGACACGGCATCGGGCTCGAGATCGACGAGCTGCCCGTTCTGGCGAAAGGCTTCACGTACGAGCTCGAGCCCGGAATGGTTGTTGCCGTTGAGCCGAAGTTCACATTCCCCGGCCGCGGCGTCGTTGGTATTGAAAACAGCTATTTCATTACCGAACAAGGCTTCGAGACGCTGACTCGTTCCCGCGAAGGCCTTATTCGCCTGCCTTGATCACTTTGTCGATGAGGCCGTATGCCCGGGCCTCGTCGGCAGTCATATAGTTGTCCCGATCGGAATCTTTCTCCACTTTCTCATAAGGCTGCCCCGTCGTTTTTGCAATAATATCGTACAGCTGCTTCTGCGTTCGCAGTATCCAATCCGCCCGGATTTTTATATCCGACGCTTGACCTTGCGCGCCGCCCCACGGCTGATGAATCATAACCTCGGAGTTCGGCAGCGCGTAGCGCTTGCCCGGTGCCCCGGAGGTAAGAATGACCGCGCCCATCGAGGCCGCCATCCCAACGCAGATCGTAGATACGTCAGGCTTGATAAAGTTCATCGTATCAACAATGGCAAGTCCCGCTACGGTCGAACCGCCCGGCGAATTGATGTATAACGAGATGTCCTTATCCGGGTCGTCCGCCGCGAGGAATAGCAGCTGGGCTACGATCGCATTGGCCGAGTGATCGTTGACCTCGGTACCTAAGAAAATGATCCGATCCTTCAGCAGCCGGGAATAGATATCGTACGAACGCTCGCCGCGTCCGGACTGCTCTACAACCATAGGAATGTAACTCATCTGCTTAACCTCCTTGAATTCATCGTGTTATGCAGCCATACATCGGGATGTTTCTTTCCGCGCCAGGCCAGGTATTTGCAGTCTGCCGAACCCGGACGACACTTTCACGATGCGAACGCTATGCTCCCCGTTGAGCTCAGAACCGGGAAGCAGCGGCTGCGAGGTCCGTTCCCAAACATGCTCCGTTTCGCCGACGCTTCGCTCTTGCTCCGTGCGCTCCTGACGGTAACGCTCCAGTTCTACTACCTTTTGGTCATCTTGCTTTGTCTCGCTCATTCTCAAATCATCCTCCTTATTCTGGCGTCGGGTAAACCGCTACAACCATTTGATACGGTACCTTCGACTCGCCGCGATCTGCTGCTGCGGAGTCTGTGTACTTCTGAACCAGCGCTTGCACTGCGGCAACGTACTCCGCCAAAAACCGCTCGCGTTCTCGTTCATCGCCCAAAGGAACCATCAACTGTAGCGTTGCGCTGGGCACCGGCTGGGCTGCATCCGAGCGCTCCATAAGGAGCAAAGCATCCTGCCTGACGCGATCCGCCGTTTGGATCAGATGGGCCAACGCCCCTTGATCCTGCAGCTTGCGCGCGGTTTCCGGCTTCATGCCCAGTGACTCCGACAGAACGAACGTCTTGGCGATCGCCCGATACAGCACCTCCACCAAATTGCGCACCTGCCGTGTGCCGGCGCGGCGCACGAGTCCGACTTTTTCTAATGTTTTGAGATGGTAATTTACGCGCTGCGGCGTTTCCCCGATCATTCGCGCCACTTCCGCAGCGGAAGCCGGTTCCACGAGCCGCGACAAAATTTCGCCGCGAAGCGGATTCAGCATCGCCAGCGCTTGCTCCGGGGCTTCGATGCGATACGATTCTTCAATCTCCGGGATCACGAGAGCACCTGCTTTCTTACCGACGATACAATTGTATGTTACGTAAAAACATTTTATTACGTGTGGGTGCTGTTGTCAAATTGGTGAACCAACACAACGAGAGGAGAGCCGAATACAAGGGGGGATATTTATTGCCACGTTAAAGATAAAAAAAACCTATCCGCCCCCGTGGAGCAGGCGAACAGGCCTTCCATGTATTGTTATTGCCTCATATTGCCGTTTTGTGTGGACTCACTGGAGAGAGGGCAATAATTTTTTCTCAACGAAATCCATAGGCACATAAGTTTTGTTGTCAATGATCTGAGCCGGTTCAACTATTGGTATTGCGGCTCCATTGAATAATACTTCTGTTGAACCGATCGTAATCACTGCTTGTTGTTCCCCCTTGGTCAATTTCACCTGTGCCGTATTCTCCGCCCAGGTTACTCGATAACCCGCCGCTTCGGCAGCTTTCCGAATAGCGATCAAGTTGTTCCCAAGCTGTGATAGCTTAGTATCCAGAACAGGATCAGTCGGTGCCGTGCCAACATTCGAAGTTAACGGGAGAACGACATGCGACGGATATTCCGCCGTATGATAAACAACATTATGAGCTACTTGAAAATCCTCTTCATCATCTACGCCGAAAGCGTTACCTGTGTTTGGATTTCGATCGTATTTCGGGAAGTTGCTCCCGGTTATGGCCACACGGATCCGATGCCCTGCTTGGAACATGTGGCTCATATTTCCCATGTCGATATCGAGTCGGTAAACCTGACCTTTCTCCATAAACACTTCTTTGTTCTGTCCTTCGCGATATCTGGCGCGCTGTACGCGATCCATGATGAGTGTGGAGGTTCCATCCGGCGCTACATCCGTTATTTTAATTACAAAGTCAGTATCTTTAACGTCGGACGAAACGTACAATTCGGCTTTTACCGGTCCGGTCATCTCCATGTTGTCTTTTAACGGTTCCGTCGTGTACGTTAAGGCTCCCGATTCGTTGGAACGTTCATCCGAAGGTCCGGCGATAGAAGTGAAATTTTGACCGCCAATCGTCATCGTCGGTTTCGCCGGATCATACGAGAATTCATCCGTCCCCTCCGCAGTCAGCATCGTGTGCAGGGTCCCGTCATGTAAAGATTGAGCGCTGCCGCTGATGCCACCGTCCAGATAGAAAGCGGAATCTGTCGCAGCTGCCGGCCAGGTTTTTGATGTCGTCCATCCGTTCTTACCCATGACATAGTAACGGACAGGATCTTCCGCCATAATACCGGTATCGATCCCTTTCATCCAATAATCGAACCAGCGCTTCATTTCACTGCCGAAAATATCTACCTGATCGTCAGGGAATAATGGGCTGTCGCCGATCGTGCCATGCGTCCAAGGCCCCATCAGCAGCTTTTGGTTGCCTTTTGCTTGAGGTCCTCCATTATTTTGTACGCCTAAGAAGTTAGTAATCGGACCGTCCGCATAGATGTCATACCAGCCTCCAAAATAATAAGCAGGTACATTGATGTCGGCATATTGCTTTTCAATGTTGGCGAAATCCCATGCCCCATCGTCCAAGGGGTGCTCGATAATCTTATTGTAATAAGGGAGTAAATCCAGGTGGGGAAACTTTGCTAAAGGTAAAAAGGTTTGATATTTCGCGAATTCTTTCGATACTTTCACGACTTCATCATAAGTTTCCTTGGCGATTTCCCCATTATCCAGCATCTTTTTGGCATTACTGACGTTGACGGAAGCGATCCACACTTGAAATTCATAGCGAAACGCTCCGTTCTGAAACAGACTTTGTTCAAAATAATTGGAAGGGGCAACCCCTACATACATGGCGGTTAAGCCCGGCGGCTGGAGGGGGGCCAACAGCATCTGAGTGAAGCCCATCGCTGAATGTCCGAAGGTCCCTACTTTCCCGCTGCTCCAAGGCTGCTTTCCGGCCCACACGACCGTATCGTAGCCATCCTGCGCATCGTTTTCATATACCAAATACTCGCCTTCCGAGCCGTTTACGCCTCTTACATCCTGCACGACCACTACGTATCCGTCCCGTGCAAACTGTTGACCTTGTGCGCTGTACTGGCCTTTTCCCTGCTCCTGAAGGAAAGCTCCGCTCCCGTAAGGCGTTCTGCTTAACAGGACGGGGTACTTCCCTTCGTCATTCGGACGATATACCCTGGCGGAAAGGCGGATGCCGTCACTCATCGTAACGGAGACATCCTCAATGACGATTTCCGATTTCTGTTCGGCTTCGGCAGCATATGATGGAGCGGCACACAACAAAATCATAATTGACACAAACCAGCTGAGCATAAACCTATTCCATGGTTTCCTGTACATTCCAGCCACTCCCTCTCTCTGATCTTCTGCAATAAGACTGTCTAGTACATTAAGAACTATTGAGAAACTGCGGGCCGCTACCCTCCTTTTTCACCCCTCATCATTCCATAATGCGGAATTCGTTCCGCAATAGCGGTAAAATTCCACCTTATGGAATGGTTTTTCAAGAGATTTTCGAAATGATAGCAAAGGTAACACCAACCGTCAATCAAAAAGTTGTTTTTATCCCCGATGGCTAGATATCGAATGTTTAAAAGGGGATGGATATTAAAAAGTGCGATAACTTGTGTTATATAATCTAACATTAACCATGAGAAACTGCATACTTTCAGTTGACAGGGGGAGGGTGCGGTGCTAGAATGGGAAAAATTCAAGCGGAAATCGTTCCGCGATATGGAATGAAACATTACATTGAAGGTGTGGGGGTTGTAAATGCCTCACCAAAATGTGGAATTCGTTCCGTATCGTAGAATGGTTTGCCATAAAGGAGGTGTTGTTCTTGAAGCAGAAAGATAGCGATCTCGTCCAATCCGTGGAGAGGGCTCTGGATATATTAAGTTGCTTTACGGTTGAAAAGCAGGAGCAGTCCATCGCTGATTTAGCCAACGAAATCCATTTGCCGAAGAGCACGATTTCCCGGCTTCTCAACACGTTAAAAAGTAAAAATTATATCGAGCAGGATATGCACACGCAGAAATACCGGCTGGGCTTCAGGCTCTTTGATCTGGGCAATGTGTATTCCACAGGAATGGATTTGCGCCGGCTGGCTTATCCGCTGATGAAGTCGTTGAATCAAACTACTTCTGAGACGGTGAATCTGAATATCGTAGATCGCGGGGAACGGGTCTGTATCGAGAAGATCGAGAGCCCCCATCATATCCGGAACTTTATTAAGGTAGGCGAACGCAATTCCTTGTGCTTTGGGGCGGCGGGCAAGACGCTTCTTGCATTCTTGCCGAAAGTAGAAGCGGAATACCTGATAGGCCGGGAAAATTTCGATGTAGAGAAGAAAACGGAATTAATGAAGGAATTGGAGAAGATTCGTTTACACGGATACTGCATCAGCTCCGGTAATCGGATTGAAGGGGCGCTGGCGATTTCAGCTCCCATCTTCGACTCAACCGGGCAGTTGGTTGCCGGTGTGTCCTTATCGGGGCCGATAGAACGACTCAGCTCCAAGACGGACATTCTAACCCGGGAGCTTTGCGAAACGGCAAAGAAGATCTCCTTGAGATTGGGTTATAATCACCGGCGCTTCAAGGATTACTATACATAAGTATGCATTCAAGAGGTTCTAACAAGTGGAAGGAGCGGAGAGCAGTATGCATATTTGGGAGCAGGCTTTAAGTCCGGTCGACAGGCTGGTCATTGAAAAAGGCGGCTACGGACAGCGCCGGGGTTTCGGCAAGAAGCCGGCGTTAGTCATTATCGATATCCAATATAACTACGTCGGAGATAACGTTCCTATCGAGGAGCAGCTGGACCGCTGGCCAAGCGGAGGCGGAGAGAAGGCATATGCGGCTATCAAACAAGTCGGGAAGCTGAAACATGCTGCCGACGAAAACGGTATACCGGTCATTTTTACCCGCAATGTCCAAAAGAAATCGATCAAGTTCGATTCCTTCGCGACGAAGGCGAAACGGGACAATTCCAAGTATATTGACGGCCGGCCTGAAACACAGATCGTCAAGGAGCTGGAGCCGGGAGAGAATGACTTGGTCGTGGATAAGAGCTATGCGAGCATTTTCTTCGGAACTCCGTTCATCAGTTACCTGATCAAGATGGGTGTGGACACACTGATTTTTGTTGGAGGTTCGACAAGCGGCTGCGTTCGTGCCAGTGCGGTGGATGCCGTTACCCACAATTACAATGTCGGTGTGGTGGCGGATGCGGTATATGACCGTATTGAGCTGTCCCATCAGGCCGGTTTGCTTGACCTTTGGATGAAATATTGCGACGTTCCGGATACGGATGAAGTAATCGATTACTTCAATACTTTACAACGTTAGGGGTGGCGGTATGGTGCTGGATCTGTTGATAAAGAACGGTGACGTGGTTTTTCCGGGAAACGGGGTTAGGAAGGCGAATATCGGAATACGTGACGGAAAGATCGCGGGAATCTACAGTCCGGAGCAGCTGCCGGAGGCGGCAAAGGTTTTAGATGCGGAGGGACTGCATATATTACCCGGCGTTATCGACGCCCATCAGCACTTAGGGATATACAATTCGGTCGAGGATGATTTTCGGGGCACCAAGGAGCACGCGGTCGGCGGTATTACGACACTAGTCAACTATGACCGGGCTCCCGAAAGCTATCATTCGTTATTCCCGAAATGGAAAGAAGCCGGAGAGAGCAACAGCTATATCGACTTTGCCTACAGCCTGGGAATCTTGACCGAGCAGCATATTGAGGAGCTGGAGGAATATGTTGACAGGCTCGGCGTAACTTCCTTCAAGTTTTTCCGCAATTACGAGCGCCAGTTAAACGACAAATTCAAGATCGGCAACGGAATCCATCTTTCTTCGTACGACCTGATGCGTCTGCTGACTAAGTTCAGGGAAATATCTCCGAAGCTGCTGCTTGCGATTCATTGCGAGAACATGGATATAAACCGCGCTTTGACGAGCAAGCTGAAAAAGGAGGATGTGGAAGACAGCCTCCGCACATGGTCGAAGACCAGCCCGGGGTATGCCGAAGCGGAATCGCTGCTCAGCACGGTGTATTTAAATCATATCGCGGGCGGCAACGTGTTCTTGGTACATCTTAGCTCCGGGGCCAGCGTGGATGTGTTGGAAAATATCCAATGGCTGACAAGCAAAGGCGTCAAGGTGGAGACCTGTCCCCATTATTTAACGTTGACGGAAGAGGAACCGACATTGCATGCCAAGGTGGGGCCTCCCGTACACACGCAATGGGATCAGGACCGATTGTGGGAAGGGATTGCCGGCGGTTGGATCAACGCTATCGGAACGGATCATGTGCCGAATTCCAAGCATGTCAAGTACAAATCCGGGCCGGGCGTTTGGGATGCCCAATACGGATTTGCAGGCGCAGGCGCGCTTCTTCCGCTCATGCTCACCGAAGGTTACCTGAAGCGCGGCATTCCGCTTGAGCGGATTGCCGACATCACCTCCAGGCAGGTTGCCGATTCGTTTAACTTACCCGGCAAAGGGCGGATCGAGGTTCATGCGGATGCGGACTTGGCTATTGTCGATTTGCAGGAATGGAAGACGATCACTCCGGAGCTTCTGCATTCGGACAGCGATTATTCCGTTTATGAAGGCAAACGAGCCGCAGGCTGGCCTGTATACACACTCAGTCGAGGAGAAATCATTGTCGATCACGGGGTACCCGTGGCCTCCAACGGTCGCGGTAAATATATTCACCGTACTCTATAAATAAAGAGCCCGATAGGGGCAAAGGAGAGAAACCGTATGAAAGTTAAAAAGTTTACCGTGATCGCAACAGTAGTTACCCTTGCAGCAGCGCTAGCCGGCTGCGGCAGCAATCCCGGTTCGGGTGCTTCCCCTGCTGCGGGCGCTGATTCCACCGGAGCTAAAGTGGCGGAAGTAAAAATCGGCTCCATTCACCCTATTAGCGGGTCTTCCGCGGTGGAAGGGCAGCAAATGCAGGATGCCATACAAATGGCTGTAGACGAAGTGAATGCGGGCGGCGGCATTAAGTCTCTAGGCGGTGCCAAGGTAACTTTGGTTACAGGCGACAACGAGATGAAGGCGGAGAAAGGTGTTTCCGAAGTTCAACGGATGGTCCGCGAAGGCGTGGTCGGTATTCTGGGGACTTATTCCAGCGGCGTCACATTAACGGCTACGCAGGAAGCGGAGAAGCAAAAGGTGCCTTTCGTCGTCACAATCAGCTCAGTGGACAGCATTACGGAGCGCGGCTTCAAGTACACGTTCCGTCTGCAGCCTCCGGCATCTATGATGGCGCAAGATTTTATCTCCCAGTTTAAGGATCTGAACGCAAAGGCGGGAGGAAACTTAAAGACGGCGGTAATTTCCCACGAGGATTCCATCTTCGGATCCAGTATCGCCGATTATATTCAGAAGCACGCAAGCGAAGCCGGGCTGGAGATTTTGGCCAAAATGCCTCACCCCTCCTCTGCGGCCGACTTGACTGCCGATGTGAACAAGATGAAATCTTTGAATCCGGACGTGGTCATTCCCATCACTTATTTGGGGGACGGCAAGCTGCTGTTCCAATCGATGAAGAACGCCGGCTTCGCTCCTAAGGTCACGATCGGTGTAGCCAATGGCGCGATTAGCAATTCCAAGTTTATTACAGAGGATACCGGGTTGAACCAATATTTGCTAGACGTGAACTATTCCATTAATCCAAAGAGCGAGAAGGCAAAGACCGTTACCGCTGCCTATGCCGCCAAATACAACAAGGGCATGGGACCAAACGCCGCATACTCCTACGAAGCGACCAAGGTGCTGATCGACGCCATTGAACGCGCGGGCTCCACGGACAAGACGAAAATTCGCGATGCTTTGTCTACAACCGATTATAAAGATCATATCCTGCCGCAAGACAGTATCGTGTTCGATGAGAAAGGCCAGAACAAAAACGCCAGATCCGTTATGAACCAAATCGTCGACGGCAAGTCCGTAGTCGTATTCCCAGCCGAGTATAAGCAAGTGGAAGTAACGTTGAAGTAGCGGATGAAGCGGCGGGTGGAAGCGCACCTTCCGCCCGTTCTTTTAAAATGGGAGGCGAAATCATGGATATGAAGCTGATCCTTCAATCGGCCGTTGACGGGATACTCATGGGTGGGATTTACGGCCTTGTGGCCATCGGGCTTACCCTGATTTTCGGCGTCATGAAAATTATCAACTTTGCACAGGGCTCGCTCATGATGATCGGGATGTACGTCACCTTCTGGTCGTTTGAGAAGCTGGGGTTGAACCCGTATCTGTCGATTCCGCTAAGTGCAATCTGTTTATTCGTAATCGGCGTTGGCATACAGAAATTTATTTTGGAAAGAACGATAGGAGCTCCAGAGCATAACCAGCTGCTGGTCACGATGGGCATCATGATGGTTGTGGAAAATGCAGCTATGGCGCTGTGGAGCCCCGATCCGCGGACGATATCCATACCGTCGCTGCAGGAATCGCTGCATCTTGGCGAACTGTTGATCAATAAGCCGAGAGGTATTGCGTTCCTCGTTACTATCGTATTGACCGTCCTGTTATATTGGTTTCTCCACAAGACGATTTTGGGGAAAGCGATCCGTGCCACTTCCATAAGCCGAGACGGATCCTCCATCGTAGGTATTCAGGTGAAGCGGATCAACTACATCACCTTCGGCATCGGTGCGGCGCTTGCAGCCGTAGCGGGAACATTGATTACTCCATTCTTCTATACGTCGCCTGTGGCGGGCAGCAGCTTTGTCTTGAAGGCCTTTATCGTGGTCGTGCTGGGCGGTTTGGGCAACTTCGTAGGAGCGTTGATCGGCGGGCTGCTGATCGGAGTATCCGAAGCGCTCGGCGGCGTATTCCTGGAGGGAAGCTGGAAAGAGCTGGTCACCTTTGCTTTGTTTATACTAGTCCTGCTGTTTAGGCCGACTGGATTGTTTGGGAGGGGCGGCAAATGAAGAAACCGATTCTCGTATCGTTGGTATGGCTATTTTTTGCGGCGGCTCCGGCCTTGTTCGGCGATTATATGATGCATACCCTCATCTTGATCCTTTACTTCGCCTTCGTAAGCCAGGCCTGGAACATTATGAGCGGCTTTTCCGGCCAGTTTTCTTTCGGCCATGCGGCATTTTATGGCGTCGGCGCCTATACCTCTTCGATATTGTTAACCAAATTCGGCTTAAGTCCTTGGCTTGGCATGCTGGCCGGTGCGGTGCTGGCGATCCTGATCGGCTTGATGATCGGCTTTCTGAGCTTCCGGTATAACCTGAAAGGCTCGTATTTTGCACTCGCTACCCTGGCCTTTTCGGAAATACTCCGCATCATCGTACAGAACACGGAGTATCTGAACAAGACACTGGGCATCCTGATCCCGCTTGAGCCCAAGCCGTCGATGTTCCAATTCGAGTCCAGCTCCGGCTATTATTATGTGATTTTCGCATTCGTTACCTTGATTACCCTGTTTGTTTATAAGATGAGCCGTTCCCGGCTTGGGTTCAACCTGATCGCGATACGGGAAAATGAGAATGCCGCCCAATCCCTAGGGGTGAACACGTACCGCAACAAGATGCTCGCGATTGCATTAAGTGCCGGTTTAACCGCAATCGGTGGTACCTTTTACGCCCAATATCTTCTTTTTATCGAGCCGCCAACGGCTTTCGGAAACAGCACCTCCATCAATATATTGCTGCCGGCGATTATCGGAGGGGCAGGAACGGTGCTCGGTCCGATCGTGGGCTCCTTCCTGACGGTTCCGTTGAGTGAAATTACGAGCGCGTATTTAGGACATTTCCCTGGGGTGCACCTGATTGTTTACGGGATCATTGTCATTTTGGTTATGCTTTTCCTGCCGGAAGGCTTGGTGGGGTGGGTGGAAAACCGCATCCAGCGTCATAAGGCCAAGAAGCTGCGCGACGGAGTTACGGCTGCAGCCACAACCGAGATGGAGGTGCGTAACCATGTCATTCTTGAAAATAACCGGAGTTACGAAAAGGTTTAAAGGACTTGTAGCTGTTAACAATGTGAGCCTAGAAGTGCCGGAGAGCTCCATCATCGGGCTGGTAGGTCCCAACGGAGCGGGAAAAAGTACTTTCTTTAACTCCATCTGCGGCTATTATGATCCGGAGGAGGGGCACATCGAGTTTAACGGCAAGAGCATTAAGGGTTGGAAGCCGGAATTTGTTTGTAAAGCTGGCATCGCCCGCACCTTTCAGATCGTACAGCCGTTCGGTAACTTGACCCTTCTGGAGAATGTCATGGTCGGGGCCTTCAATCGTGTCTCTCATACCAAGGAGGCCAAGGAGATCGCACTCGAAAAGCTGGATTTTGTCGGGCTATCCCGGAAGCGGGAAATCCGCATGAAGGACCTGACTTTCGTCGAACAGAAGAAGGTGGAAACCGCACGAGCGCTTGCAACACAGCCGAAGCTTTTATTCCTGGACGAGGTCATGTCGGGGCTTAATCCCGTTGAAGTGGACGATATGATCGATCTCATCGAAAAGGTTCGAAAAAGCGGTGTAACGATTTGCTTTATCGAGCACTTGATGAAGGCGGTCATGAAGCTATCGGACAGGGTGGTTGTGCTCCATCACGGGGAGAAGATCGCGGAAGGCCTTCCGGGTGAAGTCATGGAGGACCCTACGGTTGTCGAAGCTTACTTGGGAGGTGCGTTGTAATGCTGGCTGTTTCCGGATTGCAAGCGGGCTATGGGAATTTGCAGGTGCTGCGCGGGGTGGAGTTCACCGTGAAGAAGGGGGAGTTTGTATCTTTGATCGGCTCCAACGGCGCCGGGAAAACAACACTGCTTCGCACCATATCTGCATTGATCAAACGGTCTGCAGGCGTCGTTGAGTTCGATGGGGAGCGGATCGAAGGCTTGGCCCAGGATGCCATCGTCAAACGCGGACTGATCCATGTACCCGAGGGGCGTAAGCTTTTCAGCGACATGAGTGTGCTGGAAAATCTCGAGCTGGGTGCTTATACCAAAGAGGCGCGGAAGAAGAAAAAGGAAAATTTGGAGCTCTGCTATGAACTGTTTCCCATATTAAAGGAAAGGGTTCATCAGATCGCCGGTACGATGAGTGGGGGACAGCAGCAGATGGTGGCTATCGCACGGGGCTTGATGTCCTGTCCGAAGCTGCTCATTCTGGATGAGCCGTCTATCGGGCTGTCCCCGTTGCTGACCAAACAGGTGTTTGAAATTATTGAACAGATCAAGGGAAAGGGTGTCACGGTGCTGTTGGTCGAGCAAAATGCCAAGCAGGCCGTGGCGCTGGCCGACCGGAGCTATGTACTGGAGAATGGTCGGATCGTGCTGGAAGGCACCCGGGAGGAGCTGCTGCATAACGATCAATTGAAAGCCGCCTATTTGGGGCATTGAGGTGGCAGGCGATGGAGGAATTGGGCACCAGGATACGGAAGCAGGCGGATTTTATCAGTGAATTAACCTTCGGGCAATTAAGATCGGAAAGTGTGCGCGCGGCAAAGCGCATTGTGCTGGATACGCTGGGTTGTATGGCGGCGGGAAGCTGCATGCAGAAGCCGAAGACAAATGGAGACGCACTTCCGGCGGGATCTCATACGATAGTCGGCTTGAATCGAAGCTATGGCAAGGAGTGGGCAGTGTTCGTCAATGGCTTCAATGTAGTGGCGACGGAGATGGACGAAGGCAACGGCTTCGCCAAGGGCCACCCGGCTGCGCACTTCATGCCTGCGCTGCTCGCGGAGAGCGAGACGGGAGTCTTCAGCGGGCAAACATTCTTGACGGCAGTAACGGCCGCTTACGAAGTTACTGTCCGTTGGGGAAGTGCCGTTACGCTGCGCAGCTCCATTCATCCTCACGGCAACTGGGGGATCGTTGGCGCCGCCGCTGCCGCGGCCAAGCTGAGAGGGGCCCCAGCCGATCGGATCAAGGAAGCGATGCTCTTGTCCTTATCCCTTCCGATTCCGTCGGCATGGGCATCCGCCTTCACCGGATCGAATGTCCGCCATGCCTATGTCGGGGTTAGTAATTTGTTAGGGATGATGGGGCTGGATATGGCCGGCTGGGGAGCCGAAAGCAACGAAGCGGTGCTGGCGTCGGTTTATCGGGATATCCTGGGAACCGGCCTGGCGGCTGAGTTTCTGGATCAAGAACTTGGCCGGCGGTATTATATCGAGCAGAACTATATGAAAATTTATGCCTGCTGCCGTTATGTTCACGGAGCGGTAGACGGTTTGTTGAAGCTGGTGCAGAAGGGCTTACATCCGGAACAGATCGATTCGGTTACCGTGGAGACGTACAAGGCGGCTTCTCTCTTGGCGGAACCGAACCCCGCCAATGAGCTGGCGGCTAAGTTCTCGATACCGTTCTCGCTTGCCATGCTTCTTTGCAGGGGGAGCGTTGGGCCGGAGCTTTACCGTCCGGGTGTAACGGAGGAGGAAGACCTGCTCCTGATGGCTTCCCGCATCGAAATACGGGAGGATGCGGCTTTAACCGCGCAGCTGCCTCACCGCCGTCCGACAAGAATCACAGTGGCTTTGAAGAATGGCGAAGTTCTTGTTGAAGAAGTCGGTTCCGCAACTGGGGAATTCGACAGTCCTTTAAGCGAAGGACAGCTGGAGGATAAATTTCATGCTCTTACGGAGACGGTATGGGGTGCGGAAAGACGCCGCAGCATCATCCAAACGGTTTGGGGGTTGGAGCGCTTGGATGACATGAGCAAACTGACGGGCTTGTTGCCTGGGGGGATACGGGGTGGTAATGCATGAAGGAGCTGGTGAAACGGTTGGTCGGCTTGCGCTGGGATGATTTGAAGCCGAATACCGTGTTGGGTCGGAACGGCAGCAGGAAGATATCCTGCAGTTCATCTGGAATTTGGAGAAACAACCGGATGTCCGAACCTTGATCGACCTCTGTTGTATAGAAGGTGAAGCGCAATAAGCTTTGGGGATTAGAAGGCGGCAAGATCGGAGCTAATTACTATGAATAACAAGTCTTATCCTTGGCACCTGCTGCTTGTCACCAGCTTGGGTGTACTGCTTGTCACTTTGAACTTAAGCACGTTGAATGTCGCTTTACCGGAGTTGTCTGCCTATTTCAATGCCGGTCCCATTGCATCGAACTGGATACTTCTATCGTACATGTTGTTCAACTCCATTCTTATTCTGGTGTTTGGCAAATGGGCGGATATATACGGCAGGCGAAGGCTGTATTTGATAGGACTCGCCGGATTTACCGCCGTCAGCTTCTTATGCGGCTTCGCGCCTAATGTCTGGGTGCTGATTGTACTTCGTATTTTACAGGCTGCAGGCGGTGCGATAATTATTACGAACACAACGCCAATGATCACCGATGCGTTCCCGGAGCGCAGTCTGGGTACGGCGCTGGGCATCAATGTGCTCGTTTCGTCGGCGGCCCAGCTGCTGGGGCCGGTCATCGGCGGATACTTCGTCTATATCCTCGATTGGCGTTGGGTATTCTGGTTCAACGTCCCGATCGGCATCATCGGCCTCGTCTGGGCCTCCATTGTGCTGCGGCCTGTTCCCGGCAAAGCCCGGGGCGAGAAGATGGATATGTACGGGAACCTGTTTATTTTTCTAAGTGTCGGAGGATTGATCTTCTCGTTCTCCCAGGGAAGCATCATCGGGTGGGGAAGCTTACCGGTTGTGGCCGGCTTGGTCATGTTCGTTGTATTCCTCGTCTGCTTCATTTGGTGGGAGCGCAGAGTCAGCTATCCGACTGTTGATTTCGGGATGTTCCGGGACAGAGCTTACGCTATGGCCAACTTAGCCACCTTCCTGAATGCTCTTGCCCGATCTTCCGTCGTTCTTCTCGTTGCCTTGTATTTTCAGGTGGTTCATAAAGAGAACACGTTCGTTGCCGGGCTTCATGTGCTTCCCGTTACGGCCGGCATGATTCTTGCATCGCCGATCGTAGGGGCACTTAGCAGCAGATACAGCACCTTGGCTTTATCCACCTCGGGGTTATTGATGGCCTCCATCGGGATGCTGCTGCTGTCCGTGCATACCGGAGTCGAAGCGTCGTATTGGTGGATCGCGGCTGGCCAGTTCCTGGTTGGATTCGGCTCCGGCATGTTTATGACACCCAATACCAAGTCCATCATGCTTACCGTTCCACCTGAAAAGAGAGGTGTGGCGAACGGGCTCCGCTCCATGCTTCAAAATATCGGGGTCGTCATCAGCACGGCCATGTCCTTAATGCTTGTGACCAGCGTACTGCCGGCCGATTTGAAGGATAGCATATATGCCGGCGCAAACGCAGAGGTATCCGGAGACGATATTCAGCTTATATCGGGCGGCTTCAGGCTGGCGTTTCTAACATTAATGGTACTGACATTCATCTCCATAGCGGTGTCCTATATGCGAAACAACAAGAGTACCGGGAAGGAAAAGAATGTGACTGCTTCCACAACTGTATAGGAAACTCAAACTATAATTCAGGAGGAATCTGAGATGAGGCTTGAATCGATTTGGGAAGACCTGCTGCTGGGAGATGATCAGAAGGTCATCGAAAAGGGCGGCTTCGGTAAGCCGAGGGGGCTCGGTTCGCGGCCGGCACTGCTTGTTATTGATCCGCAGCCCAATTATATGGGAACCCGGGAGCCGATTCTGAAGCAGTTGGATGAGTTTCCGACCGGCGTCGGGGAGAAGGCGTGGGAGGCGCTGGAAAAATCGCTGCCCGTACTGAACCTGTTCCGGGAAAGGGGATTGCCGGTCATCTTCTCCCGGCAAATCGCCAAGTACATGCAGTTCGACAGCTTTGCCAATAAATCCGGCCGGGACCGTTCCAATTATGTGGAGGGCCATCCTTATACGGAGCTGGTGGCTGAGGTGAATAGGCAGCCGACCGACATCGTCATCGATAAAGGATATGCCAGTGTGTTCGTCGGCACTCCGCTTGTGAATTACCTGAACAGGCTTCAGGTTGACACGCTCATCGTTTGCGGGGGAGTGACCTCGGGATGCGTACGGGCTGCGGTAGTCGATGCCGCTTCGTTAAATTACCGTGTGGGAGTATTGTACGAGTGTTTATTTGATCGGATTGAGCTTTCTCACCGCGTAAGTCTATTGGACATGTGGATGAAATACGCGGATATGCTGTCCGTGGATGATGCGCTGGAGTATATCAATACAACGAAGTAATCATGGAGGGATGATAACATGGATATGATCGTTCGAGGCGGAGAAGTTGTTATTCCATACGTTGGTGTGAAAAAGGTGGATATCGGCATTAAAGACGGCAAAATATGCGCCATCGGCGAACAGCTCGATGCCCCGGGTGCAAAGATTATCGATGCCAAAGGTTTGACCGTGTTCCCGGGAGCTATCGACGGACATAGTCATTACTCGTACGGAGGCGACGAAGCGCTTGCCCGGGATTACCGGATCACATCGAGATCTTCCGCGATCGGCGGAGTCACCACGGTCATTAACTTCATGCGCAGCGGCCGATCCTACTTGGAGCAGCTGCCACATGAAATTGCTATCGGTGAAAGAGAGAGTGTGATTGATTTCTGTTTCCATCTCGGGGTGATGACGGATCAGCACCTTGCCGAAATGAGGGATTACGTTGAACAGTTCAGCAGTACTTCATTCAAACTATACCTGGGGTACAAAGGGCTGGAGAAAACCCGTTACGGCACGGACCGCACGCTTGACGATCAGCTGCTGCTTGATATTTTCGACGCAATGAAAGCTGTTTCTCCGGATCTCATTCTGTGTATTCACTGCGAGAATGTGGAGATGGGCCGAAATTTCTATCAAAAATATGTGGACGACCCGAATCGCAATCAGCTTGTGTACTTCGACAAATTTAACCCGGATATTGTGGAGACGGAATCCGTTATCCGAGTCAGCTATCTCGCCAAACAGTACAACGCAAAAATCAGCATCGTACATTGCAGTGCAGGCACAAGTATCGAGGCTCTACGCGCGATGCCATGGTTTGATCGGGAACTGATTCATGTGGAGACATGTCCGCATTATTTGTTGGAGACGGTTGATAATGCCAAGGGGCTTGGGGCCGTGGTCAAACCTCCGCTGCGGTATAAGCATGATAATGACGCCCTCTGGCAGGCCATTAAGGATGATATCGTCACTTTCATTGGAACCGATCATGTGTCCCTTACTTGGGCTGAAAAATTCAAGAAAGGCCACGCAATCGATGACGTGACGCTTGGCTTCGGCGGAGCGGAGTTTATGTTTCCGCAAATGCTCAGCGAGGGGATCAAGCGCGGGTTGTCGCTGCAGAAAATCGCGGAGATTACATCGGCGAATACGGCGAAAACCTATGGTCTGTATCCTGCAAAAGGCGGGATTGAAGTCGGCAGCGATGCGGATTTGATCTTGGTCGATCTGGAGAAAGTACAGACGATTACGCCTGACACGATTCCAATCAACTCCGACTATACCATCTATGAAGGCCGTGAAGTGAAAGGGTGGCCGGTGATGACCATCCGCCGGGGTGAGGTGATTGCGGCGGGCGGCAAAGCGGTGGAGCCGGAGGGGACGGGCAAGTATGTGAGAAGAGCAGCGCAAGGTGCGCAGCTCGCCCCAGCGGTGCTTTCGAATTAACCTATCCTCTATTCAGTAATAGTAAGGCGGCCTATTCCCGAAGCTGAGGCGGGAGGGGCCGCCATTAACATTTTATACACCTTAACTCGGCGGGGAGGAAGAACTTTCGCGTAGTCGCCGAAACTTCGTTCTGACGGAGAACTATCCTCCGGTACTCGAATTCACTTTTCGTGGAGGGCATTCAGTTCCTGTGCGAATGCGTCCGATAGCGCCGTGTGTAAATGAGTTTCAAATGGAGGGAGTAACCGCGGCGGGCTAAGCTAACGCAGGATTACGAACATGCTACCTAGTACTTTTTGGAGTCCACAATCGTCTATATGTTACGGCAGCGAAAGGAGGGGGGATGCTTACTTAGGCCACCTGGCAGGATAAGATTGGAACAAGCGAAAAGAGATCCTTTATAAGGAGAGTGAAGATGACACTGATGTGGCGTTTGTGTTGGACCAATTCGAGTTCATCCAATCGGGGCAGATTCCAAGTCATCTCAAAGGGAGGATGGATCTCGGCCATGTCGGGGTGTTCGGTCATTCCATCGGCGGAGCGACGGCCTACATCTTATTTTTCATGATTGTTCATACATTATGTATAGAAAAATAAATCTTGATGAATCGGAATAAAACATTGATAATATTTACTGATATATAAGAAAAGGAGGTGGCATTGGAATGGACGATGACCCAGGGGAACCGAGCAATAGTAGCCTGTGGGTACTTGTTGTATCCCAAAAAGGCAGTAAGGCAAGTTTTCATCAATTGGAATAAATTTCATCAGAAACTGTCGGTGTTTAAACTTATTCTGATGGAGGATGATGAAAACGTTGCTAACTGAAATTTTGATCTTACTTGTACTCATTGTGCTGAATGCTTTTTTTGCCGCTTCGGAAATCGCCCTTATTTCATTAAACGATAATAAAATTAAAGCGATGGCTGAAGAAGGGCATAAGAAGGCAAAATTATTGCAAAATCTTCTGAGTGAACCGAGCCGTTTCCTAGCCACAATTCAAATTGGTATAACCTTGGCTGGATTCTTGGCAAGTGCGTTTGCGGCGGAAAGTTTCGCTGGCAGGATGGCCAGTTTCTTGCATTCCACTAACATTCCGTTGCCCCTTGAAACGTTAGAACTAGTTTCCGTCATACTTATAACGCTATTACTGTCTTATTTTACGCTTGTATTGGGCGAGCTTGTGCCAAAACGGCTTGCATTGCAAAAAGCTGAACCCATCGCAATGTTTGCAGTTATGCCTCTAACACTGTTGTCTAAAGTTACTTCTCCATTCGTTAGACTTTTAACGCTTTCTACGAACTCCCTTGTTCGTTTAGCAGGCGTTGATCCGAACGACAAGATGGATGAAGTTACAGAAGAAGAGATTAGAATGATGGTGGACGCAGGTAATGAGAAAGGCACTATTCAAGAAACAGAACGATTGATGATTAATAATATTTTTGAATTTGATAATAAAACCGTAAGCGATATAATGACTCATCGAAGCCATGTTGTAGGCGTTCCAGTGGATACGCCGTTTCATGAAGTTATAAAGCTGGTTAATCTTGAAAAATATACAAGACTTCCTGTTTTCGAGGGTAGCATAGATAATATTGTGGGAATTCTACATGTTAAAGACTTACTGGACTTTATTGAGCATAGCGGAGATTCGGAATTAGAGATTAGAAAAATTTCGCGTCCTCCTTATTTTGTCCCAACTTCTAAGAAGATCGATCTGTTGTTCAAGGAATTGCAGAAGAATAAAGTTCATATTGCTATCGCGATTGACGAATACGGAGGAACCGCCGGTATTTTAACAATTGAGGACTTGCTTGAGGAAATTGTCGGCAACATCTTTGATGAACATGACGAAGATGATAGGGAAATTGAACAAATCGACCCTAGCACTTATATTGTCAAAGGAATAGTAAATCTACGTTATCTTCGAGAGAAAATCAATATAAATTTCCCGCATGAAGATTACGACACTCTTGGTGGATTTTTGGTTGATCAACTCGGAAGAATTCCGGCGGACGGCGAAAAACCAATAGTCGAATATGAAGGTGCGATTTTCAGGATTGAAGAGGTTAAAGAACGAAGAATTAACAAAGTGAAGATTATTGAAAAAAACATGGAGGTTGAAGTCGAATCCTAGGTATTAGTAAGGTGCATATCGTTTTAAGTGCGAGGTGCACTGTAGTCTTGTCGAGGAATGTTGTTTATTATGATTATGCTAGAGGATACGAGAGCGCAGCGATGGAACCAACCCATCGCTTTTTGCAATATAGAGTGCGGTTGCGCGTGGTGTGACAAAACTTTACTTTTTCAGCCCTATGTATTATCCTACATCTAGGAATATCAGGAAAATATATATTAATTATCCTCCCTCCAAAAGCATCCAACTGAGCTATTTGATCGACCTCATCCTGATGGACAATCCATAGATCCACTCCCGCCGAGCTTGCTGCATGAAATCAGAATATTCCGGGTAACTGGGCCATCTAAGAAGAATAACGTGGTTACAATTACTTCATATAACATTCTGTAGGAGGATCGGTATGAGCTCGATTGTTGGCCTCGAAAGCATTCTATCATTGATTGATGTACAGCCTCCCTATTACGCGCTGCAAAACTTGTTTATCGACGATCACCATGCAGCCTATGCGTCAATTGAAGTCGAGCAGTCCTTGGGCAAAGAAGCAGGTCCCATCTCCTCTGGAGAAATCGGGCGGCATTTAGCCATACTCGGCTCATGTTCCGTTGCCAGTCTAAATCCTGTCAAATCCAAACATTATTACCTTGCATCGAAGGCTGTGTTGAGACGAAACCCTGCCGTCAGACAGGGCGGCACCGCCACCCGCCACAAGCTGTACGGTGTGGCTGCAGGCAAAATGATCAGCGGCAAATCGGCCGCTGCAAGCTGCTACATCCAGGATCATACCGGTCACATCCTCTACTACTTGGAAGTGATGTACCATGTCGTCAAAGAGGAAACGTTTAAGCGTGCGAATCGTAAATTTCAAATGCAAAACATTTTCCATGATGCCTCGCCAAACCCCTACAAGCACCTACTCCCTCTTCGTAACATCGAGAAGTCCATTCCACTTGTTAAAGCAGAATTAGGTATGATTGAACCGGCCTGGTGTTACGGTCACTTCGCAGAACTGCCCGTATTGCCGATCGCAAGGCTGATGAGCCAGCTGATACAAACCGCAGGGATACATGCCGCTCACTTGCACGGAGACGATGAGATTACATTTCAGGTTCTTTCCGGGAATGCCCAAGCCGACCAGCTGGCTTTTGCCGGCGATCATATTCAAGTCCAAAGTGAATTAACGTATGCTAGAGACGAAATCTACTGGTTCGATTGCAAAGCCGTCTCGAACGGTTCGAAAGTTGTCGGTCAGGTTTATGTGGAATTGAAAGTTATGCCGGCTGCCGCCCTCACATCTTCTGCTTACGAACAGGACAAGCTTCTTTTACATAGTTGAAGCCCGGTTCAGCTTGCGAGAAGTGGCTCTATTTCAGTAACATAGTGGCGTTCATTCATTAGCCGTGCGGCTCTGTGCACTGAAAAGGGTAGACATAGACGGGATTCTAAATCATAAAGATATCTAGTTTTGACTTTTATGGCATGTTACGCTGAGGAACGGGACGATCGTTATAAAAATATGTAGTTCATTCCAGTAATGGAGGGCTAACGTGAACGAGCAAATCATTCCAAAAGAACAATCAATCTTTTCACGAGTTGGATATATACATTATCCAACCAAGGATTTCGATAGATCCGTAGCTTGGTACACTGATATCCTTGGGTTTCGTCTAAGGACTATTCTTGACCAAGGAGTTAGCCGCAGTCCGGAGGAAAGAGAAGCAATATTTAACTTTGGCGATCCCGCAAGCCCACATAATGTTGCTTTCTTGCTTATTGAACGAGGAGTAGAGGTGGGCGATATTATTGGAAACCATGAAGCAAAATCCTTCTTGTTCAAAGATCCTGATGGCAACGTTCTTGAAGCGGCATGGTCGATTTGGGATTAAATCTAATCGAACGTTACCCTAGGGGGAGCGCAAGCTGAAAATGTGTAATGGATAAATAATCCAAGCCATTCGAACGAAAAGCCTGCAGACCGATTCTCCGGGACGGAAAAGGCCTGCGGGCTTATTTTTCATTTTCCCGTAACGGATGAAGTCTTGTGCAGTAAGTGGTACTATTAGGCGTAGGGTCCTCAATCACCAAGCGAACGGACCGCATGCAGGACATCTTGTGGAGGACGGACATGCTTAGAATCATTTGGTTTTACATCCCGATGGGCGCTTCGGCGATGCTTGCAGCGCTCACTCATGTCATCATCAACGGGGTATTGGCCCGTTCCGCGAATCCCGATGTAACTATCAGCAGCTACGCGGTGGCGCTCAGCTTATCCTTTCTGATCGATCTGCCCAACAATGCGATCCGGCAGGCGTCGAGCAAATTTTCTCGCGACCGGATTTCGTTTCGCTCCGTGAGCCGGCTGACGATTTACGTGATGTGCGTGCTTCTCGCCGTGAGTATAGGCATCGGATGGACACCTTTCGGCGGCTGGCTGTTTCAACGCGTGTTTGGTGTCAGTACGGTGCTTTTACAGCCGACTATTCAGGTTTATCAGGTGCTGGCTTTCATGTATGTCCTCACCGCGGCACGCAGTTTGTTCCAAGGGGTTATCATCAACCAGCTGCGAACGGGATGGATGACGATCGGGATGGCGGTCCGCGTCGCAGCCATGTTCGGCATGTCGTGGTGGTTCATTCAAGCGGGCTGGACGAACAGCGGCGCGCTCGGCGCTCTGATCTTCATGGTCGGCATTCTGATTGAATCGGCCGTGGCGTCAGCGGAAGGATACTCGTTGCAGAAGTCGCTGCCGGAACATCGGGAATCGCAAACCGTACGTCAAGTTGGTCAGCTAATGCCCTTCTATATGCCGCTCATCTATTCCAATCTTTTGCTTGCCGCGTTGAACCCGGCGGTCCAGGCAGCGCTCAACTACAGCGCAGATCCGACGCTGGCGGTCGCTTCCTTTGCCGTGGCGCTTCAGCTGTCCAATATGGTGGCATGGTTTTGCGCGTCCGTGCATCAGATTGTGATCCAATTCTATGAGCAGCAGCGTCGCAATGTACTGATTGTCGTTGCGGGACTGTCCGTATTGTCGCCGTTATTTTTGCTGACCGTATCGACGGAGGCCGGAGGAAGTTGGCTTCTGGAAGGGGTATTGAGCCTGAAGGGAGCGCTTCTTGACGCCGTCCGCATGCTGCTTCGTCTGCTGGCGGTTCAAAGCTGTCTGGCGCCGTGGATCGATTTCTTTGCGGGGAAAGCGATGCTGTCCGGCAAAACGAAGGCGATTGTGGCGGGCAAGTTTTCTTCCGCTATTGTAAATGTAGGCTTGCTGGCCGGTTTTGTGTTCTCGGTTCCCGGATTGAACGGACAAATGGCCGGGCTGGTTGCCGCGATTTCCGCACCTGTGGAGCTGCTGGTCGTAGCATTTTACTTGCGCCGTCTGATGGGCCGTGAGCCCGCTACGTTGTCAGGGCAATGAGGGGGGACTAAAAAGAAACGCAGCGGAGAACCGAAAAATCCCGTCTAAAGGTAATGTGTTTGAAGTGAACGGCTGCTCTTCTATGCCGGCAAATCCTAACCGTAAACCGTCCCCCTCCCGGCATCAGCCGGGAGGCGTTTGTTTTCACACCCTCTCCACTATTCCCGGATTGTTCAAGTTCGGCGCTCCCTTTGTTCCCTGTGGACGAGCTGCAGGATTTTGATGAGCAGCTTGAAACTCCCCGCCATGTCCTTCGTATTTCCGACGTTCAGCACATACGACGCCCCGGATACCGGATCGTACCATGCATGAGCACCCGTGACGCCGAGGTGTCCTTGCAGCCTTGGTAAATGTTTAAGCAAGAAGAAAAATTGTTCGAACCGCAGCTGCATCATACCGACCCCATAGACCATGCCCTGGCGGTAACGATGGGTAAACTGCGCCATCTTGGTCAGGGATCCGCTGCTAATCAACTGCCCGTTCTGCAGCTGGCGCAGAAACCGAAGCAAATCTGCCGTCGTCGTGGATAAACCGCCGCCTGAAAAATCGCAGCTAAGGCTTGGAAAAAGATGTATGTCCGTCCCATTAATGTACATCGGCGCCAACTGTTTGGGATCGAAAGCCTCGCTATGGAAGCAAAGGCACGTATCCGTCATTCCGGCAGGCTCGAATAGATGCTTCTGCAAGGCCAGACCGATCGGCATTCCGTAGATCGACTCCAACACGAGACCAAGTAGCACGTAGCCAGTGTCCGAATAATAAAACTGCTGACCCGGCGTGCCGACCCCCCGTTGCTTGGTCCGCGTATAATCGAGAAGATCCATCGGCATCCATATCGTATCCGAGCGCTTGATGACTTCATCGATAAACGATGCTCCATCAAACGTAGTGCTCTCAAAATAGTCGTTCACTCCGGATGTATGGCTCAAGAGGTGCTCTACGGTAACTTCTCTTTGATAATCCTGGCCTTCATACATAAACAGCCGGTCGAGAACACCTTGTTCCAATACGCGGTGAAGGGGAGTATTCAGGGCAATCGAACCTTGCTCGATGGCTTTAAATGTCAATACCGCCGTGATGAGTTTGCCGACACTGGCGCTATGGAACTTTTGAACCGGCGTCGTACTCGAAAAGGAGTAGTCGATGCTCATCGCCGGCAAGCTCATCGCAAACTGCAGCGTTTTCGATTTCTTGGCGGATTTCGTCAACAGTTTCTCAATCTTATCGGTCAACATAACAGACACCCCGCAATTGATGTTGTCGAAATCATATGTTACTATTAGTTATATAACGAATGGTAATATAATGAAGGTGAATCGTCAAGGAGGAACTTGCTTGGAATATGCCGTACTGGGCCTGTTGATGCTCCGGAACTTGACGCTGTATGAACTGAACAAGTCCTTTCAGCAAGGCATTTCGTTGTTCTACAGCGCCAGTTACGGAAGTCTCCAGTTTGCCGTGAAGAAGCTGCTGAGCAGCGGCTATATCGAGGTGGAGGAAAAACTCGAAAACGGCCGAAACAAAAAAATCTATTCGATTACAAACAGCGGACGGGAGCTATTCCTGGATTGGATGCGAAATGGAGAAATTCCGGCTACCAAGCTTGAAGCGGTTGCGCTTACGAAGCTCTTCTTTCTCGGTGTTATGGACCGCATCGAAGATAAGCGTTATATCCTGAACCGGATTCTGGAAACCATCCGACAGATGGAAGAAGAGCTGAAGCAATTGGACAAGCATTTAAGTCAGCTCGAGGTTCCGGAATCCGAGAATGGGATCTTTCATTATCAATTAAAGAGTCTCGACTATGGAATGAAGGCTCATCAGTTCGCCATAGCCTGGTTCGAAGAGGTGCTGAACTCGCTGGAAGCATCGTCTTAACTGATAGCGCCATACATTCATCACGAGGTTGCCGCGGGAATGAACGGCAGCCTCATTAAGTTATCGGGCAGATCTCTTTAATAAGAAATATTTTTTTTGTGGAATGGGAACTTAGGTTCTGGCATCATATCAGTTATAATAAAGTTGAAAGGAAGTTTTTATGAACGTAATTGAAGCCATAGTGTGGAATTTTGAAGAAGTTAGACTTAGAAGCATAATGATATGGGAAAGTATACCAAGTGAATATCTTGACTGGAAGCCGGATGCAGAGGCTATGAGCATGAAAGAGATGATTCGTCATGTACTGGATAGTGAATACTACTACCACCTTGCATTGTTGAAGGAAGGAAGTCTGGACACTTATGACTCTCCTTACGAGAAGCGTCCTTTTACAACGCTGAAAGAAGAGATTGAGTTCTCTCAAACCTATCGTAATGCCTTTATAGAAACCGTAAAATCTTATGGACACGAGGATTTATCCCAAATCAAGATCGATCGAAGCGACGTTGGGTATACGAGGACATTAGGTGATATGCTTATGAGAATTGCATACCATGAGGCTGTCCATACAGGCCAGCTATTAGATTATTTGAGAACAGCCGGATTAAATCGACCGAAGGTATGGGACTAGAAATAATACAGCCTTTTCTTAAGCTATCGAGGAACTATAGCACAGAAAACACAACATGGGACCGCCGCGGAATTGATCGGGTGGCCTCTTTGAGAGGAAGGAAACGGATGCAGGCAGAAGAGAACATCAAAGTGGACGAAAGACTGGAGGACATTACGGGTATAACTTGTATTTACGTACCAGTAAATGATGTTTACGAGTCTATGAAATGGTACGAAAAGAATTTAGGGTACCAGCCTGCCAACAACAAACGTGTCGAGCCAGGGATGGCGATGGCTATTTTGAATATACCCGATCGTAATGGAAACCTGCCTTCACCTGGCTTAAGACAAGTTGTACCCGCTCTGTTCCTTTACAAATCGGACGAAGAAGGCGGGCGACTACGCTTTTCACGGTCATTAGACAACGGCAAGCCCCATGCCTTGGCATGTTTTATTACTCCGCGGATTGAGGAGCTATTCGAACGTTTCAAGGAAAACGGAGTGAATATTTTAGGGAGAATGATGACTGACGGACCAAACATCACGTTCGCTGATCCTGACGGTAACATATGGGAGGTTTGGCAACCCATAATCCGAAAATTTGTTTATAGTTGACTTTTACCTAATAAATGTACGGCGTTATAAGGTATGCTTAGAAGACAATCCCGTGAACTTGGCTGCAGGCTGTTTTTCTAGGAGGTAAATGGATATGGCAACCATCGAGGACTTTACGAAACTCGACATTCGTGTGGGGACAATTGTTAAAGCTGAACTTTTTTCAAAAGCCAGAGTTCCCGCCATTAAGCTAGGAATCGATTTTGGTGAGTTAGGCATAAAAACCTCCAGCGCGCAGATAACCAGACGCTATGTGCCGGAGGACCTAATAGGAAGGCAAATAATTGGAATCGTCAATTTCCCGCCCAGACGTATCGCCGGGTTTGATTCAGAGGTGCTTGTCCTTGGCGGAACGCCGGAGGAGGGGGATGTCGTTCTTCTAAAGCCTGACGGCAAAGTGCCGGATGGTACGCAGGTCAGGTAACGATAACCGTTCATATTCGACGTCACACCAGCCATGGACTAGCGTTGAGCGCGAGCAGGGCAGAATGGACCGTCAAATGAGTGCTTCCCCCCATAGAATCATACCATACGCAATGCTATAATCCGTGTAATCATCTCCTTTTTCCCAATGAAGCGCATAACACCTATTAAACCGAGGCAGCTTCCGGATCTTGTTCGGAAATCGTTAAAGGGAAAATTGGAAACGCTTTTATTAAAGGGGGGCGACAATGATCAAAGGTGAGTGATACATAATGAGATTGCGGGGGAAAGTTCTTATTTGAAGGAGGAAAGTATGATGATGAGAAAAATCTTGAGCAGTTTGGTAATGGGAAGTCTTATGGTGACTTCATCTTATATGGCTGCAGGCAGTAACGTAGAGGCGGCAGTGATTACGTCAATCCCGAATACGAATAAGGTTGAAAAGAGATTCGATACCAGCTTTTTATCCGTTCCGGGCTATGCTTCTTTAGGGGTAAACGATAGAAGCCAATATGTGGGAACTCCTTATTATCGAACGGTTAGCAATGGAAGAGAGTTTTTACAGGCGATTCTGGATGCGAGCAAGGGAACTGTAAAAGTAATAGAAGTTACAGGTGATATTAACTTAGGATGGACTGAATTGGCTCTGGATTCAACGGAAAGGTCCAAGTACAGCTTTGTCTCCAATTATCCGAAACCATCGAACGGATTCACGAATCCGCTGTTGATCGCTTCCGGAGTATCGAAATTAAACATATCGAATGTAGATGGACTGACCATTTTCTCTACATCAGGCCAAACGATCCGCCATGCTGAAATCAAACTGCAGGCTTCAGCGAACGATATTGTGATAAGAAATCTCAAATTTGATGAAATGTGGCAGTGGGATGATTCCGGACAGCATAAAGAGGTTGGATGGTCATTTATTAAGGTAAATGGCGCGAACAATGTTTGGATCGACCATTGCAAGTTTACTATTGCTGCCGATGGAATGATTGACATGGAAAACGGCGCATCCAATGTAACATTTTCTTGGAATGAATTTGGATTAGAGGCGGATCAAAACCCGGATGTAACCAGTTCCGTATATCAGTCAATCCATTATATGGAGCAAAAGTATGCAGCAGGTACATTGAACCCGTCAACCAGCGTTTATTATAAAATGCGCAACGAAGGCGCCACGCCGAATGAGATTATGGCTTATGCGGCGTATCACTCGAAGGTTCATTTGGTAGGCTCCGGCGATAAGGATTATACGAACTATGTGAGTCCTGCCGGGGTCGAGGTCAAGGATGGAAATCAAAGGCTTCGCTTGACTATGGCGTACAATCGATATACGAATGTTGGACAACGTTTGCCGATGATTCGTCAAGGAACCGGGCATGTATTTAATAACTTTTTTGATAATTCGTCGCATCAGAGTGTATTGGATAGTGTATACGCGATCTCCAAGTATGGCGGAGATAAATTGGCGCGTGCAGTAAATGCAAGAAATGGCGCTTCGATTGCGGCAGACACAAATGTTTATAATGCTTTTAACGAACCTCTGATCGGTGCGGAACGTCAAGGTGACGATACAGGCAATATGAGCGCGCCATTTAATGAGTTGTTTAAAGATGCGATCAACCACAGCTTAATTGTCAATTCAAAAATTACGAACAGCAGCGGCTCTTACATCGGAAGCAGCTGGGACAATAATGGCGATAATTTGTTTACCAAGGGCTTCAAATGGTACGACAAATCGACAATTGGGAATTGGGCTTGGTCCTCCCATATCGTCGGGGTAGAAAATATGAGTAAAACGAATCCGCCAAGCACACCGTTTACCTTCACCTATGATTACAACGAGCAGCTGCCTTATGCCTATAAAACCGTTCCTCTAAACAGTGTTGTCCCCACTGTGGCACAATACGCCGGAATATCGAAAAAGGTTCGTTTCAGTGCTGCCGACTGGTTAAAAACAAACTATAATTGATGGCTATTGAGTTTCGAAGCAGAAAGCACAAAAGTTTGAACCGTTAGGCTCCGATACAAGTGAAGCATTGCATGACGAAGCATGCCCCACATCATCCCTTTGCGGATGGTGTCGGGGCATTTTTCTTAAATTAATCCTGTGCTCCTCTTCTTGATGTCGAGGTCCGGACCTTCAGCTCGGCGGGGAGAACGATCTTTCGCGTAGCCGCCGGCGCTTCGTTCTGAATCCGTTCGATCAAGAGCTGCATGCCGATATACCCCATGTCGTAGGCAGGCTGTTTCGCTACCGTCAAGAACGGGTTATAGTCCGGAATGATATCCGGGTCGTCGAAGCAGGTGACGGAAATATCTTCCGGTACTCGAATGCCGAGGGAACGTAAGGCGCGTAACGTATTCACTCCGATGAAATTATTGGCTGCGACTATAGCCGTGGGCCGCTCATTTTCCCGAAGCGATAAGAATTTGGAGATGATTTCGTCCAAGTTGTCCTGCTTGAAATGGGTTTCGATCATGTATCGCGGATTCGGCTGAATCCCCGACAAAATCAACGTGTCCCGGAAAGCCTGAGCCCGCTCGCGTGCATTCGACAAATAGGCGGGGCCATTAATCAAGCCAATGCGTTCGTGACCAAGCTCTATAAGGTGTTGAACCAGCTCGCGGGTTGTGTTCAAGTTATCCCCGGTAATCGAATCGGCGGGTACCGAATCGACCGTTCGGTCTACATAGACAAAGGGGATTCTTCGTTTCACTAGCCTCTTCATATTCGCGGCGGAATCGTCGCTGGACGGTACAATCAATGCGCCGTCTACACCGCTGGACATGAGCATGTTGATGTACATGGCCTCTTTGTCCTTATTCTCGTCCGTGTTCCCTAATATTACCTGGTATCCAAGCTGCAGCGCCTTATCTTCCGCTCCCCGTGCAATATTCGTGAAGAATGGGTTGGATATATCCGGAATGACAAGCGACACGAGCTTGGTCTCCTTTGAGGTAAGACTGCGTGCCTGCTTGTTCGGTACATATTCAAGTTCTCGGATGGCTTCTTCCACTTTCAACCTCGTCGATTCTTTGATGGAAGGCGAATTATTGATCACGCGGGACACTGTCATCGGCGAGACGTTGGCCTTCTTGGCTATATCGTAGATGGTTACCATCACCAAGCATCCTTTCAAGCTCTATTCATTCATAATGGTACAACGGCGATAGTATTTCAAGTCCGGAACCGTTGACCTTTAAGAATGAGCTGTGATACTATTTTGTTACCGATAACAAAATAATACCAAGGAAAGGGGTGTGATGTCCATGTCCATAACGATCAAATCCATGATCGACTTATCCCAGGAGGTTTATCACAACTGTCCGGTGCTGCCGGAATTTGATCCGCCCAAGATCGATTATTTGCGGGTAGGGCCAAGGGACGGTTGGACGGTGGAGCAAATCACCATGAACTTGCATACGGCAACGCATATGGATGCGCCGGCCCACATGGCTGATTTCCGAAAGACGTTGGACGAGTTTCCCGTAGAGCGCTTTCAAGGACGGTTGGTCTTGATTACGCTAACGGATAAAGCGCCTAATGAGCCGGTTACCGTAGACGATCTGCTGCCTTATGCGGAGCTGTTTACGGAAGAATCCGTCGTTTTTTTACATACAGGCTGGGGGGGAAAACGGGCCTGGACCAAGGAATTTATTTTCCAGTCTCCTTATTTATCCAACGAAGCGGCGCAGTTCCTGGCGGACCGTAATATCCGCGGCATCGGCATCGATCATTTCAGTATTGGCGGCACGGGCCCGGAGAACGAAGAAACACACAGGATTTTGCTTCGTGCCGGCATGTGGATTGCCGAGGGCCTCGATCTGGCGCATCCCGGGCTAGCGGAGGGCGATTGGCATGTCATGGCGCTTCCGGTAAAAATCCGGGAGAGCAGCGGCGCTCCGGCAAGAATTGTAGCCTTCCAATGGGACCATCCATAAGAATCGAGGGGAACTAATGAAATATCGTAAGCTCGGCAAAACCGGACTCGATGTGTCGGTACTAAGCTTCGGCGCCTCATCGCTCGGTTCCGTATTCCATCCGACCGATGACAAGGAAGGGATACGCACGGTCCATGAAGCCGTGAATCGGGGGATCAATTATATCGATGTGTCTCCTTATTACGGCTTATTGAAGGCCGAGACGGTACTCGGTCAGGCGCTGCTGGACATTCCTAGAGATAACTACATTCTTAGCACGAAAGCCGGCCGATATGGTGCCGATCAGTTTGATTTCTCTTATGACCGGATCATTCGAAGCGTGGAAGAAAGTATGGCCCGCCTGCATACGGATTATATCGATATTCTTTTCTTGCACGATATTGAGTTTGGAGACATGAACCAGATTTTTGAAGAAGCGATCCCGGCCCTGGAACAATTGAAGAAGCAAGGCAAGATCCGATTTACGGGAATATCCGGTCTGCCGCTTAGCATTTTCCAATCGGTGCTTTCCCAACAGCCGGTCGACGTGATTTTATCGTATTGCCATTATTCTCTGAATGATGATTCTCTGCTCGAGCTCCTTCCGCTGCTCCATGAAAAGGGCACCGGACTGGTCAATGCTTCCCCTCTGTCGATGGGGCTGTTATCCGGTAACGAGCTGCCAGCTTGGCATCCGGCAACGCCGCTCATTCGCCAAGCTTGCAAGGAAGCGTTCGATTACTGCTCCTCCATCGGGGTGTCACTGCCCAAGCTCGCCATCCAATTTGCAGTAGGCAACGAGAGCATCCCGACGACGCTGGTGAGCACCTCTAAGCCGGAAACCATATTGTCGAACATCGCTTATGCGCTCGAAGAGCCGGATATCGATGTCATTCGACAAGTTCGCCGTATACTTGAACCCATTCAGCGGTTATCTTGGCCCAGCGGAAAGCCGGAATACAACACGGGGGTGCGCGTAGAATGAGATGCATCGTTTGTGAAGAACCGAATCGGTTGGTGATGAAGGAGGTCGGCGTTCCCGTTCCAGGTCCGGGGGAGGCGCTCATTCGCATCGTGCGGGTCGGAATTTGCGGTACGGATCTGCACGCATACAAAGGAAATCAGCCTTATTTCGTCTATCCCCGGGTGCTTGGACATGAGCTGTCGGCCGTTGTCGCGGAGATCGCCGATAACGATCTTGGTATCTCCGTTGGGGACCTTGTCAGTGTCATTCCGTACATCCACTGCGGGTCGTGTATCGCATGCCGGAACGGCAAGACGAATTGCTGCACGAAAATGAGCGTGATTGGCGTTCATCAAGACGGGGGCATGCGTGAATATATGTCGGTTCCGATCGGGCATCTGATTCGCGCCGAAGGACTGACCCCCGACCAGGCTGCCATCGTCGAATGCTTGAGCATCGGGGCTCACTCGGTTCGGGTTGCCGGCATTCGTCCGGGAGACTTCGTGCTCGTAATTGGCGCGGGCCCCATCGGTCTCGGAACCATGAAGTTCGCCAAGCTGGCCGGCGCGAAGGTGATCGCTATGGATATGAACGAAGTGCGGCTGAAATTTTGCCAAACATGGGCGCCTGCCGACTATATCGTAAATGTGAAGAACGACCCGCTCAAGGAAGTGGAGGCTATCACCGGGGGGGACTTCCCTACGGCCGTTCTCGATGCAACCGGTAACGTCAAATCGATGGAGAACGCGCTCAATTATGTGTCCCATGGCGGCAGACTCGTATATGTAGGGCTGGTCAAATCCGATATCACGTTCCACGATCCGGATTTCCACAAGCGCGAGATGGCGATTATGGGCAGCCGGAATGCGCTTCGTGAAGATTTTGTCCAAGTGATCGAGAGTATTCGTCAAGGAGCAATAGACACAGGGGCATTCATAACTCACCGTGCGGATTTCAACGAAATGATCGGGCAGTACGACACCTGGCTTCGTCCTGAGACCGGCGTGATTAAAGCGGTTGTGAAGCTGTAGATCATTTAGTGAACTAAAGGTTGTAGGAGAGTGAGTACTGGTGAGTAATGACCATGTTATACAGTTTCATACCCCTGCCGTTTATTGGACGGAAGCGCTGCCTGTCGGCAACGGCAGACTCGGCGCGATGATCTTCGGCGGTGTTGAGCGAGAACGCATCGCCTTAAACGAAGATACGCTTTGGTCGGGATACCCGACGAATTGGAATAACCCGGGAGCAAGGGAAGCACTGCCGAAAGTAAGGCAGCTCATCGCAGAACAAAGATACAAAGAAGCGGATCAGCTCTGCAAAACCATGATGGGACCCTATACGCAATCGTACTTGCCGCTCGGCGATCTGCATATCGTCATGGAGCACGGACAAAGCCGTCGCGGTTATGAAAGAAAGCTTGAGCTTTCTACCGGCATCGCGACCGTTGCTTATGACGTTGGCGGTGTTCGGTACACCCGGGAAATATTCGCGTCGCATCCGGATCAAGCCATTGTCGTCCGTTTCACGGCAAGCCAAGAGGGGGTTCTCAGTTTCCGTGCCAAGCTGGATAGTCCGCTCCGATTCTCCTCGAAGCTCGAATCGGATCACTATACGATATCAGGCACAGCGCCGGAGCATGTCGCACCGAATTACTGCCATGTGGACAATCCTATACGTTACGGCAACCCGGAGACGTCCAAAAGCTTGAAATTCCACGGACGTCTTGCTGCGGTGCATGAAGGCGGAAGCATGAAGGTCGATGCGGATGGCGTGCAAATCGTCGGAGCAACGAGCGCGACACTGTATTTCTGCGCAGCGACATCGTTCGATTCCAGTGTTGGGGCGAGCAGCTCCAACCGCGTGCCGGCACATGTAACCGCTGAAGCGATTCAGACTATTCTCAAGAAGAAGTATGAGGAGATTCGGAAGCAACATATTGAGGATCATCGAAGCCTATATGACAGGGTTGAGCTTCGTTTGGGGGGAAGCAGGGCTCCGCAGGATTTGCCTACGGACCGGCGAATTGCCGAATACGGAAGCAGCGATCCGGGACTCGTCGAGCTCTTATTCCACTACGGACGTTACCTGATGATCGCCAGCTCGCGCCCGGGCTCGCAGCCTGCCAATCTGCAAGGAATCTGGAATGAGGAAACCCGGGCACCCTGGAGCAGCAATTACACGCTTAATATTAATGCAGAGATGAATTACTGGCCGGCGGAGACTTGCAACATGGCTGAGCTGCATGAGCCGCTGCTTGATTTTATCGGCAGGTTAGCCGTTAACGGCAAGAAGACCGCAGAAGTGAATTACGGAGCAAGTGGGTGGGTAGCGCACCACAATTCCGATTTATGGGCTCAGACGGCGCCTGTCGGCGATTTTGGTCACGGGGACCCGGTATGGGCGCTTTGGCCGCTCGGCGGCGCGTGGCTGTCCCAGCATTTATGGGAGCATTATGCCTTTAGCGGGAACGAAGCATTTTTGCGGGATACGGCATACCCGATCATGAAGGAAGCCGCACGATTTTGTTTGGATTGGCTCATTCCGAATCAAGACGGTTATTGGATAACGTCGCCTTCCACCTCTCCGGAGCATAAATTCAAAATCGGAGATCAACACTATGCGGTAAGCTCCGCAACGACGATGGATTTAGCATTGATCGGAGAATTGTTCGATATCTGCATCCAATCGGCGCAAACGCTTCAGACGGATGAATCATTTGCGGAAACCTTGCTTGAAACGAAGGAAAGGCTGCTTCCGCTGCAAATCGGCAAGAGCGGTCGACTGCAGGAGTGGTCCGAGGACTTCGAGGACGAAGATGTGCATCATCGCCACGTTTCCCATCTGGTAGGCGTCTATCCGGGGCGGCTTATTACGGAGCGTTCTGCTCCCGAGCTCTTCCAGGCAGCCAAGACATCGCTTGAGATCCGGGGAGACGGGGGGACAGGGTGGAGTCTGGGCTGGAAAATTGGTTTATGGGCCAGATTCAAGGACGGCAATCGTGCCGAGCGGCTGATCTCCAATTTGTTGACACTCGTGAAGGCGGACGAACCGCTGAACGCTCACAAAGGCGGCGTATATGCCAACTTGTTTGATGCGCATCCTCCCTTCCAGATCGACGGCAACTTTGCGGCGACGGCGGGCATTGCCGAGCTGCTGCTGCAATCTCATCAAGGATATCTGGAGCTTCTGCCGGCATTGCCGGATGCTTGGAAGGACGGTTATGTCAAAGGGCTGCGCGGAAGAGGCGGATACGAGGTTGATTTGGAGTGGACGAACGGTGTATTGTCAGCCGCGGTAATCACGGCTTCAATCACACGGACCTGCGAAGTATCTGCAAAGCATAAGATCAAGATCGCTCAAGGGGATCAAGAAGTGGAGTGGTCCAGTACGGAGAACGGGCGAATCCGATTCCGCGCTGAAAGCGGCAAAACGTACGTCATAGCGACGGTAAATGCTTAACTTAGGATGAGGTCAATCGGATTTTTCCGGTTGGCCTATTCTGAATTCGCTACAAGAAGTCAGTTCTCTTGGCTGGTTTGGTCAGTCCGATATAAGAAATAATGGCCAACAAGCTGGCTGTGAACAAAATGATTCCGAAGGGGACGGCAGAATGCTCTCCGGCGATTCCCACAAGCGGGGAGGTTACGGCGCCGAAAATAAAGGGAATGACACCCAGCAGTGCGGCGGCGCTGCCTGCTATGTGCCCTTGCGACTCCATGGCCAGCGGAAAAGCAGCTGCTCCCGAGACGCCGAACGATGAGATAAACAAGAGGAGCGGTATGACTAGAGCAAGTAAGGATCCATGAGATAGAACTACAATGAGGACCGCAGTGCTTGTGATGAAAGCCGATGTCAGACCGATCTGATGAATTCGACGTCCTGCCACTCGTCCAGCCAGTCGCTTCACTAACTGGGCTCCTAAAAATAAAGCAATCCCATTCATAGCAAACAGCAGAGAGAATACTCCAGGCGACACCCCGTAAATGTTCTGATAGATAAAGGATGTCCCGGAAATGTAGGCAAAGATGCCCGTGAACAAAAATCCTTGAGTAAGGGCATACCCCATAAACATTCGGTCCTGCAGCAAGGCTTTGAAGTTTCTCAAAATGACCATAAAGTTACCGGAAACACGCCGTTCTGCAGGCAAGGTTTCCTTGAGTCCCCACTTTGCTACGATGAATAAAAAAATACCCTGAAGCGCCAGCAGGAGAAACAACCCCTTCCAAGGGGCGAAAGAGATGACGACGCTCCCTGCAATCGGTGCAAGCAAGGGAGCGACATTGCCAATCATCGCAAGGAGAGAATAAAACTTCGTCAATTCAACCCCGCTGAACGAATCGCGGACGATGGCGTTCGAAACCGTCCCGGCTGCTACGGCAAATCCTTGGATAAACCGGAAAGCAATGAAGATCAACATATTCGGTGCAAAAGCACAGCCGATCGAGGCTAAGATATAGAGCGTCATAGCAATCATCAATGGCCTGCGTCTTCCGTAAACATCGCTTAATGACCCCATTACAATCTGTCCCAAGGCTAACCCTATCAGGCACGAAGTTAAGCTCGCCTGAATCGTGGAAGCGTCTGTATGAAAGAACCTCATCATTTCTGGAAAAGCCGGAAGATACATGTCAAAGCTTAGGGGCCATAATGTTGAGAAAGCCGCTAACATTAGGGCAAACCGAACCGGGATTTTTGTCGTATTGGTATTCATCTATTTAAACCTCCTATGCTGCAAATGGGCATAATAAAGATAGTATCATGCAAAACTCGGTTACGGAATGGAAAAAACCGCGAAGCTTTTGTCAAAATCGAATCCGTTAAATTCGAAATAATTCGACAAATTGCTTCATGATTGACAAAAAATTGAATATCATATATCCTAAGTCCTGTGCTTGAATACCTACACAACTAAAATAAGCAAATTCCTAATGATAATGGCAAACTCATCGAAAGATAAGGACGCAAAGCTACGGGTCTAAGGCGCAAGCTATGACAGCCGGGCTACCAAAAGGGGTTCAAAGACCCTTTTTCCAAGGGTCTTTTTTTGTGTCTATTTTTAACAGATGAGGAAGGAAACGAATGATTTTTAAACACGGAGGTTTACATGAATAACGTAGTCATTGGGCCTAAACGCACAAGCAAACATGGTGAAACAAGGCGTTTCGGCATATCGCAGAAGTTTTTCCTGCTCTTTCTCACTTTGGGTTTAGTTCCAAGCGCACTGGTCGGTACAGTGACCTATCAGTCTTCAGCCAAAGCGTTAAAGGACGAGTTGACGGTACAATCCCACAAAGAGGTCGCCACCGCAAACAGTATTGTTGATAGGGTAGTCATCCCTGTCGAGAAAGATGTCGAAATATTGTCGAAGACCTTCGAGGCCAGTACATATGTCAAAATGACCAAGGATCCCGCAACCAACTTATCTACCAACGACCAAATAACCAAGATCTTGAAGACTTTCAAGGCGTCCCATGGGGATGACACGGAGGTTATCGGGTTCGCTAGAGTGGATGGGGCCTTCGCTATGGAGCCTCCGAGCCCGTTAGCCAATGACTTCGATGCCAGGACTAGAGTGTGGTATAAAGCGGCAATGGAAAATAAGGGTAAAGTCATTATTTCGGACCCTTACGTATCGGCAGCCAGCAAGAATACGGTTGTATCGATCGCCCGCACTACAGAGAATGGCGACGCAATGGCTGTTGTGAATTTATCGTTGAAGAAGTATTTAACCGATACGGTAAATACACAGAAGATTGGAACCGAGGGGTATGTCTTTATCGTTGACAAAACCAATAAGGTTCTTACTCATCCGGGCATAGCTGCAGGCACAGATCTCTCGGACTCTGTATTCAAGGATTCCTTTTCCCAACCGTCCGGAAGCATACATGTCAAGCTTGATGCCGGTCCTGCAAATGTACGGTGGACAACCAACCAGGAGACGGGTTGGAAGATCTATGGGGTTCTGTATGATGCGGAGCTGGATAAGCTAACGAGAACCGTTTTTTGGACTACGATAGGAATGGTTATTGTAACGGCTATTGTAGCATTCTTGTTAATGTATTGGATAAATAGAGTGTTCATTAGCCCGATTATGAAGGTGACAAAGTCAGCAGGCGTTCTGGCATCCGGAGATTTGACCGTTAGCGATGTGAACGTGAAGAACGAAGATGAAATCGGTGATTTGGCGAAAGCCTTTAATAATCTTGCCAACCATTTACGTGTGATCGTTGGCAGCCTCGCTTCCGGCGTTAAAGAGATGAATACTGTTTCCGAGACGTTAAATCAGTCCTCGGCAGACGTTCAAATGTCGGCGACCAAGATTTCAGAGGTGAGCCATCGTGTTTCTTCCGGAGCACGCACACAAACCGAAGCGACCGGCGAAATTGCCAGGGCGCTCCAAGAAAATACGATCTCGATTAGCACCGTAGCGGCAAGCGCTTCTGAAATCGGAATGATTTCCGAGCAAACCAACAAAAAAGCCTTATCCGGGACCGAGACCGTAGCCCAAACCGTGGGACAGATGTCGGCCATTGATTCCGCCGTTTTGAAATCGTCCGAAGTCGTGGACGTGCTGTCCAGGAAGTCCGCTGAGATCAACAAGTTCGCAATTTTAATTGCAGAAATCGCACAGCAAACCAATCTCCTGGCTCTGAACGCCAGTATCGAAGCTGCCAGGGCAGGAGAACATGGGGCTGGGTTTTCAGTAGTAGCGAATGAGGTTAAGAAGCTGGCTGTACAATCCTCCGAATCGGCCAAAGAAATCAGTCGTGTTATCGGTGAAGTGAATGCGGATATTACGGGAGTAGTCGGTTCCTTGCAGAAAGCGAAAGAGGAGGCGGCTTTGGGAGTGAGCTTAAGCTCCGGAGTCGAGAGTCTGTTTAACTCCATTCAACAGGACATGGCCCTTATGAATGATGAGATACAAAATTTGAGTGCAGTTTCACAACAAATGGCGGCATCCGCAGAGGAGATCAGCGCTTCGGTTGAAGAACTGTCAAGCATCTCTAAAGATTCAGCCGTTGACTCTAATGTAGTATTGGAAACTACAGAACGACAGAAAGATGTGATCGCTGCTTTAAGCACTGTCGTAGACTCCGTTGCCAAAACGGCAAAAACTTTGGAAGACACGGTTAAACAATTCAAGATCGATGAAGCTGAATAACCCGCATCGGTAGTTGGGCCAACGCCTTTCTATAAATTAGACATCTCGGTAGGAGGTTCATGGAGTATGAACAAAAAATTTCTCGTTTCTTCCGTAGCTGTGCTTGCTGTAGCATCGGTTACAACCATTTCAGCATTTGCAGCGGAGAAAGACGCAACAGCAGCTAAACCCGCTAAGGCGGTTGAGCAGAGCCAAGACAAGGGAGCAAACAAAAAGGATAACACCCTTTTTCAATACTCCACGATCAACGCGCTGATGCAAGGTCAGTTTGACGGAGAACTCTCCCTTGGAGAGGTTGCCAAACACGGAGATACCGGTCTTGGAACATTCAACGGCGTAAACGGTGAGCTGACCCAGATTGACGGCAAATTTTACCGCTTCGACAACGACGGACATTTTGAAGAAGTAGGAAAGGACGAGCTGACTCCTTTCGTTTCTTCTGTAAAGTTCCAGTCTGAAAAGACGATCGAAGTAGGCACCATCAATGATATCACGGAGCTTACAGCAATCCTTGCAAATAACATTGATAAGAAGAACAACTTCTATGCCTTCAAAGTTCACGGAACCTTCAATTACCTGAAAGCTCGTTCCGAACCGAAACAGGAGAAGCCTTTCAAGACGCTTCCGGAAGTATTAGCGAATCAATCGATTTGGGAATATGAGAATGTAACCGGTACGTTGGTTGTATTCTATACGCCTAACTATGCTGCAATGTTCAACGTTCCTGGCTACCACTACCACTTTGTGAGCGATGACCGTGCAATTGGCGGACATATCCTCAACCTGAAGATGCAAAGCGGTACGGCGGAGATCGATTCCATCGGAAATCTTGAAGTCCAGCTGCCTCAAACTCCGGAATTCAATTCCACCGACTTGACGCAAGTTGACCCGCAAGATGTTCACGATGTAGAAACTGATCCGCAATAATAACAACATTTTAAAGAAGAGGCTGTCCTAGTCGAAGGTGACTAGGGCAGCCTCTTTGCAATTGCCAAGGTTTATTTTCTCGTAGAATTGGTCGATCCTACTCGGCAAAGCGGAGTCCACCGCCTCAAAACTTCTGCATGTCCTCTTTCAATTGTTTGACTTCTTCTCTATAATCCGATACCCATTTTTGATATTCAGGGAGCTTTCTCGCAAACTGCAACAGAGTGAGAAGTCCGTCCCTGCCATTTTGCATGCCTTCTTTATACTTAGTTGCGTGATGTACGCAAAATTTTGCGTATATGCGGCTAATTTATGCGCGAAACGAAAGCTTTTGAAAGGATATGATGGATTCAGAAACGAAACATGCAGAGGAGAGGGAGCAAATGTTAAAAGGACTGTTAAGAGCAATTGTTTTTGTACTAACGGTAGTCATCGTTTTTCTTTCAATCAGTATTTCGGGCTTGGCCCATTCACAAAATCAATTTTGGAACTCATTACGCAAGGACCCGGTTCCTTCATTGGACGGACTACAAAAACCTGCACATCATTCCAATAAACCAACCATTGCGGTGTTGCTGGGAAATGAAATTACAGAAGGATTGGATTTTACCATTCCGTATCAGATTTTCTCCATGACCGGGGCTTATAATGTATACGCTGTCGCAGAGGATACCAATGTCCGGTCATTATCCGGCGGCGTTGATGTCATCCCTCACTATTCGTTTAAGGAATTGGATGATTTGCTCGGCGGACATCCGGAATTGATCGTCATTCCTTATATGAGTATGAAAGATACGCAAACATTTCAACCTATCCGGGATTGGATCCTGAAGCATAAAGATACCAGCATACTCAGCATTTGCGCCGGTTCGGATGCCTTGGCTTCTACGGGGTTATTGGACGGCAAAACGGGTGCGACGCATTGGCAAACGATGTCGCTGCTGACCCGGAAGTACCCGCAAGTGAATTGGGTGGAAGATCAACGGTATGTCATCAATGATGGCGGGAAAATGGTTTCGTCCGCAGGCATCTCTTCAGGAATCGATGCTTCGCTGTACGTCATCTCGCAAAAGCTTGGTGAACCAACGGCACGGAAGATTGCGGATGAGCTGAAGTATCCTTCGTATCATTTTGTCCAAAACCCCAAGGTAGATCCGTTTAAAATGGACATGAAATATACGACGTATGTGTTGAACAATGCCTTTCAGTGGAATGAAAAGAAGATCGGTGTTTACCTGTATAACGGTGTAGAGGAAATGGCTATTGCGTCTGTCTTCGATATTTATTCCGATACGGGCACCACACGGGCTTTCGCCATATCCCAACACAAGCAGCCTGTCATCTCGAAAAATGGTCTGATCCTGCTATCCCGATATTCGATGGAGAATCCTCCCTCTGTTGATAAAATGATTGTTCCAGGAAAACAGGCGGAAGCACTCGCAGCTGAAGATATGAGAAAGTGGAAAGAAAACGGGGGCGGGGCACCTGTTCAGTTTATTCACAGCGGCTCTATGGAACGATTCCTGTTTGAAATCCAGCTGGAGGACTTAGCCAAGGAAGAGGATATACTTACGGCCAAGCATGCAGTAAAACGACTTGAATTTAGGGCTGCCGACTTCCAGCTGGAGGGAAAGCCATTCCCGGTTGAAACCTATGTATGCCTCATCATAACCGTAGCCATCTCTCTAGGAACAGCTCTGTTGATTGATCGAAGATTCATGGTCAGAAGGAAGACAACCAGGACGAGCGGATGACACCCGTCGGATCGTGTCAAAGTAGTAATCGTAAAATGAAATCATACCTTGGATATGTAGTGGGGGGCTGCGGCCCTCCTCTTTCTTTTAATGTTCAACAAATGGACAGGAAAGCAAGTTAACCTGTGGTATATAATTGAGAAGAGCCGACCGCGTTGAAGCAGTGATGCTGAGCGGGAGGAGGGGAACCAATTTAGACAACGAGGAGAACGAAATGTTATGCCAGATCGTACGATACTTGTTAAACTATGGGTTGTTTCCCTGCTTTGGGGAGGTAACTATGTAGCGAGCGCGTATATGCTGCGCGATTTCTCTCCGATTTTTCTTTCTTTTGCGCGCTTGGTTGTCATGTCGCTCTTCCTTATTTCGGTAGCGATCATTAATGGATCGATCCGGAAGCCGACGATACGCGAGTGGGGATTACTATTGATGGCCGGCATTACCGGCACGCTGATCAACCAGCTGTTTTATTTTACCGGCCTGCAGGGATCGACGGCGGGGAATGCCGCGCTGATCATTGCGCTGTCCCCAATCGCCACGACGCTGCTGTCGCGTCTTTTCCTTAAGGAGATCATCACCGGGCAGAAGCTGGCCGGGGCCATCGTTGCGCTCATCGGCGTCGTATGCATTGTCGTGTTCGGCGGCAAGCAGCTGGGCATTTCCCATTGCGACGTCTATTTGCTCGCAGCAATGCTGGGTATGTCGGTCAGCCTGCTGTTCATCCGCAAACTGACGGCGGCGATGACGTCGTACGAGGTGACGATCTACTCCACAGTGATTGGCACCATCCTCATGTCGCCGGCCGTCGCGGTAGAAGCGCTGAACGGCAACCTGCACGCAAGCCATCAAGTGCTCACATGGTTGCTGCTCGTCTGCGTCGCCGTTATCGGCCAAGGACTGGCGGGATTCTGGTGGAATCAAGGCATCGCGGCAGCCGGGGCGTCCATGAGTGCCATGTTCATGAACATCCCGCCGTTCATCGCGATCATCGTCGGCCATTTCGTGCTGGGTGACCCGATCCTGCTTGCACAGCTAGGCGGCGGCGCGCTGATTCTGTTTGGCGTTGCGATCACAAACATGAGGCGGCGGCCACGCGGGCCTGAGGCAGGCTTGGGCGTCAAGGGCGCTTAATAACAGAGTCGCCGGAATTGATCGGAATCACAGCGGCAGAGAAACAGTCCTTGGCTACCAAGGGCTGTTTCGTTTTTGAAGCATAAGTTTGCCACAGAGGAAAATATCGAAAGAAGTCGAATATAGGTACATAGATAGGTAGAAGCGACCCATCGGAGGGGTACCCATGTTCATCCAGACCCAAATTGACATTCCTCAAGTTCGCAAATCCCTGGTATCCAGGCCGAGCCTAATCGGCAAGTTGAGCGAGGGCTTGGGGTCCAAGCTGACGCTTGTTTCCGCTCAAGCCGGTTACGGCAAAACGACGGCGCTCGCCACATGGGCGAAACAGTGCGGCGCTCCGGTGGCGTGGGTCTCCTTGGATAAGCTGGACAGCGATTGGTCTCCGTTCTGGGACTGCGTATTGTCTTCCATTCGAGGGAGAGTTCCAGGTTTCGGCGTAAAGCTGGGATTTCTGCTGGATATGGAGTCCCCGGCGTCATTCGAGCCGGGGATATCGGCGCTTCTGAACGAGCTGAATCAACTGGAGCACCTCCTTGTCCTCGTTCTGGATGATTACCATGTCATCGATGTTCCCGCCAATATCTCCAAATTATGGGGAGACGGAGATTGGAACAAAGCTTTGCGCCGAGCCGAGCAAGCGGAGCAACGCTTCGAAGCTCTCAAAGATGTCATTCCGGAGCAGGAATGGAAGCAGTTAATGGGCAATCTGTATTATTTCTGCGGCATCATCTGCTATTTGCAGCGGAATTTGACCCGAGCGTCCCATAATTTCGAGCTGCTCGATCATGATTTGCCGGAAGGAAGCAGCTTTCAGAACTTTGGCAGCAATCGGTACCAGGACTATGATCATTTCACGGATCTTCTTTCTCTAAACCATGATCTTCAGCATGAACGGTTTGTTCAAGACGACCTATACTTTGACGGTGACGCGAGCCGGCAAGTACGAGCTGAGCGGGCTTGCGCTGTCAAGCGGCAGCATGAGCCCTGCATTTAGCCCGAGCCGAGATGGCTATCAAGCTCTGGTAGACGGCAACGTGGACCAAATCACGGTTACACCGACGGTACCCGACAGCAGTGCCAAGGTGACCGTAAACGATATGGAGGTATCAAACGGATCGCCGTCGAGCCCGATCGCATTGAAGCCAGGCAGCAACTCCATCAACGTGCTGGTGAAGGCGCCGGATCGTACAGAGAAGCGGTACGTTGTGAATCTGGTCCGTGATATCAAACCCGATTTGAGCGGACTTACGCTGTCGAACGGCACATTGACTCCGCCATTTGGCACGGTAGGGATCCGACCGTCTTTGAGTAATATTATTATAGGAACCTCTTCCAGTTGGAGCGGCGCTCCGGTTACTGTGACCATAACGGACTATACGGCAAGCGTAGACAACAGAGTGACCAGCATCACGGTTACGCCGACGGCTGCATATAGGTGATCCGGCCCGGTCCCATGAAGCTTTACATCAACGGCATGCTGCAGGACCAAGTCAACGTGGTCAACGGCAGTATCATGGTACCGGTACGAAATCAAGCTTTTGATCTCGGCGGCTATGAGGGCTTCGCAGGTAAAATCATGAATTTGCCGGAGAAACCGTACTTGGATGAGAGTGGAACTGTACGAGTGCCGTTCCTGATCTTGTTCGAGACATTAGGCGCGAAAGTATACTATGACGCCGAAACGAATACGTACTCCGTCTTGACGAATAGCTCGGGCAGCAGTTCAAGCGGTGCAGCGGCAGGCCAGACGAAGCTTTACATGAACGGCGTCATGAGAGAATGGCCTGCGATGGTCAACGGCAACGCCATGGTGTCGCTGCGCATGATTTCCGAGGGACTTGGCGCGGAGGCGTTGCATGCAAAAGTGGAGTTTAACGCAGATACGAACACGATTAGGGTTACCAAATAAAATAATGGAAAGCAAGCCCGCCGGTCACTAGCCGGCGGGCTTTGCTCTGTGTAAAACGCACGGTGCACGAAACATGTATTTCGTAAAATAGTGAAAGAAATCGGAGATCTCTCTGCTTCAACGCCTTCGCAGCAGCAATTATACTGAATAACATATCCCACTATACCAAAGCGAAGGTGATGCTTATGACAACGCCGACAAGTACTGCTAAGCATTCTGCTGCACCGCTGCAGCCGCAGGCGGTCTCGGGCAGCGGCCCGAAGCGGAAAACCGCGCTAAGCCGCGCGCTATCCCGGTACAATGCGCCGTTTGCCGGACTGCTTTTTATTTCACCATGGCTGGTCGGCTTCCTTCTGCTGCAGCTGTGGCCAATTTTGCAATCGCTTTATTTATCGTTCACCGAGTACAATCTGCTCGATCCGGCGCGCTGGACCGGCTGGAAAAACTTCCGTCAAATCAGCCAGGACCGGCTGTTTTACAACTCGCTGAAGGTGACCTTCACTTATGTGCTTACGTCAGTGCCGCTGAAGCTGGCGGCCGCTCTGTTCATTGCGATGCTGCTGAACCGCGCCGTACGCGGAATAGCCGTCTACCGCACCATTATCTATTTGCCGTCGCTGATCGGCGGAAGTCTTGCCGTCGCCGTGCTGTGGCGCAACATATTCGGGCTGGACGGGTTCGTCAATCAGATTACGCCTTTGTTCGGCATTGCCCCGAAGAATTGGATCGGAGTGCCGGAGACGGCGCTTGGCACGCTAGTGATTTTGACGGTATGGCAGTTCGGATCGGCCATGATCATTTTCCTGGCGGGACTGAAGCAAATTCCCGGCGAATTGTACGAGGCTACAGCCGTCGACGGGGCTTCCAAGGTGCGGCAGTTTTTCGCGATCACGCTGCCGATGCTGTCGCCGGTTATTTTGTTTAACCTCATCATGGGTGTCATCAGCTCGTTCCAAATGTTTACGTCCGCCTTCATCATTACAAACGGCGGCCCAATGAATTCCACGGATGTCTATGCGCTGTTTCTGTACAAGAAAGCATTCGGTACGTTCGAGATGGGCTACGCTTCGGCGCTCGCCTGGATTTTGCTGGCACTTGTCGCTGCCGTCACGTCGTTGAACTTTGTCTTGTCCAAGTACTGGGTGTTTTACGAATCGGAAGGGGGGGCGGCGAAATGAGAACGCAGCGCTTCAACACTTCGCCCATCGTCACGCATGCCATACTGATCGTGTTCAGCCTGCTCATGTTTTACCCGGTGCTGTGGTGGATATTCGCCACGTTCAAATCGACGCCGGAGCTGGCGCTGCCGACGCTATGGCCGAGAGAGTGGCTGTGGCGCAACTATCCGGACGGCTGGAACGCCTTGCCGAAGTATACGTTTACGTACTTTTATTTGAACAGCCTGAAGCTGAATATCGCCACGACCGTGCTTCACGTCATCTCGGCCAGCCTGGTGGCGTTCGGATTCGCCCGCCTCACTTTTCCGTTCAAAAACATGCTGTTCTCGCTGATGCTGCTGACACTAATGCTGCCGTCGCAAGTGACGCTGATCCCGCAGTATTCGATGTTTCACTCGTTCAACTGGATCAACACGTACTTGCCGCTCGTTGTTCCGGCGGCGATGGGCGGAGCGTTCTTCATTTTCCTGCTCGTTCAGTTTATCCGCGGGATTCCGCGAGAGCTGGACGAATCGGCGAAGATCGACGGCTGCTCGTGGTTCGGCATTTACTGGCGGATCGTGCTGCCTCTCACCAGACCGGCACTTGTTACGGTGATGATTTTCTCTTTCATTTGGGGCTGGGAGGATTATTTCGGACCACTGATCTACTTGAATTCCGTTGACAAATATACGGTGCCGATGGCTCTGCGCATGTTTATCGATACGCAGTCGGCAGTAGCCTGGGGACAGCTGCTTGCGATGTCTCTTGTGTCGGTGTTACCGCCGGTCGCCATCTTCTTTTTTGCTCAGAAACATTTTGTCGAAGGTATTGCGACGACGGGGCTCAAAGGATAAACTGAAGGAAAAATTGCGGGCAGGCGATTCAGACGATGAGCAGATGGTACAACCCGTTTCACCGGTTTCGCATCGATAACGTGCTCTTTCTCGTGTTTGCCGGCTTCCTTACGCTGCTCATCACGCTCATTATGTGGATCAGCTACACGTTGTCCGCGCGGACGCAGACCAGCAGTACATTCCATTACCAGCAGGGAATGCTGAACAGGCTTGGCAACGAATTGAATGTACAGCTGAGATCCGTCGAACAGACTTCGCTCGCGCTATCGCTTAACACACCGTTTCTCCATTACTTGACGATGTCGGGAGATTATTACGACCGCAACCGGGCAAGGCTCGAGGTGAGCCAAAACTACTTGCAGCCGCTCGTGAACAGCTCGATGCTGCTGCAATCGGTTCAGGTGTACATGAATAATCCGACGGTTACGGACCTCAATTCGGATGTGCAGTTTTTGCCGCGAAGCATGCTGGAAGATGAGCCCTGGTATCCTTCCGCCGAGAAGAGCGATTCGCTATGGGTTGGCGAGCATAACGTCGGTTCGCCGCAAGGCACGGTGCCGGTCGTCAGCTTTGTCCGCCACCTCGCAAGGGACGGCGGTCCGCAGCTTGGCACACTTGTGCTCAATGTTAAGTTGAAAGCGCTTCAAGATACGCTGAACGAAGATCTGCAAGGAGCCGGCAGACTGCTGCTCGATTCCGGCGGCAGATTGCTGCTGCGCACCGAGAGCGCTCCTCATATGGTCGCAGTCTCCGGTCTTTTGGCCGATATCGTGAAAGATTCCGGCTATCGGCGTGTACGTTTGAGCGGGGCGGATTCATCCGGCGAAAGCGATATGCTGATGGTCTGGACTCGCGATTATCGCGAGGGCTGGCTGCTCGTCGAGCTGACTCCATACCGTGACATTATGCGCAGCAGCGTCAGGCTGGCCGGCACGCTCGCTATTGTCGGCGCATTGGCTCTCGGCGTCGCGGCAATTGTCACTCTATATGTGTCCCGGCTCTTCACGGCGCCGGTGCGGGAGCTGCTGGCGCTGATGAAAGCCTACTCGCTCAACCGAACGATTCGGCATGCCCAAACCAACTACGGCAACGAATTCGGAAGTCTATTCGCCGGTTACCGGCGGCTGATCGAACGGGTCGAAGAGCTGTACGCGTCGCTCGAACGCCAGTATAAGGCGCAGCGGGAGGCCGAAATCCGCGCCTTGCAAGCGATGATCAATCCGCATTTCCTGTATAACACGCTCGACCAGGTTAACTGGATGGCGATCGAAGCCGGGCAGGAGCGGATCAGCGAAGTGCTGGAGCTGATGGGCCAAATGTTTCGCATCGGTCTCTCCAATGGCAGCAGCTTCATCACGCTGCGGGATGAGCTGCAGCACACGGAATGCTATCTCCGCATTCAGCAGCTGAAATGGGGGGAAGGCCTAAGCTATGTTATTGAAGGCGGCGATCAGTTCCCGGAATGCTATATCCCGAAGCTGACGATCCAGCCGTTCGTCGAAAATGCTATACGGCACGGCCTGCATGGCCGAAGCGCCGGCCTCATCACGGTTAGAGTGGAGACGGAACAAAGCGGTCTGCTCATCCGGGTAACGGACGACGGCATAGGACTGGCCCCTGACTGGGACGCCAAGAGGTACCGCAAGACGGGAGGCTACGGGATCCGAAACGTGAAAGAGAGGATCGAAGCGTATTTCGGCGCGCCCTACGGCATTGGATTGACCACGCTGCCGGACCAAGCAGGCACCGAGGTGCGTATCCGCATTCCGCTGCTTGCGGACATGCCCGAATCCGAAACCGGCGTGGAGGAAAGGAGTGAGCCCGATGTGGAAAATCGCAGTCGTCGATGACGAACCGCAGGTTCTGAAGGGGATGCGCAGCATCATCCCGTGGCGGGAGCTGAACGCCGAGCTCGCGGGTGAAGCGGCGGACGGGGAGGCGGGGCTGTCTCTCATTCTGAAGGAGCGGCCCGACATCGTGATCACCGATATTTATATGCCGGTCAAGAACGGCCTCGATATGATCGAAGAGCTGCGCAAACATGAATATGATGGGAAAATTATTATATTCAGCGGGTACGCCGATTTCGAATATGCCCGCAAGGCGATGCGCCTAAGCGTAGACGATTATCTCAGCAAGCCGGTCACCGTTCAGACGCTGAAGGACGTGCTCGGCAAGGCGATCGGCAAGCTGGAGCTGGAGCGCAAAAAGGAGCTGCAAGTAGACGAACATATGCGCAAGCTAAGGCTGTATGAACCGATCGCCATGCAAGAGACGATCAAAGCGATCGTCACCGGCGCTACAGCATTCGATGCTGTGACGTGGCCGGACGTGGCTGCGGCTATCGGCAGCGGGCAATACCGCGTTGCGGCGGTCGAAATCGTGCGGAGCGAACGGCTGAACGGGTTGAAATCTGCGGATTGGCATCTGTTCCGGTTCGCTGTCGCCAACATCGCCGGCGAGCTGGGCACTGAGCTGCGGCTCGGTGTGCATACGGTGGAATTGTACGGCGGACAAACGGTTATGCTTCTCCGGTTTCCGGGGAATACGGCTAAAGACGACTGCCGCCGTCTGGCGCTGCAGTTCGCCCGGGGGCTAATCCGCGCTGCAGAGCAATACTTGCGCATCCGGATACAGATCGGGCTCGGCGACATGAAGGAAGATATGAAACAGATCTGCGATTCGACGGAAGAGGCGTTTCAGGCGCTTCACGCCAAGCCGTGCATGCCGGATCAAGAGGTCCCGGTCTTCATGTACAAGCGCAAAGAGGATAACGAAGACCGCATCATGGCTGAGCTTCGGTTGGTGCGCCATTACCACGAAATCGCGCAAGCGCTTGCCGGCATGCAGCAGGAGCTGGCAGCCGAGGCGGTGGAGCGGCTGGCCGCTCTGCTGGCTGCTCAGCCGGAGCTCACTGCCGCCATGCTGCAGCGGATAGCAAGTGAAGTATGGACGATATGTAAATATACGCTATACGGCACCGGTCACGGCTTGGACGAAGCGTTCCCGGCCGACGCCGTCGAGCAGGAGCTGGCGGCGATCGTGCTGCCGCTGCAATTCCGCGATTGGGCGCTGGCGAAAATTGCCGCCGTCTGCACCCGCTTCGGCCGGGGCGACAATCTGCGGCACAAGCAGGCGGTCGATTATATGGTACGGTTTGTACACGAGCATTACGCCGAGGATTTGCGTCTAGCCGATCTGGCGGAGAAAGTATTTATATCGCGCAACTACTTGAGCAATATTTTCCGAGATGCGACGGGCGAGACCTTCAACGATTACGTGACGAAAGTGCGTATGGAAAAAGCAAAAAGTCTTCTCGCCGAAGGCAGGCTGATGGTATACGAGGTCTCGGAAAAGGTCGGCTACAAGAACGTTCCGTATTTCACGACCTTGTTTAAAAAGCATACCGGCCGCAGCCCGAGCGACTTCGTAAAAATTTGAAACAAATTGTGCATTCGTCTTCTAGGCGCTCCAAACCGAAACGGGTACGATGTAGGTGTCAACGACACAATCGAAAGGGGATTGGATGCATATGAACAACAGGAAAATGATCTCTACATTGCTTGCGGGGCTGCTGCTGACGGGAGGGCTGGCCGCATGCGGCGTCAAGGAAGAGGAGCAAGCGGCTTCTGCGCCGGCGCCCGCTGCCAAGGACGCTCCGGCAGGAGCGGGTCAAACGCCGGTCAAGCTGCGCATCCTGTGGTGGGGCTCGCAGGCCCGTCACGATGTTACCCTGAAAGCGCTCGATCTGTACACGAAGAAGCATCCGAACGTCACGTTCGAGCCGGAATATCAAGGCTTCGAAGGGTATCTCGACAAGCTGTCTACGCAGGCGGCCGCCAAGAACGCTCCCGACGTGTTCCAAATGGATGCGGCCTGGTTCAACGACTGGGCGAGCTCGAACCGGCTGGCGGATCTGTCTTCCGTGAACGTCAAGGACGTCGATAAAGCGCTGCTCGACACCGGTACGTATAAAGACAAGGTGTATGCCGTTCCGCTGGGCAACAACGCGCTAGGTATTGTTTATAATAAAGTGGTGTTCGACAAGCTCGGCGTGCAGCCGCCGAAAACGTGGGACGAACTGTTTCAGCTGGCGAAAGATATCAAGCCGAAGCTGGCCAAGGACCAATATTTGATTAAGGACTTGACTCGCTTCTCCAATATGTATACGTCCTATCAGCTTAGCAAGGGCAAAGGCTATCCGCTCACGAAGGACGGAAAATTCAATTTCGACAAGGACACCTGGATTGATTTCATGACCAAGATGCAGGAGCTTCGCAAAGGCGGCTTCGTGGCGCCGGCGGATGTTACGATGTCGGACAAAAACTGGGATGCCAAGATGGATTTGCTCGGTCAAGAGAAAGTGTTGATTAAAGAGGCGCATGCGGCGGAGTTCGGCGGCTTCGATTCGCTGAAGCCGGGCAGCTTTGCACTGGCTGCGCTGCCGAAAGGCGCGGAAGCGGGCGGCTGGCTGAAGGCGTCGATGTACTGGAGCGTCAATCCGGACAGCAAGGCGAAGGAAGAAGCAATGAAATTCGTCGACTGGTTCATTAACGACAAGGAGGCGGCCGACATCCTCGGCACGTCGCGCGGCGTACCGGTATCGAAGTCGATCGTCGAGTACATGCAGCCTAAGTTCAATGCCATCGACAAAGCCGGCATCAGCCTGATCGAACAGGTCGCGGCTGGCGGCGGCAAAGCGTTCGACCCGGGGCCAGGGCTCAAAGGCGGTTGGGCGAAGTTCGCGTTAGACAAGGAATACGACAATATTACGCAGCAAGTCATGTTCGACAAGATGACACCGCAGCAGGGCTGGGAAGAAGTAGTGAAGCTGAGCAAGGATTTGTAATCGAGCGGCGAGCGAACAAACAAATGATGCAGAGAGGAATCATGACCCATGGAAACGATGAACCGGCTTACGCCGCTGCTCAAGAGCTTTGTCGAGAAAGGACCGGCAGGCTGCGCCTGCAAGGTCGTCCGCCGCGGCGAAACGCTGTACGAGGGCTGCTTCGGCTCGGCGGATCTGGAGCTGAACCAACCGATCGCAGCGGATACGATTTACCGTATTTATTCCTTGACGAAAGTCGTTACATGCACGGCCGCTTTAATGCTGTATGAGCGCGGACACTTTTTGCTGAACGATCCGCTCGAGGAATATCTCCCTGAATTTAAGGATCCGCGTGTCTACAAGCGCAATGCGAACGGCGAATGGACCGTGTCTGCCGCATCGTCCTCGATCCGCATCAAGCACCTGTTTTCCATGACTTCCGGATTGACGTATGGCCTCATGCCCGGCATCAAGATTCAGGAAGACTTCCTGGAGACGGCGCGTGAAACCGGTAAATTAATGGACGATGTGGCCCGCAGGGCTGCAGGCGGAGAGAAAATCGGCATGCGAGAATTTTCCAAAGCTCTTGCCTCGATTCCGCTGGCTTTCGAGCCAGGCGCACATAGGCAGTACGGACTCAGCCACGATATTTTAGGGGTACTGATCGAGGTCATCACAGGCAAAACACTCGGGCGGTTTTTACATGATGAAATTTTTGATCCGCTCGGCATGAAGGACACGTTCTTCCGCATTCCGGATGACAAAAAGGACCGGCTGTGCAGCTTGTATAACCGCTCCGATGACGGATCGCTGACGAAGAATACGAATATGGATGCAAACTTCCAGCCTGATGCTGTAATGGAAATGGGCGGCGGCGGACTGTTGTCCACGCTCGGCGATTACAGCCGGTTTGCGCAAATGCTGGCCAGCGGGGGCGAATGGGGTGGAGTCCGCATCCTGAGTGCGAACACGATCCGCCTCATGGCATCCAATCATCTTGGACCTGCGCAAATGGCCGACTTCGATATCCCGATCTTTGCAGGATACGGCTATGGGCTCGGCGTCAGAGTGATGCTCGATCCGGCGGCCGGGGGAAGCAACGGCTCCGTCGGGGAATTCGGCTGGAGCGGAGCAGCGGGAACTTACGTACTGATTGATCCAAAAGAGCAGCTTTCGGCCGTGTATATGCAGCAAATGTTTCCGAATTTCGAAACGGTTCACCACCCGCGGTTGCGGGCGGTCATTTACGGGGCGCTGTAGGCTCCCGCGCTGGTCTGCATGCTTACACAGAATGGCTGTCACCGGAAAGTAGATTTATCTACTGTCGGGGGGCGGCCTTCGGTCATTTGTACCTCGGCCTATTGTTTTCCGAGGGCATCCTTCTCACCTCTCCGCCGCCCCGATCTTGACGGAGCGGGAAGAGGAAGTCGCTCACCTGCTGCAGCAAGGGCTGACGAACGCTCAGATCGGTGCCAGATTGTTCTTGTCTGAAGTGACGGTGAAGAAATACTTGCGTTCGCTGTTTGATAAGTTTGGAGTGAAAAACCGTACCCAGCTGTTAGTGACCATGATGGAGAAGCGGCAAACGATAAGGGATAACGGGGGCTGAGCCCTCGTCAAATTCCCAAAAACTTCTTCACAGCGCTCAAAAATGGTTGAGGATTTGCCTCATGCACAAAATGCCCGCTTCCCTCGATAGTCACAAGTTCGCAGTCGGGGATGAGATCTGCGGCTTCCTTTAATTTATTTTGCGGAATGGGGCTAGTAGATCCGCCGCCGATAATAAGTGCAGGTGCAAGGATTTCAGGCATGCGTGCCCACCAAATCGGATTAGGCGCATTAAGCTGCTGGATAATGGAAGGAATGACCAGCCAGTCGAAGGGCAGCGGCTCAGAAGGCGGTTCTGAAGGAATTTCGGCAGGCAAACTTTCAAACGGAGGAGGCGTATCCTCAATAATTAAACGCTCGATTCTGTCGGGGTACGACTCGGCAAATAGAAAAGATACCGTTCCCCCCATCGAATGTCCCAGCAGTGTAAATTTCTCCAAGCCCAACGTATTCGCAAAACAGAGCAGGTCCTCACACATGAGTTCAAAAGTATAGACGCCCGGTCTTGCACTTCCGCCATGTCCTCGCTGATCCAAGGCTAACACACGATACTGATGCCCTAACTCGGCTGCAATATGGTCCCAGGACGCCGCATTCTGCCCTAACGCATGAAGTGCAAGAAGTGGAGGTGCCGTTACCTCGCCCGTTTCACGATATTGGAACAAGAGTCCGTTTAATTCTATTTGCCTGATCCGTGTTTCCATGCCTGCTCATCTCCCTTAGTCTCTTTAACCCCAAATAAAGGCTTCGTCTCGATGGTTTCCTCGAAATGGAAATCAAATTGATGTCTCCATTATATTTATGACTGAACGTACAGTCAACCGAAATCAAATTTCCGCTCATGTGGACATTCTATGGTAGAATCGTTCGCCATTGGGCACTGGGGTATTTAGGTATCCGGGCACTTGCACACGAATCGGATGAGAGCATATTGTGTAGAGATCCAATCTATCTTTTGAGGTGATGGATATGACACACAAGGTGGCCTACTTTTGCGCCGAATTCGGTATCGACGAAGCTTTGCCGATTTATTCGGGCGGACTTGGCGTATTAGCGGGAGATCACATCAAGGCAGCTAACGACTTAGATCTTCCCTTGATCGGGGTAGGGATTTTTTATAGCAGAGGGTATTTTCAGCAGCGCATTCGCGAGGACGGGGTTCAGGAGCACATGCATCCGGCGCTCGACACCTCCAAGCTTCCGATTGAATTGGTCACGGGCCTGGACGGACTTCCTTTAATCATTGAGGTGCCGATTGCCGGACGGCGCGTCTGCTTGAAAGCATGGCGTACCGATGTCGGAAAAATTCCCGTCTATCTGTTGAATTCGGACGTCGAACCTAACAGCGAGTATGACCGGAGATTGACCGACACGCTTTATGCCAGCGATCCGGATATCCGCATTAGCCAGGAAATGATTCTCGGTATCGGCGGCGTACGATTGCTGAACGCGCTCGGAATCGTTCCCGATGTATGGCATATGAATGAGGGGCATTCGGCGTTTTTGACGCTGGAACGCATTCGCGGTTACTCGGCTGAAGGCGTGCCATTCGATACGGCGCTTGAAGCCGTCAGGGCCTGTACGATATTCACGACTCATACGCCTGTGCCCGCTGGACACGATACGTTCCCAATCGCAATGATGGATCGTTTTTTCGGGGATTATTATTGGCAGTTGGGAGCCGATCGAGAGAAGATTTTGGCCTTGGGACGGATCGGGGACCGGTTTAACATGACACGTCTTGCCGTAAGCGCTTCCTCCAAGGTCAACGGGGTCAGCAAGCTCCACGCAGAAGTGACGAAGGGGCTGTTCCACCAATGGATGCCCCATATTCCTCAAGCCGACATCGCCGTCGACGCCGTCACGAACGGCATTCATATCGGAACCTGGCTGTCGTCCGGCATGAAGGAGCTGTTCGACCGGCATTTGCGATCGGATTGGGACACGAATACGTCGGAGCCGGGCACATGGGCGCCGGTTCGGGATATTCCGGAAGAACAAGTGTGGAATACTCATCTCCAGGCGAAGGAAAGCATGCTGCAGGAATTGGGGCTCCCTTCCAACCTGAAAAACATGCTGACGATCGGCTTTGCGAGACGTTTCGCGACCTACAAGAGGGCGCTGCTGGCGTTTCAGGATTTGGACCGTCTGGACAAAATCGTCAACGATCCCCATCAGCCCGTCTGCTTCGTCTTTTCGGGCAAGGCGCATCCCGCCGACGGTCCGGGCCAGTCGCTGATTCGAAGCATCGTGGAAATCGCTAAGCAGGAGCGGTTTCGGAACCGAATTTTCGTCGTGGAAAACTATGATATCGGCCGTGCGAAGAAGCTCGTGCAAGGGGTGGACGTCTGGCTGAACACGCCGGAGAAGCCGATGGAAGCGAGCGGAACGAGCGGGCAAAAAGCAGCCGTCAACGGCGTCATCAATCTCAGCGTGCGGGACGGATGGTGGGATGAAGGGTACAACGGCCGCAATGGGTGGGCGATCGACGGAGCGCAGAGCGGGGACAGCGAAGAGAGGTTTCGTTCGGACAGTTCGACGTTGTACCGGCTGCTTGAGAAGGAAATCGTCCCCCTGTTCTATCGGCGCGATGATCGAGCGGTACCGGCAGGATGGGTGGGCAGGATGAAGGAGTCGATTTGCTCGCTGGCTCCCGTTTACAATACCCATCGGATGGTGTCGGAGTATTGGAACCGTTTGTACGTCCCCATCATGGAGCGCGGGCAGCGTTTTACCGCGGCGGGGCTCGAAATAGCGGGCAAAGTCGCGGCTTATAAGGCGTTTATTCGAAACCATTGGCAGCAGGTGACAGTCCAAGACCTGCAAATGTCTTCATTCCAAGCGACCAAGATCGGATTGACGAAGACGCTGATCCAAGCGAAAGTCCACCTCGGCCCGATTTGGGTCAAGGACGTCTGTGTGGAGGCGGTAGGCTCCGACGGCAAAGGCGGCATTCGGAAGGTAGAGCTGGCTAAGAAGAAGGAGCTGGACAAGGGGCTGTACGTTTACGAAGGAGAGCTCTTGGAATCGATTGATGCGCTTTGGAAGTCGACTGCGAATGTGAGAGTGACGCCGATCAGCCGCGATTTCAGTCACGACTTCGAGATGGAGCTGGCCGCTTGGGGATGAAGATTGGACTGTATATGAACGCAATGGAGCCGTCTCCCTAGTGGGATGACGGCTCTTTGGGTGGCGGGCGCCATGTGTAGGAGCGAATGTTAGATACAAATAAAGGAAAATCATTTCCTTTGTCGTATATAGAGGAAGTACCGGCTAATCTATGTTCAAACAAAGGGGACACCTGCTTTGAGCAAAAAGGTAGATAATAAAAAAGACTATAAGCAACTCTATATGCCATAAGCAGTGCCGGAAATTGAAATTTATTTGTCGGATCCCCGTATGACCGAGCCTTCAAAGTTGAAGACAGTGTTAAAATTTCCTGTCAGCAAATTGTAGGAGGGGACTATCATAGAAAATATGTATATCATCCGTCATTGTAAAGCTATAGGACAGGCTCCTGAAGCAGAGCTAACGAGAGAAGGATTTGAACAGGCTCATGAGCTTGCTGATTTTCTGATTGATAGTGGAATCGACATAATCGTTTGCAGTCCCTACTTGAGAGCCATTCAATCCATCCAGCCTCTAGCCGAACGGCTGAATTTGGAAATCACCGTAGAAGAACGCTTGTCCGAAAGGATTCTAAGCAGGGAAAATCTCCCCGACTGGCTGGATCAGCTACGCGCTAGTTTTACTGATTTGGACCGATGTCTTCCAGGCGGCGAATCAAGCCGCGATGCTATGAAACGGATAACATCAGTTTTTGATGAGCTCAGTGCCACAAGACATAAGAATATCGCTTTAGTCACTCACGGGAATTTGATGGCTCTTCTTTTGAAGAATTTTGATAGCCATTTCGGCTTTGAACAATGGCAGGGTCTTTCGAATCCTGACGTATATCGGATTTCTGGACTAGACTATATACCAATTATTCAAAGGGTTTGGACTTTGTCTTCCTAAAAGCGATAGAAAGAATCGTAAATAAGAAGCCATATAAGGTAGAATTGTTTTGGAGCTGTATTCTTTTTTCTCTCATCATGTGGAGCATTAGCGTATCTGCATTACTTAAATAGTGTGCACCTCTCCTCAATTCCGGAAAGTCTCACTTACCGGCTGCAGGTCACTCAGACAAGATAACGAGTTAGGAGATCATAAAGAGTGGAAAAAAGTGCAGGCATGCCCAACAAAATTTACGCCATGCAGCTGGCAACCATCTTTATCGGATTTGTCATCTTCGGATTCTCGGAAAATATCAAAGGACCGGCAATACCCCGCATTCAATTTGACTTTATGTTGAATGAATCCCAGCTGGGCACTTTATTATCTTTGAATGCCCTTGGTTATTTGATAGCTTGTTCCTTTACTGCTCATTTGACCAAAATATGGGGGATCAAATCGGTCACCATTGCCGCATTCACCTCTATGGCCGTATCCGGCATCCTCATCTATTTCTCCCATTATTACTCTATGTTCTCGGGATCGTATTTTTTGATGTATATCGGCAATGGGATGCTGGAGATTGGTCTGGCTATTCTAAGCGCCCGGATTTTCGTGAGCAACACGGGGATGATGATGAATATGACGCATGGCTTTTACGGCCTCAGCTCAACTGTCGCTCCGCTTATTGCTACAGGACTGATGAAGGTAACGATTAGTGGCCACACGCTGGATTGGCGCGGGATGTACCTGGTGATGCTGCTATTGTCAGTCATTCCGATTGTGATTGCTTTGTTCAGTACGTTCCCGGGAGATGACATCTCGCATGGAGACCGTATTCCGTTAAAAGTCTTGCTGAGAGATCGGGCATTATGGCTAATAGTGCTGGTGCTGACGTTTGGAGTTGTATCTGAAATGGCCGTCGGCGGCTGGCTCGTTAACTTTCTGGAGAAAGCTTATAGCTGGGATAACGTTAATGCTTCCGGCATGTTGTCTATCTTTTTCTTATGCTTCGCACTGGCCCGGCTATTGCTGGGTCCATTAACAGATCGGATGGGGTTTGTATTTTCCCTCATTATTTTCTCGGGGTTTTCAGCTTTATGTACCATAGCTGCAATATTAGGTGGAGAAAGTGTCGCTTTCCTGTTTGCTGCTTCCGGTATAGGCATTGCGATGATTTATCCGACAGTGATGGCTTTTATCGCGAAGAGATATCCGAAGGGGAGTGATACGGCTATCACCTTCACGGTAACGTTAATGGGGCTGGGCAGTGTGATAGGCAATTACCTCATCGGGGGAGTCACGGAGCTCGTCAAACATATGGTTGGTGAGAGTTCGCCAACAAGCCTGCTTCGCGGACTTCAAGCCGGCTACGGCTTCATTGGATTATGTGCAGCATTATGCGCCATAACCGGACTGATTTTATACGTGTATTTATATAAGAGAAAGGAAGTCATCTAAATCATAATAACCTGATTAAAGCTGCATTTGAATTGGCTTTTCCTTGTGCCTCAGCTGAGGAGGTAAAAAGGCCATTCAGGAAGGGAATATCCATGAAATTTTCGCAGAGCGAGTACCCTATTAACGGAGACGATATTGAGATTTCCAGGGCAACGGCAGATGACTTAAACGCGATATTGGAGCTATGGCTGGAAGCGGCGATTGGTTGGAAGCTAAAGGAATTCGCCAATGGAGACCCAATTCCTTTACTCTAGAAGCAGTCCGGGATCATTATTCCAAGACGGAGTTGTTTGTCGGGAAACGAAAAACGCTATACATGAGGAGGAGAAGAATGTGAGCAAAATTGAACGATTTCAAAGGCTGCACAAATCGGATGAACTGTTGGTGCTTGGAAACGCATGGGATTTACCCTCCGCACGCGTTCTTGAAAAGGCGGGCTTTCAAGCGATCGGTACGACGAGCTGGGGGATAGCCGCCAGCTTAGGGTATACGGACGGGGAGGAAATCGATTTCGAGCTGCAGCTTTCCGTGATTAAACGAATTGTCGATCATGTACAGGTTCCCGTAACGGCTGACATAGAGTCGGGCTATGGACATAACGATGAGATGATTGTCAGTAACGTATTGAAGGTTGCCAATCTAGGGGCGGCCGGCATTAACATTGAAGATTCGATGAAGGGTGCAACGGGGCTTAAGCAGCTCTCGGATCAATGCCGTCTTCTCACAAAAATAAGAGAGGCCTTAGAGAATCACGGTTTCAGTGACTTTTTTATCAACGCTCGGATCGACGCTTATCTGTTAAACGTAGATCCGCTGAACGAGACGCAAACACGGACCAAGGAGTATGTGGAGAGCGGTGCCTCGGGGATCTTCGTGCCCGGACTAAAGCATGACGAAGAGATCAAAACGATTGCATCCTGCACATCGGCCGCACTCAATGTAATGGCGCTTCCCGGCCTTGCCAGCTTTGAAAGGTTGCAGGAGCTGGGAGTCCGACGTTTGAGTTTGGGCGGTACCTTGTATCGGAAAATGGCTTCATTACTGCAGCAATGTGCGGAAGAGATGCTTGGTTCTCGCGATAGCTCCATCTTATTCGAATAACGGGGTACCATCCTATTCCCGACGGAACAAGGATGTCACCGATTCATCAAAAGTTAACTTTCAATTACACAATTCACGTAGTACCATAATATCGAAAACCGATATCAGTAAGATGGAGGGAATAATCATGCAACATATTTACTTCCTCTGTTATCATAATCGTTGCCGAAGTCAAATGGCTGAAGCCTTTGCAAAACATTATACAAATGAGATTTTGGCGGTTGATAGTGCCGGTATTGAACCTCTTAGCATTCATCCCTTTACAGTCGAAGTCATGAAAGAAATAGGCATCAATATTTCCAACAACTCGTCTAAAAAACTCGATTTCAAAACCTTCACTCGCTCAAATTGTATTATTAATATTGGGAACAGAATTATAGAGAAAAGCAATGTGATATCCCTTGGACAATCATTCGGAATATATAGCGATCATTGGGATATCCACAATCCAATACCTAAGGACGGAAAAGAGGCTGACATTACAGATTTTCGAAAAGTCAGAGATTCCATTCATCGGGAAGTTCTTTCTTTGTTTCATTTATTTGGTGTGCCTTATCACAAAGATAAGGTAGTAAACGACCTTCAACTTTCATGAAACGGATAGAACGACGATGAATGACACCTTTGATATCGGAAGCCGATATCGATTTTAGTTAGGTGATGCCCAATGGAGGATCAAGTTTATCGAAGGTTATTTTTGGGTTTTATTCAGATTCATATTTTACATCATGCCCAGGAAGAACCCCTATACGGATCGCGGATGTTGGAGGAATTAAAAGAACACGGCTATTCACTAAGCGCAGGTACATTGTATCCTTTATTGCGCACGATGGAAGTAAACGGTCTGCTTGAAAGGGAGGATCGCAACATAGAGGGTAAAATACGAAAGTATTATCGGACAACGGAAAAAGGATCGGCCGTACTTTCGGAAGCAAAAAAGAAAGCGCACGAGTTGTTCAAAGAAATTAAGGATTAGACGAATAGGACATCGGAAATATGAAATGAGGTTGTGAAAACATATGCAAGAAAATGATTCAGCCATAAAAGAAGCTCCAAAAGGAACCGTTCCGGAAGTACTTGGAGCCTCATTAATGCTTGGGCTCACTTCGTTTGGCGGCCCCATTGCGCACTTAGGATACTTTCGCGAAGAATACGTAAACCGGAGAAAATGGCTTGATGAGAAAAGCTATGCTGACCTGGTTGCACTTTGCCAGTTCCTTCCCGGGCCAGCAAGCAGCCAGGTGGGCATTTCAATTGGAATCATGCGTGCTGGATTACTCGGAGGAATCGCATCTTGGATCGGATTTACTCTCCCCTCCGCGATAGCCCTGATGCTTTTCGCCTTAGTTTTGCGTGGTTATGACTTGGGGAATGCCGGTTGGCTTCATGGGCTGATGATCGTAGCGGTTGCAGTAGTCACGCAGGCTGTTTGGGGCATGGCTAGAAGTCTTGCACCTGATCGGATTCGAGGAACAGTTGCAATAGTAACGGCCATAATTACCTTATTGTGGCCTTCTGCATATGGCCAACTCTTCATTATTGTGCTTGCCGGTCTGTTTGGAGGGTTATTTTTACCCAAAGATAACGTTCCTGAGAGACCCAAAATAGCTTTTGGCATAAGCAAACGCACAGCCATAGTTTCGTGGTGTTTGTTCTTGGGCCTTTTAATTGGTTTGCCGCTATTGAGGCAAGTCAGCCAATCTGACTGGCTCGCCATATTCGACAGCTTTTATCGTGTCGGTTCGCTTGTATTTGGCGGCGGTCATGTCGTTCTTCCGATGATTCAAGCCGAAGTAGTCCCTCCTGGTTGGGTTACTGATTCACAATTCCTGGCAGGATATGGCGCCGTTCAGGCCGTACCCGGTCCATTATTTACTTTTTCTGCGTACTTAGGGGCGGTAATGAACGGTTGGTCAGGTGCTCTTGTTGCTTTACTTGCTATGTTTTTGCCATCGTTTTTGCTTGTTATTGGCTCATTGCCCTTCTGGGATGTAATTCGTAACCGGCCCAATTTTCAGTCTATACTTAAAGGGATCAACGCTGCAGTGGTCGGTATCTTACTTGCTGCCTTGTATAATCCGGTATGGACGAGTGCCATTCATAATCCATATGACTTTAGTCTCGCCATCGCTGCCTTTGGTTTGTTGATGCTATGGAAACTGCCCCCATGGGTAGTTGTATTATTTTCCGCTGTTGCGGGAGAAATCGTTTCTATGTTCAACTAAACCTGATGGGACTGGAATTCCGAAAAGCTTGAATTACATTAGTATGAATGAAGCGGCCGATAATGCAGCCGGTATGAGTATCAGCGATAAAATGAGAGAGGAGCTCGAGAGCAAAGGTCAAGGTAACTCGCTCGTGCAATCGGCGGAAGAATCCTTGAACCAATCCAAAGAATTGCTGAAGCGCCTGAGCGATCAATATCAACGGACAATCGTTCAAGCTCAAGATCAAAATCAATAATTCGGGAAAAAAGCGGCATTCCGGACGACGTCCGGGTGCCGCTTTTTTGTTGATGGTGCACTAACTTGATGATTCTCTCCAGGATCGTTTGGTTGGCCCATGCATGGTATTTATACATTTCTGCAGGATGGTTCGTCATTCGTATCGACTCTCTCATCATATGCGGATTTGAGACAGTTCTTTGACGTCGATTTATTGGCATGTGGGGACACAATCGCTTTCAGTATGAGTCATTTACAGATAATAAACCGATTTAGACACATTCCAACAAATGTCGCTATTTCAAATTAATGGGTTACATGATAGAATCCAAATTGTGAAAGGTAGGTTCAAAGATTAGCCAAAGTAGGTGTAACTTACCAGTTTTCAAGAGTTAAAAATGGGAGAGTGAAATCATGCGTTTCGGTAAAAAAATGTGGATCACAACAGCTCTTTCGGGCACAGCGGCGATCATGATTACATCCAGCGCGATGGCGGCAGCGGGTCATTCGAATGTCGCTGCGGTCGGTACGTCGAGCTCCAACAGCTTCTATGGCGTGAGCTACCAATCCACGTATTCGTTTGGCCAAACTCATACCCAAATCGGCATTCTTAAGAACAATCTGAAGGCTTGGAGAGCGTACGGCTCAAATGAAAGCTATTTTACCGGCGTTGCCCAAATTACTAGCACTACGAATTACTTCGATCAGGCGACAGTGGATAACCTGAAGGTATTTCAAAGAGTGAAGGGCTTGACGGCTGACGGCATCTACGGAGCGGCCAGCCGCAATGCGATGCATGCCGCTATCGGCTCGTCGCCGAAAGGGTATGTTCGCGTCGGCAATAGTTCCTACTATATTAACTACAACGACACAGCTACCGGACTTTCCGGAGATAGCACTTATAAGCTCGATCATAGCTATGTGACGCCTTCGACGCTGACGACAATCGGCCAGGTCGCCCAGAGCTTCTATTCCAGCTATGCCAAGAAGCTGGAAATCAATGACGCCAGCTTAATCGACGGCGCCGATACGCCGGAGCACAGCTCGCACCAGGACGGCAAGTCCGTCGATATCCGCAATGCCGGCATGACGGCGGCGCAAGAGAAGAAGTTCCTTGAAATTGCCGTAGCCAATGCCAACGTGTCCAAGGTTTTATTCTACACCAATCATGGATTGACAAGCACGAAGATTGAGGTGCGGGCGGATCACGCGGATCACTTCCATTTGTCGACTGTTCAATAATCAACATATACGATATCGCGGTACTGTCGGGGAGAAACCCCGACTTTTTTTTGAACAGGCGGTGAAAAAATTTCAAGTCGGCATATCCGACGGCGGCGGCAAGCTCCCTTGTGCTGCGGCGGCTGCCGGTCAGCAGTCTGTTAGCGGCATCCATGCGGATGCTCTGCATTTTTGATACTTTGAGATAAGCGCCAAAACAAATGGCCGGAGGGCGAATGCCTCCGGTTCTTTATTTGACCTTGAACTTGGCGGTCAGATTCAGCAGCTCCTCCGACATCGCGGACAACGCTTCGGCGGAGCCGGTGATCTCTTCCATCGTAGCCAGCTGCTCTTCAGCGGAGGCCGACAATCCTTGCGAGCCTTCCGCAGCGGCTGACGTCACCTCGGATATATCCTCGAATGCCGAGACAAGCGATTGCGTGCCGTCCGCCATCATGTTGGCCGCGGTCGATACATGCTTGATTTTCGCCTCGACGGCTTGGATCACTTGTTGAATGTGGGTGAACGAATCGCCGGCCAGTTGTACCGTCTGAATTCCGGATTGCACTTCCTGCTCGCCTCTTGCGACAATGTCGACGGTGTTGGCTGTTTCGGCTTGAATCGTGCCGATGACCTCGGCAACCTTCTTGCCGGATTGCGCGGTTTGCTCGGCCAATTTCCGCACTTCCGAAGCAACGACGGCAAACCCGCGGCCCGCTTCTCCGGCGCGTGAGGCTTCGATGGCGGCATTCAATGACAGGAGGTTGGTTTGTCTGGCGATCCCCGTAATGAAGCTGATGATCGTATCGATCTCTTTCGATTTCTCCCCCAAACTGCGGACGACACCGGAAATTTCCGAGACGTTGTACTGAATGGAAGCCATTTGCTGAATGGCCGTGTTTACCGCATCGGTACCCGCCGTCACCGTTTGAGAAGCAATCTCTGCAGCTGCCGATACGTCGGCCGCGCTTTCGGCAATAAGCCGGGATTGTTCGTTGATGCTGCCGAGCATTTGGAAGCTTTGATGAATGCTGCCGACTTGCGTTTGCGCGCCAAGCGCGAGCTGCTCGGTGATCTGGGCAATATGCTCCGACGCCTTGCTTGTCTGCGCCGCCCCGGCCGTAAGCTCCTCCGAGGACGCCGCTACTTGTTCGGCGTGCAAACCGACCTCGAAAATCAGCTTGCGCAGGTTATGGACCATCGTGTCAAACGCTTTGGCCAATTCCCCGACTTCATCCCGGTTGCGAATATCGGAACGGGTGACTGTCAGATCGCCCTCGGCGATTCTGACAGCCATGCCATGCAGCTTCATGACCGGTACGGAGATCATGCGGGAAATGAAGTATGAAGCAAGTACGCCGATCACGGCTCCGATGACGACAATGAGAATGAGCAGATTTCGTGTAGCATCGGACTGTTGAACGGTTTTGGCCACAGTATCGTTGAGCCGGTTCTGCTCGTCATTCACGAACTTTTGCGAGATTTGGCTGAACTTGGTGAAAATAATCGCTTGATCCTTCATGATCTTCGAATAGCCGGCTGTGTCGTTATTCCTTTTGGCATTGATCATTTGGTCAGCCGCGATAACGAATTGGTCCTGCATCAAATCGAGTCCTTGCAGGATTTGCCACCGGTCCGGGTCGGTCGCAAGCTGATCGAGCTTTCTTTTGTTTACGGCAAACTCCCTGCGCGCCTGATTGTAGGCTTCCAGATGCTCGGGGGCTCCGGAGATGAGAAAATCCCCTACGCTGGAGTGCTCCTTCTCGACGCTGATCGTCATGTCTTTAATCAAATTGACGATAACGGCATCCCGATTGATGACATCTACATAAGACCGGTTCAGTTTCACAATGCAGTAATAGCCGATTCCCGATATCAGCAGCATAACAGCCAGGATCGTGCCAAAACCTATATAAAGTTTGCTGCGAAGCGTCATGTTCATGGTTCGTTACTCACTTTCTCATCCGCAAAAATTTGGTTCGCCGATTCTCTGTACGTTTGGGCGGCTTGCTCCGGGGTCAGAGCATTGCTGCCGACAGCGAGAAATTGAATGTTAAAGACGTTCGAGATCGTCGTGGCGGCTCTTGGTGCCGGAGGATCGATCGGTTTCGAGCGCGTCTTGATGTAATCGACGAATGTAAACGCCTCTTTGCGGCCGTCGTCAGCTTTTTTCAGCAGCTCGTCGTAAACCTTCTTGGAGATCGGCACCCCGCGTTCGGCGTTTAAGATCGAGTTGGCTTCCAGGTCGTTGGTGATGAAATCGATAAACTTGACGGCCTCTTCCTTGTGCTTGGAGTAGGACGAGACGGAAATGAACATGGACGGCTTGATGTAATGCCCTTCCTGATTCGAATCGATCTTCGGCAAGGCGAGCATTTTCAGTTTGGCGATACCGAAGTCGTTCAGAGGCCCGACCATGTTCGAATATAAGGTCAGGAAAGCATGTTTCCCGGTCAATAGCGGATGATTCTTATCGTTGGCAACCGGTGTGCTGATCAAGAGGTCGCCGACCAAGCCTTCGCTCCGCCACTTCTGGTACGTTGCAAAATAATCGGTCATGATCCGGTCATTATCATAACCTAATGAAGTTCCGTCGGTGCTGTAAAGGGACTTTCCTTTAGCTCTCATATAATAAACCGGATCGATCATCGAGCCCAACGGGACGAATCCCGGTGTCTTGACCTTGGTTTTAAGCTCCTTCAAAGTGGCATATAAGTCATCGATCGTATAGCCTTCCTTGGGTACCTGGACTTTGTATTTCGCGAGCAGATCGGCGTTGTACATAAAGGCTTGAACATTGTTGCCGAGATTGACGGCGTAAAGCTGGCCGTCCTTGTCTTTGCCTGGAGCGAGGTACAGCGGTTCGACATCGGACAAATTCAACGTTTTGGCTTCGACATACGGGTTCAGCGGTTCTAACAGCTTTCTGTTAATGTAGTTGAAAATAAAAGAGTAATCGCCCTGGATCAGGTCGGGCATTTGCTGCTCCGCGGTGCTGATGGTCAGGTCTCGAGCCAAATCCAGATAGGACGTGTAAGCTTGAGGTTCGATTTTCACGTTAGGGTATTTCTTCTGGTACAAGTCGATCGCTTTCAACGTTGCTTCTTTGCGCTGTTCTCCGCCCCACCATACAAATCTCAAAGTTACCTGCTTGGACTCCGCATTCGGTCTCGAAGCCGGTTGGGGGCCTGCTCCCGGGCTGCAGCCCAAGACGCCTACTAGCAAAGCGGATAAAATGATGATGGATGCTGCTAACCGTACGTTCTTAATCACAAGTCTCACCTTTCTATTATTTTTGATGGAGCCGGCGGCGATTGCAGGAATACTCACCCGTCTGAATTCCCACAATATGCCACCATAATTGCGCTATTGTAATATACGACAGAAATCGAGCTATTCCTTCAAAAAACAACACATAGATGTATATCATTTACAGTGAATGGAATATGATAGGGGATCGGATACCTATTCAGGATTGCTAGCTGGAAAATATAGTATTACACTGAGAGGAAATATCACAGCAACCATGTCTGGCGAAAGCTTGTCAAGGAGGGACGCTTTCGAACGGTTTACCAAATGGTGGTCGGGAGCTACAATGGAGGAGATAAGTAAGGGGCTCCCCTAAAGGATTCGGAATACGCCCGGGAAGTTAACGTCACTTTCGGGGACTAAGTGAGTCGAGGTGCGTACATGTGAATGCGGTACAGCTCGGCCCGTTCGTGCTTCCCTTTACTTTGCTGCTATGGGCGGGAACGGCCCTGGGAGGCTTCGGGGTGCAGTGGATTCGAACCAGGGGGCATGATGACGCCGCAAACATAAGGCAGCTGCTCTGGAATGCGCTGCTTGTTTGGTTTGCAGGCTGGAAGCTGAGCCAGCTTATCTTCGATGCTTCGGTGTTTCGGGGCAGCTGGGCGGCGCTGTTGTATTTTCACGGCGGTATTCGCGGGGCCTTACTGGCGGCAGCCGGAGCTGCCCTGTATGTGTGGCTGGCGGGCAAGAAGCATGCCGTCGCTATTGAGCGTTTGGCCGACTCGCTATTGATCGCGCTGCTGGGAGGCTATACGTCGTACATCTTGCTTCTGGCCATTTGGGGAGAAGGAAACCGGATGACGCTTACGCTGCTCGTTGTGCTCGGCGCGGTTATGCTCGCGCTTTGGCTGTACCGCGGCCGCACACCCGTGAATGGAAAGGCGGGCATACAACTTGTGCTGACGTTCGTGATCGGGCATATGCTCGTATCGGCTGCAGCCGGCCAGCTGTGGGAGCGTTCGATGAGCGGTGCGGCTGGGGCGGATGTCGGCTTGCGCGTCGGGCAGAGGGCTCCGGATTTTACATTAACCGATACTGCAGGCAATCCGGTTCAGCTGTCCAAGCTGCAGGGGCAGACGGTCGTGCTGAACTTCTGGGCGACGTGGTGCCCGCCCTGCCGGGTGGAGATGCCGGCGCTGCAGCAATTTCACGACAGCCGTAAAGAGTCGGGCGTGATCGTTATCGGCGTTAACGCAACCAACACGGAAGCGGGAGCCGGCGAAGTCGGAAGGTGGCTCGAGCAGAACGGCTACACGTTTCCGGTCGTTTACGACCCGAACGGGGACGTTGTCCGGCTGTACCGCGTTTACGCTTACCCTTCTACATATATCATTGGTCCGGACGGCGTCGTGCGGGAAAAGCATCAAGGCCCGATGAACGAAGTGATGCTGGGCGATGCGGTTCGATAGGATCACATAGGAGCGGATAAGATCATGATGGAACACGGACCGGCGCAGGGCCATGAGCTGCTTCGCGAAATCGCCGAAACGATCAACGGCGCCTATGAGATGGAGCCGATGCTGGACAGCGTCCTGCAGGCGCTGCTGAAGCTGACGGAGCTGGAGGCGGGTTGGATTTTCCTGACGAAGCCGGGAGTGAAGGGGTACCGGTGTGCGGCGGATGCGCAGCTGCCTCCGGCGCTTGAGCATGACGGCAAGCGGCCGATGCGCGAAGGCTGCTGCTGGTGCCTGGACCGGTTTCAAGACGGCCGGCTGCATCATGCGGTTAATATATTGAATTGCAAGAGGCTGGAGGATGCGGTTCGATTCCGCTGGGGAGATACGCGGGGCATCAGCCATCATGCGTCGATTCCGCTTCGTTCCGGCGAGGAGCTGTTCGGAATCTTGAACGTCGCTTCGCCGGGGAAGACGCATTTTACCGCGGAGGAGCTGGCGCTGCTGCAGTCGATTGCGTACCAGATCGGTACGGCGGCGCACCGGATTCGGCTGTATCGGATGGAGCGCAAGCGCGCCGAGCTGTTCGCCCGGCTCGGTCAGGCGGCCCGGCAGATCGGGACGCTGCAGGAGAGCCGGGAGCTGGACGCGGGCATTGTGCGCAGCGTTCGGGAGCACTTGAGCTGGCCGTTCCTTTTGCTGCTGCGCAAGGAGTCTCTGGAGATTGCCGGGGTGCTGCAAGCGGCGTTGTCGGAAAATCGGACGCAGCTGTGGCGCGAAGGCTGCGCCGTCCTGGAGCGATCCGGAGAGCAGTGGCGCAGCGGTGCGGCCGTGCCGGTCGTGCTTCACGGAAAGCCGCTCGGCGTGCTGGCAGCAGGGAGCCCCGATTCCGAGGAGCTGGATGCAATCGATGCGGAGGTGCTGGAAGCGCTGGCGGCCCATGTGGCGCTTGTGTACGACAGCGTGCGGCTGAACGAGAAGAGCCGGGAGCTGGCCCGCTGGGAGGAACGCAACCGGATCGCGCGCGACCTGCATGACTCCGTCTCGCAGATGCTGTTCTCGCTAAGTTTGCATGCGAAGGGGCTTGCTCATGCGCTGCCGGATGCGCCGGAGCAGGCGAAGGAAGCGCTCGCCCAAGTGCAGCGGCTGTCGCAGGCGGCGACCGGCGAAATGCGGGCGATGATCCGGCAGCTGCGGCCGACGGGGCTCGAGGAAGGGCTCTTGACCGGGCTGAAACGCTATGGCGAGCAGATCGGGCTGCGTGTCGCCTTCCGCGCCGAAGAGCTGCGCGGCTTGCCGGAGCGGCTGGAGGACGTGCTGTGGCGCATCGGGCAGGAAGCGCTGAACAACGTTCGCAAGCATGCCGGAACGAATGCGGCGGAAATTGAACTGTCGTATACGGAATGGGAAGTGTGCATGACGGTGACGGACAGCGGCGGGGGACTTCCGCCGGCCGGCAGCGGCGATATGCCGGGGCCGGCTTCCGGCTTAGGCATGACGACGATGCGGGAGCGGGCTGAAGCCGTCGGAGGCACGCTTTCCGTAAAGAGCGGTGCGGAGTTCGGCACGCAGGTAACGGTACGGCTGCCGCTATAGCTGCATCGGATATAAGGGGGACATGGATGATGACCGTACGACCACTGCGTCTGCTGCTTGTCGACGACCATGCGATCGTGAGGCAGGGACTGCATTATTTTCTCGGCTTGCAGGCGGATTTGGAGGTGGCGGGGGAAGCGGCAAACGGGCGCGAGGCGATCGAACAGGCGCGCGAGCTGCAGCCGGACGTCGTGCTGATGGATCTGATCATGCCGGAGCTGAACGGGATTGAGGCGACGAGCATTCTGCGGCAGGAGCATCCGAATATGAAAATTATCGTCCTGACGACGTTCTCCGACCAGGACTATGTGCTGTCGGCAATCAAGGCCGGCGCGAACGGGTACTTGCTGAAGGATATGGAGCCTGAGCAGATCGCCGAGGCGATCCGCCAAGCGCAGCAGGGCTTGCCACAGCTTGACCCGAGAGTCGCGGGACAGCTCATGTCGCATATCGCGGCGCCGCCGCACGTTTCCGCTGCTTCGCCGGAGCGGCTCACCGAGCGGGAGATGGAGGTGCTCCGCCTGATAGCGCAAGGCAGGTCGAACAAAGAAATCGCCGCCGACTGCGGCATATCGGAGAAGACGGTGAAGACACACGTCAGCTCCGTGCTGGCGAAGCTTAACTTGGCCGATCGTACGCAGGCTGCACTGTTTGCGGTCAAGCACGGCTGGGCTTGAAACGGCGGCCGTTTGCGAGGGGCCGGCGGTTATACGACTAAAGTCGTACGACCGGGGGAGTTCGGATGACGGAGCGAAAGAAGGAGACCGGGCCGGACGATTCGCCGACGTCGGAGCCGCACGCAGGTGATATGCTAATAGAAGAAATCACTTAATGAAAGGAACGATGGGAAAATGAAAATCGCTTTGATCGCAGGAAGCAACCGGAGAAACGCAACATCCACGAAGCTGCTGCAGTATATGGAGGGCGTGCTGCGCGGGCGCGGCATCGCGACGACGCTGATCGATCTGTTCGAAACGCCGCTGCCGATGTATTCGCCTGACGCCGAAGTGCTGGACGGCCACACCTCCGCTATGAAACGGGCGGTTGCCGAAGCTGACGCCGTCATTCTGGGAACGCCGGAGTATCACGGCTCGATCTCCGGTGCGCTGAAAAATGCGCTGGACTTCATGGGAGCGGGGGAGTTTTCGGGTAAGCCGGTATTGTCGGTCAGCTCGTCCGGCGGCGCCGTCGGTGTCAGCTCGCTGACACAGCTTCAGGCGATGGTCCGCAATATGCACGGCATTAACAGCCCCGAATGGCTGTCCCTCGGCGGCGACGCCCGCCAGTTCGAGACGGACGGGGCACCGGCGGACGCTGCGATCCGGCAGCGGGTCGAGCGTACGCTCGATAGTCTCGTCGGGCTGGCAGCGCTGCTGCGTCCGCATGCGGGTGCGGTGAGCAAGTAAAGCTGTTATGCGTCACGGCATCATAGCCGTTGTACTCATCATCCGGGCAGACCGTTCTCCGACAAATCCGGAGGCGGTCTGCCTGCGTTTGCGCCGATACTTACCACACGACAAGGAGAACTGCGATGCTGACCTATTTGGACTCGATACTGAGCTTGGAAACCGTCATCTGGCTGCTGCCGGTGACGTTCATGCTGCATGATTTTGAAGAAATCATTTTCGTGGAAGCGTGGTTTCGCCGGAAATATGAACGAGCCGCGCCGCTGGTGCCCGCACGGTTTAGGCGAACCTTCGACGAGATGTCGCGGACGACGGCGGCCCAATTCTCGATTCCGGTGCTCATGCAGTTCATCCTGTATGCGTTAGCGTGCTGGCTGGCTGTCGATCATGAGTGGTACGGCTTGTTTGTCGGGTTCAATGCGCTGTTGCTGCTGCATGTGTTCATGCATGTCGGACAATCGGTCGTCCTTCGCACGTATGCGCTAGGCGTCGGAACGGCGCTTTGCATCACGCTGCCGTATTCGTTGTATGTCTTCTATCGGCTGCTTGACGAAGGGGCGATCCGGTACGGCGACATTGCTGCAAGCCTTCCTTACGGGCTGATCACCGTTGCGGTCGTGCTGCTCGGCCACAAGCTGGCGGCAAAAGTTGTATAATCGTCCGAGCAGCCGCTGAGGTGTGATGGACGGCCGGGCGGGTCCAATGGAGGTCGAGGGGATGGCAGGATGACAAGATCAGACAAACCAAGGTAAGCTTAGCCGGGTTATGCCAAGCTAAGCCTGCCGTATGTCAATGCCACAGCTTCGCCAGCAGACGGAGGACGCCTCTGAAGATGGGCTCCACTGCAATCTCCAGCCATACATCTGCGATTATCTATTCCTTCGTTCGGGGCTAGCGGCCGCAGCCATTGCGTTCGTTCGCTTTCATGTGCATCCACCTCTTCAAACAGGTTACGATTTCGTACGCTCTTGTGCGTGAGCGGTTGCGGATATCTCCTGAAAGACAAAATTAAAGTGAGGCCCGCATGAATAAAAACCATGAAAGCCCCACTAAGACTATTTAACCGGTTCACATCAAGACATGAACGTTTTTGGCTTCACTCACTTATCCCTATTTAATAATGATGCCGTTAAACAAGTGCACGCTGCCGAGCATCAAATTCACGACAAAGTAGCAGACCGGCGAAGCCGCCGCCGTCATGATGACGGCAAGCGGAAGCAGACCTTTAAACCGTTTTTGACTATTCATAAATAAGCACCTCACGATAGTTTAATTTACCAGGTTTTGTAGCCTGGGGAATTGACGCCGTTGTTGATGATGTCGACGACCGGAATCGTATAAGCGATAAATACGAGCACAACGGTAATGCCGATCCAGAGGCTCCAGCGCTCGAACAGCTTCGGAGGCTCTTCCGCTCCGTCCTGCTCTTCGCCGATTGGGAATTCCTCGATCTCGGCGCCCTTCGGCGACCGCAAAATCTCAATAATGATGTACATGAGCAGCAGTATGCCGACGAACAGGATCGAACCGCCAATCGCCATCGCAACATGATACGGAATCCAGCCGGCCGCTTCGACGGCGCCGCCGTAAGTCGTATAGGCTGTACGGCGCGGCGAACCGACCAAGCCGACCGTATGCATCGAGCCGGACATCAGGAACATGCCGATGATCCAGATCCATGTCTGCCATAGGCCGAGCTTGTTGATGCGCGGCGTCATCCTGCGATTCGTGACCGCCGGGATAAGCCAGTAGGCGATACCGAAGAACGTCAGCGCTACGGAGCTTGCGACCGTCAAGTGGAAGTGACCGGTGACCCAAAGCGTGTTGTGCACGACTTGGTCAAGCTGATACGAGGCGTTGATAATGCCGCCCGCGCCGGCCGGGATGAAAATGACCATGCCCATGAACGGAGCGAAGAAGCGGACGTCGCGGAACGGTAACGTCTTGACCCATCCGAACAGTCCTTTCGCCCCCTTCGTCCGTCCGGCCAGTTCAAACGTGGCGAACAGCGAGAACGCGGTCATCAGCGACGGAACGACGACCATCAGCGTCAGCACGACCTGCAGGAACTTCCAGAAGTCCGAAATGCCGGGCTCCATCAGCTGATGGTGGAAGCCGACCGGGATCGAGAAGATGAATAGGAGCAGGAACGACAGGCGGGCGAGGGAATCGCTGTAGATGCGTCCGCCGATAATTTTCGGAATGATGACATACCAGCAGATGTACGCCGGCAGCAGCCAGAAATAGACGAGCGGGTGACCGAAGTACCAGAACAGCGTGCGGCTCAGCAGGACGTTGATCGTATCCACCCAGCCGAACGACCACGGAATGAGCTGAATGAGCACTTCCGCGGCGACGCCGAGCGTGGCGACTTGCCACAGCACCATCGTGACGACGGACATGAACGAGAAGAGCGGTGATTTCCGGCCGGGATTCATTTTGCGCCACACATAATATTGATAGAAAATCCCGTATCCGCTCAGCCACGAGCCGACGACAACGAGCGCCAAAGCGACGTAAAACCACGGAGATGCTTTCATCGGCGCGTAGAACGTGTACAGCACCGTCGCTTTATTGAGCAAAATAAATACGACAGCGATCAGCGTGCCGAAGCCCATGAGCAGGAATCCGGTCCAGCCCAGAGCGAGAGTGCGCGGCAGCAGCTTGCCGGTAGACTTGGAAACCCCGGAGTACAGGAAGCCGATGATGAAGAAGGTCGTGAACACGAGCGCCATAAGCACCCCGTGGGCGGTAAGCAGCTGGTAATAGCCGATGCCGTGCGGCAGCTTCATCGTTCCCCCGCGGACGAGCCCTTGCAGCAGCCCTGCAATGCCGCCCAGCAGCAGCGCGCCGAAGGCGAATAATAGGTGAGTCAGGACGAGCTGGCCGTCATTTTCGTTAAACGGCTGTTCCTTAAGCGGTCGCAGTGATGATTGCATAGCCGGGATTCCCCTTTCTATACGACTTTGATAGTCATTTTCATAGCTTCGTGACCGGTACCGCAGTACTCGTTGCAGAGCACGAGATAGTCGCCGGCCTCGCTGAAGGTGTGAGTCATTCGCGTCACTTCGCCGGGCACCGCCATAAAGTTAACGTTCGTACCCGGAATTTCGAAGCCGTGCACGACGTCTTGGCTCGTTACGGTGAAATGAACCTTCGCCCCCCGCGGAACCTCAATCGGGTCTGGGTTGTAGCCGAATGCGAGCGCAATGACTACCGCTTCGTATTCGCCCTCCCCGATCTGCCGCAAACCCGGCATATCGAACGGCGCCGTCGTCTTCAATTGCGTCGGGACGACCTTCGTTACTTGATGCTCGCCATGTTCGTGCGAGGAATGCGAATTCGCCGGATTGACGCCGAAGGCGAACGCCGCGACACCGGTAAGGAGCAAGAAGACGAGCAGCATGGCGAGGCCGAATCCGATCCAAATTTTTTCCAGACGATGTACATGCATGTGTGTATCCCCCTTGTGAATCGTTCACGATGGTTTTATTGGCGGGCCCAAAACAGCAGGAAGACCAGGACCCAGCTCACGATAATAAATCCGCCCAGCCCCATGACGGCTGCGAACGTACCTTTCAGGGAAGGCTCTTTGTTCGGTTTCGACATCAGGTTCATCCTCCTTCTCGATTTGATCTCATTGTAGTCGCTGGACGGCCGGGTCACTGTGACGAATCTCACACAGAGGCGCGAGTAATTGTGAACCGTTTGTGTACGGCGGCGAGATAGGCCGGCAACTCATTTCGATTCCAAGCGGTTGGAAAACCCACCCGCCTAACAGGGGAAATTCATACGGTAAAAGAGTAAGGCCGATACAACAGAGAAAGGTGGCACATGCGAATGGACAATTTGGACCAATGCGTACAAATGCTCAAAAGAATCGCGTGGAGACTACAGTATCAGGAGAAGAAGCGGCGCAAGAGAGAACGCGTCACGTCTCCCGAGCATTTTCTGTTTTACGGCAATCGCACTTGTTCATTTCAGGATCCGTTATCGGATATCCGCGTGCAGGAATTATTACATCTCGTTACTTCCGACACAGCTAAAGAAATTTTGCGTAAATCGTATCTGGAGGACAAGACCGAGAAGGATATCGCGATCGAAATGCAGATCAGCCAACAGGCGGTGAACAAATGGAAAAAGAAAGGGTTAATGAGCATCCGGCGAACGCTGGCTTCGCAAAGCTCCTAATGCGGTCGAGAAACGGGGATATGGATAGTATGAAGCAGCTGCTGGACATTCTGGATGATGAGATCCGCCGCTTGGCCGACGGGATTCCGATGCCCAAGGAAGATGCGTTGCAGTCGCTCAAATTAACCTTCATGGAAGAGTTGCTCGGTAAAGCACGGAAAGAGGTTCGACAGGAACAACCGGGAAAGAGCAGGTGAGTTAAGCCCGGCGGTCATGGATCGTTATGGAAAATAAAAGTGGTGCCGGCTCTCGGCCGGCACCACTTTTATTATTCAAACCAGTCGATTCCGTATACCCGAACCATGTTGCCGATATAGCGATCGTGAGTAGGGGAACCGTACCAATAGACTTGATTGTCTCTTACGACGCGCATGGCCGTAGAGCCTGATCCGTCGAGTACAATGGAGTTTACGGGGTCCAAGCCGATATTTGTCATGTAGCTTTTGAGCTGAGGGATCGTGACAGAGTTACCATGAGTGACGATCATATACCCATAGCTGCTGTCCCATGCCAGGACCGTGCGCCAAGCCGCCAAGTCGTATGCGGTAACGAGAGTTCCCGAGCCCCAGCTATCCCGGTTATAGTCCATTCCACCGATGACAGCTTTTGCGGTCGGGTAAAGATTCAATACTTGATTCAAATTCGATGCATACATATAGGTGGCTCGAACGACGTTAGATGAATCGGTGTACGAGACAAATGTTTTCCGGGATACGGGATTTGAGCTGGTGCCATTATAAGCGTAGTACGTGGTGTCGTCTTTCCAATAGCTGATAGCCCTCAGTCCGGTAGGGGGATTGTCATAGCCATTATCCGCTGCGAAGAATCCGCCATTGATGCCGATATGCGGCTTCTGGAGCATTTGGGTGTTAATGATTTCGGGCTTTACTCTGGACAGCGCCGTCTTGATAACCGCAAAGACAGGCTTGCCGGCGGGCTGAACGGACCGGAATTCAAACGAATACGGTAATGCCATAGCAATCTCTCCTTTTCTCGTAGCAGTGGTTGTGAGAAGCCAGCGCGCTGAATGTCTTCTCATAAATAAAGGAAGTCATAAAGCGCTTCTTACAACCTGATCATGCCTATTTGCCAAATAAAGAAGATCCGTCCCCGGGAGGCACGGATCTTCTTCTATGTGAGGATTAATTCGGGAGCATCGGCGTATTCATTGCGGTAATAAACCACCACAGAAAGGCGAATGGGAGAAGGCAAGCGATAACGATGAGGAAGAGCGGCACCTTGCTGCTTCGTTTTTTTATCATAATAGGACACCTCGTTTCAATAGGATCTCTACACTATAAAGACGCAGATAAGGTGAGCAATGTTTCGTCAGCATGACCTGGGAAATGATGGAAATGGTCTGCGCCAGGGTGTAGAGAGCTGCGCATATTCCGGAGGATGAACCCGTATTCGAGTACAAGTGCGACTGGACCGTTAGAGTCCGGGAAAACAAGCTCTTGTTCGACCTCTCTGTCATCCGTGAGCTTATCGCGGGACAGAGCGAGTCTATGGAAGGCATCGATAAGCTGTTTGATTTGGAGCGCAACGCCGCCAAGTTCGCGGAACCTCCCCATGGTCTTCAGCGAAAATATAATGGATCAGCGTCCCAGGGTTGAAGGCGATGAGACCGGCGTGCGGATCGAAAGCCGGACCTTTCACCACAAAGCTTACCCAGCTTCTGTTTTCCGGATACACATATCCGTCCAGCCCGGCGTCCTGCAGCAGGGTAATGACGTCTTTCCTATTCGTTTCCGTAAATGATAGCTTGTACTAAACTCGCTCATACGGCTGTTCCTTTCGAAGGATGGATCCCAAATCTATGAATTCATCATAACATAACTCCTGTAAAAAAGAGCCCGGACACCCATCCAAGGAAGAGTGTCCGGTTCTTCGGCTTATTTCACCACGCGTCGATCCCGGCCGAACCCGATAAGTGATTGCAGGAACGGCGGCTCCAGAAGTGGGTGCGCAAGCCCGGCGAAGTGTCTGTGGGACAGTATCAGGAGAAGGCCTGCTCCGAGCAGGAAGGCCAAGCTCATGCGCAGCGGCGCGGTCCAGGATTCATAGATCCCCAAGGCAATGATAGTCTTCAGGAGCAGGCCATGAAAGAGGAACACGTACACAGTTCTTTTTCCCGCATCCGTCCAGCTTCTTGCCGCCCATGGGATGAAGCTCAGGAACGCGATGGAAACGCTCCCCTGCACGGCGTAAAGGACGATCCGTTCCAGGCAGCCCGGCCAGACCGCTGTGCCAAGCTCGCCGTAACCGGCATTTCCATACAAGTAAGCCAGCGGCATGCTGCCGCCGTACATGGCCAACACCGTGAACCATACCAGCGCAAAGCATGCTGCCGATAGTCTTTACCTGCGCAGTGATTGCTGGAAGGTCCGGTCCAAACGAATAGAATAACCGGCCAGAAAGAACGGCAGAAAGACGAAAGTTCGGGATAGGCTAAGCCATGCACCCGAAACCGGTAAGAAGCCTGCGGCGATGCCGAGTCCGACAGCGACGATAATTGGATGCTTCATGCGGATGAACAGAGGCAGCATAGCCCGCCAGCACAGATGGCTGAACAGAAACCACAGCAGCGAGTAGGGCATGAAGAACGAGTGCACGACGCCGTCCGCATGGAACAAGGCGGCATCCATCAGCGAATAGACGGTCTGGAACAGTACGTATTGCCAAGCGATTTCGACCAGGCTGTGCAGGCCGCGGTGGTCGAGGCGAAAATCCTTGGCGAGCAGTCCCATGGCAAACACAAACATCGGGATATGAAAGGTGAAGATAGCCTGATACAGCCATCTAAGGATTCCGCTTCGGTCGATGAGCGGTTCGATGACGTTCGCGATGACGACGAAGGCGATTAAGACGAATTTTACGTTTAATATGAAAGCTTCCGAAGGTTTGCTCACTTTCCCTCACTCCTTGGGACGATTCTGCATGGTTACTTTACGCTTTGCAGTTGCAGCAGGCCGTGACGAAGGTCACAATAGTGCTTATTTTGGCGTGTGATGATTTTCACAGCTGCGGCTGAAGCGCCGGTTTACAATAAGCACATGGAAGGAGGAAGGGACAATGATTTATCGACACATACTGGTCGCTTTCGACGGTTCCGAGCGTGCCAAGCTCGCGCTGGAACAGGCAGTGCACATGATAAATGAACGCCCGGTCACCCGATTGACGGTACTGCACGTTCTACACTTCCCTAAATTGTTGATCGGCGGTACGCTGTACCTGACACCGTCCGCAGCCGAGGCGGAGCAGCAAGAATTTGCCGAACATATGCTTTATGAAGCTCGGAAGATGATCGAACATTTGCCTTATGCCCGAATAGAGCTTCGTGAAGGATTTCCCGTGGACACGATTCTCGGGTTCGCCGAGGAGCGGGGCTGCGATTTCATTCTCATGGGCAGCCGCGGATTGAAAGGAATCAAGAAGCTTCTGCTGGGCAGCGTCAGCGGAGGGGTTTTAGAGAAAGCGCACATTCCCGTCCAAGTCGTTCAACATAAACAAGTTCCTGCCATTAGGGAGATGATCTTATGAAAGACCATGCGAAGAGAATAAAGGAAGAAGAAGAGCTTGAAACGTTCGCCGTTCACGTATGCCAGCGTTGCGGCGAGGAGCTACCGGTGCTTGCCGAGTGTTATCCGACAGAGTGCGGAGCATGCGGCGGCAAAACTTTTTACCCCATTGCACCGAAGCCTGAGAAGCCTCAGAAAGCGGAATTCCTTCCAAAAGTAGGAATCATCGACGATTATACCTTGTAAGTAGGGAGGGGAGCAAAAATGACGACGACCAAGGAAAAGCACGCGCTGGATCCTGAAAGTGTGGCGAGAGTGTCTCCATGGATGGAAGCGGCCGTTCGGCTGAAGGAAGAGCACCAGCTGCTCAGAGACCGCATTGTGCGGATTCAGACTTGCGCGCGTTCCATCTATGCCGAACTTGATCCGGAGCGGTCAAGAATAATTCTGGAGGTTCTTCAGCTGCGGATGGAAGACTTTATGAGCCAGCTTCATAAGCACTCCGAATGGGAGGAGAAGGAAGTGTTTCCGGTCATCGAGATTTACAATCGCCGGATGTTCAAGCCTTCCATTACACCGTCCATTTGGGTGATGGAAAAAGATCACGAGCTGGCAGATCTGTTTGTCGCCTCGTTTAATGAAACGGTCGACGCTTTGCCGATGGTTTGCTCTGTGGAGCTGGCCCGGAAGGCGGCTGCAAATCTCGACCAAGCTTGTCTGATTCTGCTCGAGCATCTTGAGTTGGAGGAGGAGCTGATCTTTCCGCTGGCGGATGAGCTGTTGACCGATATCGATTACTTTTATTCTTAACCCGGGGAGATGGAACCTATGCAAATCATCATACACGGTAAACATATTGCGGTAACGGAAGCGCTCAAGCAGTACGTGGAGCACAAGCTGCGGCGTCTCGATACGTTGGCGGCTGCTTCGGAAGCCGTCGTAACAATTGCGGTCGGCGGGCATAAGCACGAGCATAAGGTAGAAGTGACGCTTCGGTTGGACGGCGCCGTCATTAGAGCGGAAGAGCGTACCGACGATATGTACACTTCGATCGATAAGGTGGCGGATAAGCTCGAGCGGAAGCTTCGCAAGCTGAAGGAAAAGCTGCGGAGGCGTCTGCGGCGGGGGACAGGTCGGGCTGAAGAAGGCATGATGGCTGCGGATGCCGAGCTGGGGGAGGAGCAGGCTCCGTTCGAGATCGGACGGGTCAAGCGGCTCGAGCTGAAGCCCGTCGACGTGGAGGATGCCATTCTGGAGATGAATCTTCTCGATCATCAATTTCATGTGTTTATCAACCGGAAGACGCAGGCGACCGAGGTCGTGTACCGGCGTCTCGACGGAACGTATGGGCTGATTACGGCTTGAAGCGGCTGATGCAATAGATGGGTCAACTAAGGTCGTCTTCCTTGGGACGGATTTTTTGCTTTCGTAATGGGAATATACCTAAGTTTAATTCGGGTACCGGCTTCTCTACGGAGCTTTTGAAGAAGGGCTACATCGTAAATCGCTGGCAAGCGGAGGGAAATGTCTAATATTATCGTCAATTTGGAAGTACATCGTTGAGCTCTACCAACATGGCTTCATGCTGACACTGTTCGGATGGGTGTGCCATACCTGAAGGCAGAAGCCCGTAAGAGGGAACGTATAATTGGATCAAACGAATGATTCAAGCCGTTGGGTATACGATGTGTCCGCCTACGGATAAATCAAGTATACGAAGGTATGGCCGAATATTGACGTGATTGTCCGGGAGTCGAGTTCGGGAAAAATGAAGTTTCACATTGACGTAAATCCCGGTGGTAATCCGGCAGAAGCGCTGCTCAGAGTATACGGCTTAGAAAGTGCGGCTATTGATGACGTAACGAATGATCTGGTCATGAAAACGGCGGCGGGGACGATAACCGATGAGAAGCCGTTTCTTATCATGTCATAAACGGAGAAAGGAAAAGCTTGGAGACAGCCTTTCGAATTTGGCGCGATACATAAGGAAGGTGGACGTACGGCTTCGAGCTATTAAATCCGTAAAACCCCCGGTTGCCGCTAATAATCGATCCAGTGTTACGGCTGCACCTAACGTTTTTGTCACGAAGCTTAACAATATAGGTACTGGACTCATCTATTCAAGGCTGCTTGGTGGCGGATTTGACGGTGAGTGGGTATTGATGTCGATCCGCTCGGCAATGCCTATGTGTCGGCCGTACGAGCTCAACCGCTCTCAACACCATGAACGCCAATCAGCCTAAGTACGTTGGAGGAGTTCGGATGCATTCGCCGCAAAGATCGATGCGTCAGGTACCTCCCTAATCTATTCAACTTATTTAGGGGGGGCGATATTGATGCGGGCACGGGAATCGCTGCGGATTAAGATTACCTGTCCGGCTTAGGCGGAGTCACCCGCTTAAAGTTGCAGCAAATTTGATTCACAGACACTACCAGCTCTGCAGAATCACTGCCCGCCGATTGAAACGTCATGATCACACAAGCAAAGCGGCACATGTTCAAACTCCGCCAATGCCTATAATAAGCAGATTAATCACTGCCTCCCGTATGACGATAACGCTCGTCTTGGGGGCAGTTTGCGTGACGGGAATTCTATCCCTTGTCCCGAATGATATACCCCTGCTCCAGCTCCACCTGTACAAATCCTGCCATAGAGTGCGGGTCGTATAAGATCTCCCGGTTCCCTGCGACGAGCAGCAGGTTGCGCTCCTCCCGCCGGTCCGCATCCCTCCCGGGGAGTACGAACGCAGCTACATGACGAAAAGCCTCCCGAAGCGTAGCTCCGATCGCATTCATCCGTTTATCTCCAACGGGCCTCCCGGCCAGGTTCATAATGAGACATCCGTGCAGAGCGAGCTTCTCCCTTGCCAACTCGGCAAACTGCAGGCTGGTCAAGTGGACCGGCGTTCCTGCCTTCGTAAAGGCATCGACGACGATGAAGTCGTATCGGCAGGGTGTTTGCTCGCTGAGCAGCTGCCGTCCATCGCCGATCGCTATGTTGTCCCGGGTGTAGCCGAATAATGTTCGGCTGGCCGTAACGACCCGCTCATCGATTTCCGCCACAATGACGTCCCGCTCCGGATAGCGACCGGCGATCGTCCCGATTCCGTGCCCGATCATAAATAGCCTGTTGAACGACGGCAGGTTGTACTCCATCAGGTGAATGACGGCTCGCGGATACTCCAGCACGATATGAGCCGGAGCCTTCAGATTGACCGCTCCCTGAACGGCATTGCCGCCGAATTCCAGCACCCGGAACCGGCCCCGTTCGCCGAACAGTTCGCTGGTCTCGTATACGGTGATTTCGTTGTACGGGCTGCGCTCTTTAACTAACAGGTGCATGTCTGCATGCTCCTTCGATTGTTGGTATTTTTGTTTTATTGTGCACGTTCGGACAAGTCTTCGCAATCCCCCCGGATCACAATCAAGAAAGTACACATGAACCGGTCTGCTATGACATTTGTCACATTGGGATGGAGCGTTTCCGTGATGTTCCTCACAGTGGAGGCGTCCGCCGCGGTGTTTAATGAGAGGTGAGAAGCTCGTACTCCAAGGGGGGTGGATAGATGATTACTTGCGAACGTTGCGGCAGCGTGAATGGACAAGGAGCGAAGGGCACCAGCTGGATATGCGGGGATTGCCGGGTACAACCGGATACGGCGGGGAAAAAAACACCGAAGAGGGCAAGCGAGTTCACAGAACAAACATTCGCCGCGGATGAGAAAACTGCGGAAGCGTAAGCCCCAACCAGGAAGGGGAAATTCAAAATGATGACAGGAGTCATATTGGTCGGCGGCCAGAATAAGCGGATGCACGGGCAATGTAAGGCGCTTATGGAGATCGGCGGCGAGACGCTGGTCCTCCGCCAGCTGCGGCTCATGAAGCCTGTGTGCAGCGAGCAGATTGTCGTAACGAACGACCCGAAGCCGTTCTTGAAGCTGCTTGAGCCGGACATACGGATCATTACCGATTTCGCTCCGGACCGCGGGCCGCTCGGGGGAATGCACGCCGGGCTTAGTCTGGCCCGTAATCGCGACGTATGGATCGTGGGCAGCCATATGCCGCTCGTTTCCGCTCCGGCGGCCCGGCTGCTCCAGGAGAAAAAACACGACGGCTTCGAGGCTGCGCTGCCCTGGGTGCAAGGCGGCGTATACCCGCTACACGGCGTATATGACCGGTCTTGCGCCGATACGGTATGGTCCCTGCTGCAGCGCGGGAATGCAGGCTTGTCTCAGCTGCTAAAGGAGCTGTTTTGGGCGGAGCTGACGGAGACGGCGTTCCAGGAAGCGGGGATTGAACCGGGTTTCGTAGACTGCTTCCATACGCTCGAGCAGTACGATAAGCTGCTGGTAAAGGTTAGCGCACTGCAGTCTTCGCCTATTTTACCTCAAGGTGATAATTATCACTGTGAGCTGAAGTCCGGAGAGCTAGGATAAAGGAGAAGAGATAACGACCGGCCGGGGATGAAGACCGGTGCGTTAAAAGGAGGATGGAGAGCTATGGCTGTGAAGGAAAGCGAATTGTCGGGTCGGCATACGCCGAAGGACGAGGTCAATCAGCTGGCGGCAAAAGCGAAGAAAGCGCAGGAAGCGTATCTGATGCTGAACCAGGAGCAGGTTGACCGGATCGTGCAGGCGATGGCGCTGGCTGGACTTGATCAGCACATGGTGCTGGCCAAGATGGCTGTCGAAGAGACCGGGCGGGGCGTGTACGAAGACAAAATCACGAAAAATTTGTTCGCCACCGAGTACATTTATCATAGCATCAAGAACGACAAAACGGTCGGCGTCATCGAAGACAATCCTTATGAGCATGTACAGATGGTCGCCGAGCCGGTCGGCATTATCGCGGGCGTTACGCCGGTGACGAATCCGACCTCGACAACTATGTTCAAGGCGCTAATAGCGGCGAAGACGCGTAATCCGATCATATTCGCTTTCCATCCTTCCGCCCAACGCTCCTCCGCCGCGGCTGCGCAGGCGCTCCTGGAAGCGGCCGTGCGCGAGGGCGCGCCGGCCCACTGCATTCAATGGATCGAGCATCCGTCCGTCGAGGCGACGGGGCTGCTGATGAATCATCCCGAAGTGGCACTCGTACTGGCGACCGGCGGCTCTTCCATGGTTAAAGCCGCATACAGCACCGGCAAGCCGGCGCTCGGCGTCGGACCGGGCAACGTACCGTGCTTCATCGAGAAGACGGCGGATCTGCCTCAAGCGGTAACGGATTTGATTTTGTCCAAGACGTTCGACAACGGCATGATTTGCGCTTCGGAGCAGGCGGTCATTCTGGAAGAGCCGATCTACGAGCAGGCGAAAAAACTGTTGACCGAGTACGGCTGCTATTTCTTGAATCCGGAAGAGACCGCAGCGGTATCCAAGCTTGTGATCAATCCGGAGAAATGTGCCGTCAATGCGGTGATCGTCGGCCAGCCCGCCGTGAAAATCGCCGAGATGGCGGGAGTTGCGGTGCCTGCTGGGACGAAGGTGCTCGTCGCCGAGCTGAAGGGCGTTGGCGATCAGTACCCGCTGTCGGCGGAGAAGCTCAGCCCTGTACTCGCTTGCTATAAAGTGAAGACAGCGGAGCAGGGGATCGAGCGCGCCGCGGAAATCGTTCAGTTCGGCGGCATGGGCCATTCCTCCGTCATCCATTCAAAGGACCGCAATGTGATCGACGCCTTCTCCAAGCGGCTCAAGACCGGCCGCGTTATCGTCAACTCGCCGTCGACTCACGGAGCTATCGGTGATATTTATAACACGAACCTCCCGTCCCTGACGCTCGGCTGCGGCTCGTACGGCCATAACTCGACGACGGCCAATGTCAGCGCAGTCAATTTGATCAATATCAAAAGGGTTGCTTACCGGACGGTTAATATGCAGTGGTTTAAGGTGCCGCCGAAAGTATATTTTGAACGAGGCTCATCGCAGTATCTGGAGAAAATGCCGGACATCTTGCGTGTCATGATTGTCACCGACGCCATGATGGTAAAGCTTGGCTGCGTGGAAAAGCTGGAGTATTACCTCCGCAAGCGGCAGCAGCCGGTATACATCGAAGTGTTCTCCGACGTCGAGCCTGATCCCTCTGTAGAGACAGTGCGGCGCGGCACGGCGATGATGGAGGCATTTCAGCCGGATTGCATTATCGCGCTCGGCGGCGGCTCGCCGATGGATGCTGCAAAGGCGATGTGGCTGTTCTACGAATATCCAGACACAAGCTTTGACTCACTGAAGATGAAATTCCTTGACATCCGCAAACGGGTGTACAAATATCCGCGTCTCGGCCGCAAAGCGAAGTTCGTCGCCGTGCCGACGACGTCGGGTACGGGCTCCGAGGTGACGTCGTTCGCAGTCATCACCGACAAGGAGAAAGGCAATACGAAGTATCCGCTCGCCGATTACGAGCTGACGCCGGATGTGGCGATCGTCGATCCGGAGTTTGTATACAGCTTGCCGAAGACGGCCGTTGCCGACACTGGCATGGACGTGCTGACGCATGCGATCGAAGCTTACGTATCCGTAATGGCAAACGATTATACGGACGGTTTGGCGCTACAGGCGATACGCCTTGTGTTCCAGCATCTTGAGAAGTCGTATCATGAGGCCGATCCGCTCGCCCGTGAGAAAATGCATAACGCTTCGACTATCGCCGGTATGGCGTTCGCTAACGCGTTCCTCGGCATCAATCACAGCTTGGCACATAAGTGGGGCGGTCAGTATCATACGGCGCACGGCCGTACGAACGCGATCCTGATGCCGTACGTCATTCGCTATAATGCGGCGAAGCCGAGCAAATTCGCTTCGTTCCCGAAATACGATCACTATGTAGCGGATCAGCGCTACGCCGAAATCGCCCGCATGCTCAATCTGCCGGCGCGGACAACGGAGGAAGGCGTAAACAGCTTGATCGTGGCGGTTCGCAAGCTGAACAAGTCGCTCGGCATTCCGGAGTCGTTCCAAGAATTGGGCTTCGAGCCGAAGGACTTTGAAGCGAGAGTGGACGGCTTGGCGGACCGGGCGTTCGAGGATCAGTGTACGACTGCGAATCCGCGGATGCCGCTTGTCACCGAGCTGGCCGACATATACCGCAATGCTTTCTATGGACGGTTTGAATAAAAGCTTCACCGCAAAGGATAGAGGAGGGACACACCATGTCCATACTGGAAAATCAACTGAAGCACCAAGCTGCCGCTCAGGCCGGGACCGAACCGACGGTTCCCGCCAGCTGGAGGGGCTTTGCATGTGGCAAGTGGCAGAAAGAAGTCAACGTCGGCAATTTTCTCGATCGAAACTTAACTTCGTACGAAGGAGACGGCTCGTTCCTGGCCGGACCGACCGATGCGACGACCGCATTGTGGCGGCAGGTGAGCAAGCTCGTGCGCCAGGAGCGCGCGAACGGCGGCGTGCTGGACGTCGACGTCAATACGGTATCGACGATTACATCACATGCCCCGGGTTATTTGAACAAGGACCTCGAACAGATCGTCGGACTGCAGACGGACGCGCCGCTGCGCCGCTCCGTGCAGCCGTTCGGCGGCATCCGGATGGCGGCAGACGCCTGCGAGGCGTACGGCTTCAAGCTGCCGGACGAGATGATGCGGCTGTTCACCGACATTCGCAAGACGCACAATCAGGGCGTGTTCGACGCTTACACGACCGATATGCGGAACGCCCGCAAAGCCGGCATCATAACCGGGCTGCCTGACGCTTACGGCCGGGGCCGCATTATCGGGGACTATCGCCGTCTGGCACTGTACGGCGTGAACCGGCTGATCGAAGGCAAGAAAAAGGACTTGCTGCAGCTGGAATACGACGAAATGAACGAGGACGTTATCCGCGCCCGCGAAGAAATATCCGAGCAAATCCGCGCTTTGCAGGAGCTGAAGGCAATGGCGGCTGCTTACGGCTTCGACGTGTCGGAGCCGGCGGCGAACGCCCGCGAAGCGGTGCAGTGGACATACCTCGCCTACTTGGCCGCGATTAAAGAGCAGAACGGCGCCGCCATGAGCATCGGCCGCATCTCTTCGTTCCTTGACATCTACCTGGAACGGGATATATCGGAAGGGACGCTGACCGAGGAGCAGGCGCAGGAGCTGATCGACCATCTGGTCATGAAGCTGCGCATCGTGAAATTCCTCCGGACGCCGGATTACAACGAGCTGTTCAGCGGCGACCCGACGTGGGTAACGGAGTCGATCGGCGGCATGGGGCTGGACGGCAAGACGCGCGTCACGCGGACTTCGTTCCGCTTCCTCCATACGCTGTACAATCTCGGTCCGGGACCGGAGCCGAACCTTACCGTCCTCTGGTCGAATCAGCTGCCGGTAGGCTTCAAGAAGTATTGCACCAAGGTGTCAATTGAGACGAGCTCGATTCAGTACGAGAACGACGATCTGATGCGTCCGTATTACGGGGACGACTACGGTATCGCCTGCTGCGTATCGGCGATGCGGATCGGCAAGCAAATGCAATTCTTCGGCGCACGCGCCAACCTGGCGAAGGCGCTGCTGTACGCAATAAACGGCGGCGTCGACGAGAAGCTGGGCGTGCAGATCGGTCCACAGCTTGCTCCGATCACGTCTGAAGTGCTGAACTATGACGAAGTGATGACGCATTTCAATGCGGTACAGGATTGGCTAGCAAAGCTGTACATCAACACGCTCAACGTCATTCATTACATGCACGACAAGTACTGCTACGAACGGATCGAGATGGCGCTGCATGACCGCGACATTTTGCGGACAATGGCTACGGGTATCGCCGGGCTCTCGGTTGTGGCGGACAGCTTGAGCGCGATCAAATACGCCAAGGTGAAGCCGATCCGCAACGAACGAGGCATCGCCGTCGACTTTGAGATCGAAGGCGACTACCCGCAGTACGGCAACAACGACGATCGTGTCGACAGCTTGGCGGCCCAGCTGGTCGAAGGGTTCATGAACCGGCTGCGCAAGCACAAGACGTATCGCGGTTCGGTACCGACGCTGTCGGTGCTGACCATTACATCGAACGTCGTGTATGGCAAGAAGACCGGCTCGACGCCGGACGGCCGCAAAGCCGGCGAACCGTTCGCACCGGGCGCGAACCCGATGCACGGCCGCGACCGCAAGGGGGCGCTGGCGTCGCTGGCGTCAGTCGCAAAGCTGCCTTACGAGCACAGCCTGGACGGCATCTCGAATACGTTCTCGATCGTGCCGAAGGCGCTCGGGCGTGAACCGCAGACGCGCATCGACAATATGGCGGCGCTGCTTGACGGATACTTTGCACAAAATGCGCATCACTTGAACGTTAACGTGTTCGACCGCGAGCAGCTGCTCGACGCGATGGAGCATCCGGAAAATTATCCGCAGCTGACGATTCGCGTATCGGGCTATGCCGTCAACTTCATCAAGCTGACCCGCGAGCAGCAGCTCGACGTCATTAACCGGACGTTCCATGGACATATTTAAACTGATGAGAAAGAAGGGGACAGCTTGATCGGACGCATCCATTCGATAGACACCTTCGGTACCGTTGACGGTCCGGGCATTCGCTTCGTGCTGTTCCTGCAAGGCTGCGCACTGCAGTGTCAATTTTGCCATAACCCGGACACCTGGGATACGAGCACCGGCAAGCTGATGTCCGTCGAAGAGGTCGTTGCCGAAATCGGGCCCTTCGTCGAGTATTACAAGCGCTCCGGCGGCGGCCTGACCGTGACCGGAGGCGAACCGACCCTGCAGGCGCCGTTCGTCGAAGCGCTGTTCCGAGAAGTGAAGCGGCGCTTCGGCCTTCATACGGCGCTCGATTCTTCGGGCTTCTGCGAGCCGGATCACGCCGCAGGACTCCTTGAAGCGACCGATCTGGTGCTGCTCGATCTGAAGCAGCTGAACAAGGAGAAGCATGTGACGCTGACGAGCCAGCCGAACGACCGCATCCTGCGCTTCGCCCGGCGGCTGTCGGACATTGGGAAGCCGGTTTGGATCCGGCACGTCCTAATTCCCGGCATTACCGACGCGAAAGAGGATTTGTCGATGCTCGGCGAATTTATCGGCAGCTTGACGAACGTGAAGAAGCTGGAGCTGCTGCCGTATCACCGTATGGGGGTATACAAATGGGAGGTGCTCGGCCGCAAGTACCCTCTGGAGGGCGTCCCCGAGCCGACCGACAGCGACGCGGCCAGAGCATGGACGATCGTCGAGCAAGGTCGCATCTTATGTGATTAAAATCACATAAGATGCGCTCTCCTGTATGGTATGGTAGAGGAAAAATCAACAAGGTGGATTGCCTGATGAGAACATCGCTAACGATGAAAATGGCCGCCGGATTTATCCTCGTATCCGCCATCACCTACGGGACGAGCGCTTTTTTTATTTTCGAAGTGAAGCCTTGGCTTGCGCCGCATATGCAGGATTGGCTGTTTGTGTGCATGGTGCTCGGACTGGGTGTATGCTGGTCAGGGGTGCTCGGCTGGATCTCGGCGTGCATTTTGACGAGGTCTATCGTGTATCTCGCCGCTGCAGCGGAGCAAGCCGCTTCCGGCAACTTAAATATCGCCATTGCGCCCAGACGGGCCAATGACGAAATTACCCGATTGTATGATGCATTCGCTGTGATGATTGACAATTTAAAGGACATGATTAGCGAAGTTTCCTCCGGAGCGGGGGGCACCAGTCAGAACGCCGATTCGCTCAGCGAAGCGATTGCAAAGGCCGCTTTGCAGATGGAGGCGCTTGCGGAAGTATCGGATACGATTTATTCCGGTGTAAGCAAGCAGCAGCAAGAAACGGAACAAACTCTCGCGCATGCCGAGAATATGCTGGCTTCTTTCCGCGACATGAAAGGCAAATCGGACGGGATGCTGCAGCTGTCGGGGCAAATGGACGATACGGTGCAAGACACGAGAGTGCTGCTGCAGTCGTTGGCAGGCGGCATGCAGCGCTTGGCGGAGGCTAACGCAAGCTCACAGCGTATTGTAAGCGGGCTGGAAGGAGAAGCGATAGAGATTGAGGCGATAATAGGGGCTGTGAAAGAATTCGCCGAACAGACTCACCTGCTTGCGCTCAATGCGTCGATTGAAGCCGCCAGAGCGGGAGAGCAGGGAAGAGGCTTCGCCGTCGTTGCTTCCGAAATTCGCAAGCTGGCCGAGCAAAGCTCCGCCTCGGTGCTGCAAATTAGCGATATTATTGCTCGTGTCCAGGGACAGGTCGGGGAGACAGTGCTTCTCATTCATGAACAGAATGAACAGGTCGTGCGGGAGGCCGAACAGACCGCCGCTTTCATGCAGGCTCTGGATCATATGAACGGAGTCGTGGCTGAGTTCACGGACACAGTCCGGTTGATCGAGTCCGCCATTTCCGGTCAGACGAAGCGCGTCGAGGACACGTGCCGCAGCATAAGCAGCATCCGGGCGATGACCGGCGAGTTCGCTGCGGGTGCGGAGCGAATCGCCGTCACGGCGCACGGCAGCACGGCGATCATGCAGGAAATCGCTGCGTCTTCGGAAGATTTGAAGAAGGTGACGAATCATCTCTTGGCAAAGGCAAGTGCTTTTCGAGTGTGACTTGGGACTACTTCGCGATGCGCAGCGTTACGGTCGTTCCTTGCCCGGGCTTGGATTGCACCTCCAGCTGGCCATTTACGCCTTTAGCCCGCTCCTCCATGCTTGACAAGCCGACTCCCTTGCCCTTCGTTTCCCGTGTAAACCCGCGCCCCTCGTCTACAATTTGGACTTCAACGATATCGCCGCTGTCCGTTATGCGAACAGCGGCTTCGTCTGTTTGCGCATACTTGGCCACATTGGTGAGCGCTTCCTGAATGACGCGGTAGATGACGGTTTCCTTCTGCACGCCGAGCCGTTTGCGAAGCTCGTTGTCGAAGGAGACGCGGATGCCGTTATGCTTTGAGTAGTTATCGATGAACGTGCGGATGGCCGGGACGACACCGAGATCGTCGAGCACCGAAGGACGAAGCTCCCAAGCGAGACCGCGCACATCTTCAATGATGTTCGACACGTCGCCGCGCAGCTTCTGCAGATCGTCCCGCGGCTCTTCGCTAAGGATGCGGTCGAACTGAATGAGCAGCGAGAATAGACTTTGTCCGATGCCGTCATGCAGCTCCCGGGAAAAGCGGCGCCGTTCCTCCTCCTGGATGTGCATCATCTCGATCATCAGCTGCTGCAAATCTTCCTCCACCTGCTTAAGTCGAGTGACCTCATTCCGAATGGCTAAATATTGATAGGGCTTCCCTTCTGCGTCGAGAAACGGCACGATCGTCGTGTTCACCCAGTAAGGGGAGCCGTCTTTGGCTTTATTTTTAATATCGCCCCGCCATACTTGCCCGGATGAAATCGTCTGCCACAGCTCCTTCATAAAGCTTTTGTCGTGGTATCCGGAATTAATAATGCGGTGGTCTTGACCAATCAGCTCATCGCGGGAGTAACGGGAGATTTCACAAAATTTATCGTTAACATATTGGATGCGTCCTCTGCTGTCGGTCAAAACGACAATGGAGGATTCGTCCAGCGCAAATTTGACGTCGGCGAGCTGCTTCAAGGACGTCTTCAGCTCTTCGCGCAGCCGTCCGTCGATCGGCTCCTTGTCCAGCCACTGCAGCAAATGCGTGACATTATCGCCGATCAGCTTGGGCGCAGAGTTCGGCTGTATCTGCTGTGAATCGGGCAGCTGACTAGTCAAAATGCAACAGTCCTTTCTTCAGAGCGTATTTGATCAAGTCCGGACGGGTCTTAATGCCGAGTTTCTCCATCAGATTCGCTTTGTGAGTCTCAACCGTCTTCACGCTGATAACCAGATGCTCGGCAATTTCCTTATTGGAATACCCTTTGGCTGTCCAGCTCAAAATCTCCTTCTCCCGATCGGACAGCGTTTCCGCTACTGGAGCGGCGGAATCTCCGTTCTTCAAGCGGTCCAGGTACTCGCTCATCAGCCGTTTCGTTGCCGTCGGGTACAAGTAGGCATTACCCGCCGCAACGGTTTGAAGGGCAGTCAGCAGCTCATCGTGCGGTGCACTCTTGAGAATATAGCCCGAAGCGCCGGCTTGAATCGCACGGAACAAATATTCGTCGTCATCGTGCATCGTAAGAATCAGAATGTGTATGTCCGGTGCGAGCTGTTTCAGCTCCTTCGATGCTGCCATTCCATCTTTGCCGTGGGGCATACTTAGGTCCATCAGCACGATGTCGGGCTTGAGCTCCAGCGCCTTGGCTATCGCCTCGTCGCCTTCGGCCGCCTCCCCTACGACTTCGATGTCATGCTTACCGTTCAACAGCATCGCCATCCCGGAGCGAACGACCGAATGATCGTCTACAATTAACAATTTCAAAGTCATTTCCTCCGTTTCACTTAATTTCTTTAATATGAATCATATCACAAAAAAAATGAACCTCCGAGGAGATCCACTCATTTTATCGGGCTATGGGAGCCGGACATGGCGGCAAGGGCCTCCGCAGCGGCATTCAGGCGCATCATATCGTCTGCGTCATAGTCCCGCGGCTCCCGCGAGGCAATGAGCAGCAGCCCCTGCGTCACTCCCGATACGTTTACCGGCACAGCGGCCGCCGCTACGAGCCGTTCCGTCTCCAGCAGCAGAGCGTCCTCTTTGCGCAGGTCCGCTTCATTGCGGTGCCGTCCTAGGACAATTGTTCGTCCGGTTTTAATAACGGCACCGGCTATTCCTCTTCCGGGCCGAACAGCCAGCAGAGCGGTGCGTTGGCTGATGCTGCCGCTCATGCCGCGCCAACGCCATAAAGGTTCGCCTGGAATAGGGGCAGCATAAGCGGCGTAGTCGCTGGACGTTCCGCTTCGAAGCAAATCAACCTCCACCGCGATCGCACGTTCAAGCTCGCTCATCGCTGACCCTCCTTTCATTAGAAGCTTCAAGTAGACGATGTCTAGAATAAGAGGCCGGTGTAGATTTTATGTTTCTATTGTATAATGCCGGCGGGTTTTTCGCATTCGGGGAGCGCCATGATTATAGCATCAGGGAATTCCCTATTCCGCGGTGCAGGGATAATCATCACAGGCGAGCGGGGATCCCCCGATGCCTCCGTGTGAGAAACCTTACAGCCATAGGGGATTCCCTCATTCAAAAATCCGGTGTTCTCCCGATGTGAGAAGTAACACAGACACGGTATGATGAAGCCATAAGATGAACCGAAGGGGCGATGAACGATGACAAGGACAACGATGACAAGGACAACGATGACGATAAATGGGCAAGCGAAGCAAGGCTGTGGAGCAGGTACAGGGGCAGTATGGGGAGAGGCGGGGCACTGGGGAGCGGCGGCATTTTTTACGGAAGAGCATATGAAGCTGCTTGAAGGCCTGATGTACGGGCGCAAGGTGGAGGCGGGGGCGCATCTGTTATGGGAAGGCGACGAGGCTGGCAAGCTGTACTTCGTACGGTCGGGGCGCGTTAAGCTTACCAAGACGACGGAGGAAGGCCGTACGTTAAACCTGTCGATTTTGCGTGCCGGTGACTTGATCGGCGAGCTTGGCATGTCGGGTGACGGGGTGTACGGATACAGTGCGGAAGTGATCGAAAACGCGGAGTTCGGCATTATTCAGGAGAAGGACTTGGAAATTTTGCTATACCGTCACGGTGACTTTGCCGTAGCCTTCACGAAGTGGATGGCGCTGCAGCACCGGACGACGCAGTCGAAGTTCCGCGACCTGCTGCTGTTCGGCAAGCCGGGCGCGCTCGCTTCGACGCTCATTCGGCTGTGCAACTCGTATGGCATGGCGACGAAGGACGGCATTCGGATTATGACCAAGCTGACGAATACGGAGCTGGCCGATTTCATCGGGGCGACCCGGGAGAGCGTCAACCGTATGCTGAGCGATCTGAAGAAAGACGGGATTATCGATTTGAGCAGCGGGCACATTGTCGTGAGGTCGCTGAGCGAGCTGAAGGCGATCTGCCAATGTCCTACGTTCCCGGCTTGCCCGGCGGAGATTTGCCGGATATGACAAAACGAAGCCCGCAGCTTCATACTGCGTGGCTCCGTTTCGTTGTCTGCAGTTCACGATTGTTGTTGTTATGTCCTTGCTCATGCTGTTTCCAAGCTCGGGCTTGCTTCCGTTTCCGGCTCCGCCATCTTGTTCGAGGTGCGGAGCGGAATTTCCCGCAGGAAGAGCGTGAGCACAAAAGCTAAGACAACAAGCGCGGTTCCGGCGAGAAACACCGTTGTCAGAGATGAAGCGAGCGCGCTGCGCAGCGTTTCGATCATGTTGTGCAGAATCGGCTGGACATTGGCCGGCATCGTATCGAGCAGCTGCTGCAGTCTAGGCTGGTCGAGCAGCATCTCGGGATTTTGAAAGGGCGCCAGCTTCTTGGCCGTTTCCGGATCGATCTTAGATACATCGAACCCGGAGCCGGATTCCATAGCGTTCTTCATGTTGCCCACCAAAGCCGATTGCATGATCGTCCCCATGACGGCGATACCAATTGTACCGCCAAGGTTACGGAAAAGCTGCGACGAAGCTGTAGCGACGCCGAGCTCAGTCGGCTTGACGGCATTCTGGGTAGCCAGCGAGAAAATCGGCATCCCGATGCCAAGGCCGGTACCGAATACGACCATCGCCGCTACAGCCATCCAAATGCTGTCCATATAGGCCATAATCAGCATTCCGGCGATCATGATCGGCATGCCGATGACAGCGTATCGTTTGTACTTGCCCGTCTTCGTCACCAGACGGCCCGTCACGGCGCTAAGCACGACCATGGCGATGGACATCGGCATCGTGACATAGCCCGAATACGTAGGCGAAATCCCCTCAACCCCCTGTACGAAAAACGGTAAATAAATAAGCGCGCCCATCATTCCGGCATTCATTAGAAATCCGACCACATTCGAGATCGTCACAATATCGTTGCGGAACAACGACAACGGCAGCACCGGGCTCTTCGCTTTCATCTGGACGATAATGAAGATGATGGCGAACAGCAGAGCGGAGCCGAACAATCCGAGAATTTGTGCGGAACCCCAAGCATACTTGGTGCCCGCCCAAGAGAAGCCAAGCAGCAGCGGAATAATAGTCAAGCTCAGGAACAACGAGCCTGCATAGTCGATGGATTCGGATGCTTTACGCTCTACTTTAGGGAACAGCGCGACGATCATGACCAATGCGACAATGCCCAAAGGCAGGAAGATCCAGAACAGCCAGTGCCAATCAAGGTTGTCGACGAGCCAGCCGCCGAGCGTCGGGCCGATCACGCTGGAGAAGCCGAAGACGGCCATCATGACGCCGGTCCATTTGCCCCGCTCCCGCGGCGCGAACAAATCGCCGACAGCGGTGAAGGCGGATGACATAATGATACCGGCGCCGACGCCCTGAATCCCCCGATACGTAATAAGTTGAATAATGTCTTTCGAGAAACCGCACAGGAACGCACCGATGATGAAAAATACAATCCCCGCCAAGATAAATGGCTTCCGCCCGTAAATGTCAGACAGCTTCCCGACAAGAACCGTTGCGAGCGTTGAGGTAAGCATATAGATGGTGATAACCCAAGTGTAATACTCCATACCGCCAAGAATGGCGATAATCCGCGGCATCGCGGTACTGACCAGCGTCTGGTTGATCGCTGCGAAGAACATGGCCGCAATGATGGCGAACATGATCGATAATTTTCGTTTGTGGGATAGGTGTTCCACAGATTTCACCCTTTCATGATGTTTTGGTTACCATTTTCTCCAATAGGGTTGTGATGAGCTCAGCTTCTTCCGGCTTTAGCCGGGACAAATATGAGCCGACGATATGGTTGCGCACTTCGATGGCCCGATCCATGACTTCCTTGCCGGGATCGGTTATTTTCACCAAGATTGCTCTTCGATCGGCGGGATCATCGACCCGGGTAACGAACCCGGCTTTCTCCAATCGGTCGATCATAACCGTTACGGCGCTAGGTTTCACTTCGAGCTTCTCCGCCAGTTCCGACAGTCTGCACTGCTCCCGCGTACTAATGTAGTAGAGCGTGTACATTTGCGGGGCAGTTATCGTTGATTCCATTTTCTTAAACATTTCGGTCTCGACCCCGCGTCGCAGTTCCTGAAAAGCGGAGTGAAACCGCGGCGTTAAAGTATCCATTCTTTTCTCACCCCATTACTTAAGTTGTAAACATTTTAAACAACCTTATATTTAAATAGTTTAATTAAATAGTTTAAGTATGTCAATAGACGATTCTTCCTTGTATTATGACAAATCTCACTATTCCCTTGGGAGCTCAACTCTATAATAAGGTCATGCAGAACAAAAGCGAGTGGAGGAATGACATATGAATCGGAAATCTGCCGACCGCAAGCGTCTTGTTCTTGTCGGCAACGGGATGGCGGGGATCAGCGTAATTGAGCAGCTGCTGAAGCTGACGAACGATTACGACATCACCGTGATCGGGGGCGAACCGCATCCGAATTACAACCGGATTCAGCTATCCTATGTGCTCGAAGGAAGCAAGACGATTGACGATATTATTTTGAACAGCATGGAATGGTACCGGGACAACGGCATAACGCTGCATACCGGAGTTCGCGTGACGCAAGCCGATACCGAGCGCAAGCTCGTCTACACGGATCGGCTCGAGCCGTTGCCATATGATGCACTGATCTTCGCAATGGGCTCGCGGCCGTTCATCCTGCCGATCCCGGGTGCGGACAAAGAAGGCGTCGTCGGCTTCCGTGACATTCACGACTGCGAGATCATGCTGGAAGCGGCGGCGACATACCGCAAGGCGGCCGTTATCGGCGGCGGTCTGCTCGGTCTTGAGGCAGCTAAAGGACTCGTAGGAAAAGGGATGGATGTAACTGTCGTGCACTTAATGGATACGCTCATGGAGCGGCAGCTGGACGCGACCGCAGCGGAAATGCTCAAGGCGGACCTGGAGGCGCAAGGCTTGAAATTTCGGATGGGGGTCAAAACGACGGAGCTGATCGGCGGCGCGCGCGTCGAGGGACTGCGGTTCGAGAACGGCGAGGTGCTGGAGGCGCAGCTGGTCGTCATGGCCGCCGGGATCAAGGCTAACGTCGAACCGGCAGCAGCGAGCGGCATTGCCGTGCGCCGCGGCATTCTCGTGGACGACTCCCTGCGGACGAGTGCCCCGGACGTCTACGCGGTCGGTGAATGCTGCGAGCACCGCGAGACGGTATATGGTCTAGTTGCCCCTCTGTTCGAGCAGGCTGCCGTTCTGGCGAAGCGGCTGGCGGGCGATGCGGAAGCAGTGTATGAAGGCTCGACGGTCGCAACCAAGCTGAAAATATCCGGCGTCGACGTGTTCTCGGCCGGCGAGTTCCAAGAGATGGAAGAACATACGGTACTAAAGCTGCAGGACAGCTGGAAGCGCACGTACAAGAAGGTGCTTCTCCGTGACGGCGCAATTGTCGGCGGCATTCTGTACGGAAATGCGGACGATTCGCAGCAGCTCGCCAAATGGGTGAAGGCGAACACATTGATGGACGCCGATATCCATGCGGCTCTGTTCGGGGGCGGAGGCTGCTGCGGCAAGGAGAAGAAGCTCGTGTCGATCGCCGCGATGGACGACGCCGAAATCGTCTGCGGCTGCAATGGGGTAACGAAAGGTACGATTACACATGCCATAAGGGAGAATGGCTTCACGACGATCGACGAAGTGAAGATGGCGACCGGAGCGACCCGTTCCTGCGGCGGCTGCAAGCCGGTTGTCGAACAAATTCTTCAGTATGTTCTCGGCGACCGCTATCACGGCGCGGCGAAGAAGGAAGGCATCTGCCCTTGCACGGACCTGAGCCGTGACGAGATCGTTGCCGCCATCCGCGACAAGCGCCTGACGCATGTGCGCGAAGTGATGCATGTGCTGCATTGGAAGGAGGAAGAAGGCTGTTCGAAATGCCGTCCTGCAATCAACTACTACCTCGGTATGCTATGGCCGGAGCACGAAGATGAGCCGGAATCGCGGTTCGTCAACGAGCGTCTGCATGCGAACATTCAGAAAGACGGTACTTTTAGCGTCATTCCCCGCATGTACGGCGGTGTGACGTCCCCTAAAGAGCTTCGCAAGATCGCCGACATTGCCGATAAGTACCAGGTGAAAATGGTGAAGCTTACCGGCGGACAGCGGATCGACCTGCTCGGTGTGACGAAAGCGGACTTGCCGAACATTTGGGCAGAGCTCGACATGCCGTCCGGCTACGGCTACGCCAAAGCGCTGCGGACGGTGAAGACGTGCGTCGGCTCGATGTTTTGCCGATTCGGCACGCAGGACTCGATCTCCATGGGCATCGAGCTGGAGAAGCGGTTCGAGCGGCTCGATATGCCGGCCAAATTCAAGATGGCGGTTAACGGCTGTCCGCGTAACTGCGCCGAATCGGGCATCAAGGATCTTGGCATCGTCGGCAACGACGGCGGCTGGGAGCTCTATGTCGGCGGTAATGGCGGAACAAAGCTGCGCAAAGCCGACTTGTTGAGCAAGGTCAAAACGGATGAAGAGCTGATCGCCATCTCAAGCGCATTTATTCAATATTACCGGGAAAATGGAAAGTATTTGGAGCGCACAAGCGACTTCATTGAGCGGGCCGGGCTGGAGACGGTCATCCGTGCCGTCGTCGAGAATGAGGAAAACCGCAGCCAGTTGATCGCGCGCATCGAAGAGGCGCTTACTCACGTTCAAGACCCGTGGAAGAAGACCGTTCACAACGAGACGGTACGCCGCCAGTTGTTCGAGACGGTTGAGGTCGCACCCGCGGCCAAACAATAAGGAGGAGTAGACATATGGCGAAGGAGCAGCTTGTACGCATCGGCTCTGTAGACGACTTTCCTATGCTACTAGGGAAAGAGGTTCGCATTGGCGATTACGATATCGCCGTGTTCCGCACTAGCGACGGAGGATGGTATGCGCTGGACAATCATACACCGCACAAGAAGGGCGGCCCGTTAACGGAAGCGATTGTGTCGGGCCATACCATTTACTGTCCGCTGCGGGATTTGCACATCCGGCTCGTGGATGGGCGCGTCATGGGGCCGGACACCGGCGAGGTACGCACATTCCGCGTAATCGTCGACGGCGACGCGGTTGGCATTGAGCTGCCTCCGGAGGCTTGAAGGATAGCTCCCGCTACAACGGGGACCGTTCACCAACCTTGTTAACAGACAGGGTGGGGGACGGTCCTTTTTGCTGCTTTAGAAAGTAGAGACAGCCCGTTAAGGGCCGTCTTTGCCCCATGTTACCGGCTCGGCGTTTAAAGACAGCCCAAGAAGGGCTGCAATACTGCAAACGCATAATCGTACAGGAAAGGGCCTTTAACGTTTTCTTGATGTGTGACATTGTTCACTGAGACTTACACCCCGTTCCGGTACGATAGCATCATCAAAGATGCAACTGAAAGGGGAAGTTCACTATGGCAAGAATATCGGCATGGAAGCCCGAGGATGAACAATTCTGGGCAACGGAGGGCAAGCGTCATGCAAGACGAAATTTGCTCATGTCAACACCCAATCTGATGATCGCCTTCATTGTTTGGCAAATTTGGTCAGTTGTCGCCGTCAGACTGAACGACGTCGGTTTTGCCTTTACGCAAGACCAGCTCTTTACGCTGGCGGCCATTCCCGGGCTTGTCGGCGCCACGCTGCGGTTCGCGTACACATTCGCGGTGGGCATTGTGGGAGGCCGCAACTGGACGGTTATCTCAACGCTCGTCCTTCTCATTCCGGCTGTAGGCATCGGCATGGCCGTGCAAAACCCGGATACGCCGTTCTCGGTCATGCTGCTGCTGGCCGCGCTGTGCGGACTCGGCGGCGGTAACTTCTGCTCCTCGTCGGCCAACATTTCTTTCTTCTTCCCGAAGAAAGAGAAGGGCACGGCGCTCGGCATTAACGGCGGCCTCGGCAACATGGGCGTATCGGTTGTTCAGTTCGTGACGCCGATCATCCTCACCTCCGCGGCGTTCGTCCCATTGTTCGGCGAAGGGCATCCACTGAAGAACGGCACGGAAATTTGGCTGCAGAACGCTGCATTTGTGTGGATCGTGCCGATTATCCTGCTTGCCATCGCCGCCTTCTTCGGCATGGATAACCTGCCGGAGGCGAAGCAGTCGGTCAGCCAGCAATTCTCGGTGTTCAAGCTGAAGCACAACTGGATTATGACCGTTCTGTATGTCGGTACATTCGGCTCGTTCATCGGCTACTCGGCGGCGTTCCCGCTGCTGCTGAAGTCGCAATTCCCCGAGCACGTATCGCTCGCATTCTGGGGAGCGTTCCTTGCCGCTGCTGCCCGTCCGATCGGCGGCTGGATCAGCGACAAATTCGGAGGAGCGAGAATAACCTCCATCGTACTCGTCGTGATGACCCTAGGCGCGGCGGCAGCCATTTACTTCATCAACATCAAGTCGTTCGCCGGCTTTCTGCCGTCGTTCCTGATCCTATTCATCGCCGCAGGCCTCGGCTCCGGCTCGACGTTCCAGATGATTCCGTTCATCTTCCCGCAGAAGGCGGCTGCTTCCGTACTCGGCATGACGGCGGCGTTCGCGGCATACGGATCGTTCTTCATTCCGAAGCTGTTCGGCTGGTCGACCACGGCGTACGGCACACCGGTCAACGCACTGTACTATTTTATCGGCTTCTATGTGGTCTGTATTGTTCTGAACTGGTATTACTACGAACGTAAAGGAGCGGAATTCACTTCGTTCACGTTGGAACGGACTCCGAAGCCGGCCCCGGCTCCGACGCCAACGACGAAATCCCGCTTGGTGTAACGCGCCCACAGACGCCGCTCCTGCATAAGGGGCGGCGTCTTTGTGCCGCAGGGAATTCGGCGTGACATTCCTCACAATGCTCTGCAGCCCGTTCATGGTTTAATACAGCTATACCATCACACCGCAAGGGGAGATCTCTTATGGATCGCGCATTTGCTTCGAAATTTGCCAAATCCGTGTTCGTCACCGTCTGCGCGCTTATCGTGCTTATGTATATCGGTTCCCGTTTCTTTACGCATATCGACTTGGCCTTATACGGCTATATGGTCGGCACAGTCGTGTTTGTCTGCGGGTTCTTTTACCGGTTTATCGCTTGGGGGAACGGCCGCCTGCGAAAATCATTCTGAAGAAGGGGCTGCGCCTGCTCTTCCGCAAGAGCACTCCGCAAACGACGGCCGAGCATATGGTCACCTACAAGTTCATTTGGAAGCGCGGCTGGTACCGCTGGCTGCAGCATATTTTGCTCGGCTGGGGCTGCATCTTGTCCGCCTTCGTCACGTTTCCGCTCGTATTCGGTTGGATGTACTTCACGATGGAACAGAACGGCTATTATACGGTCGTCGGCTTCGGCATCGATTTGCTCCACATCCCGGCGGACGGCTTTCTCGCTTACTTGTTCTTCAACGCTCTGAACATTACGGCTTGCATGGTGATCGCCGGTGTGTGCATGGCGCTGTACCGGCGGATGCGAAATATGCAGGCCAAAGCCGAGCAAACCTTCGTTTACGATTTCATGCCGCTCTATATGCTGCTGTTCGTCAGCGTAACGGGGCTGCTGCTCACGTTTTCGAACCTGGCGCTTCACGGCTGGGGCCATCCGGTTCTGTCGCTCATCCATCAATGGTCGGTTATCGTAACGCTGATCTACCTGCCGTTCGGCAAGCTGGCGCACATTCCGTTCCGCCCGATGAGCATTCTTGCCCGCAATTACCGGGAGCATTACGGAGAGCAGGCGATGAAAACTTGCCGGGTGTGCGGTACGGAATTCGTCTCCGTCGAGCAGTCGCAGGACGTTATTCAAGTGCTCAAACAAAATCACATTCAATTCGATATGCAGGAAGGCTTCAATTTAGCCGAGCTGTGCCTGCCATGCCGCCGCAAATACCGGATGTTCCGGTTCAGCGGCAAACCGACACATCTAGTTCCGGCGAAGGAGGCCAACCAAAATGCCCGCGGATAAATTTTTCAAAGAGATTGCCAACAAGACGCATCCGAACGAACGCCTCGTAGCGACCCATTGCTCCTACTGCGGGATGCAGTGCGGGATGAACCTTCGCGTCAATACGAGCACAAATACCATTATCGGCGTGGAACCGCGCTACGACTGGCCCGTGACACTCGGCAAAATGTGCCCGAAAGGCGTCACCGCCTATCAGCAGACGAACCACCCTGACCGCCTGCTCCGTCCGCTTATCCGCGACGATGCCTCCACCAAAGGGACGAAGGACGGCTTCCGCGAGGCGAGCTGGGAGGAAGCGTACAGCCTGATCGTGCGGCGCTTTCAGGAGCTTCAAAACGAGCATGGCAAAGATTCGCTGTCCGTGTTCAGCGGCGTCTCCATGACGAACGAAAAATGCTACTTGACCGGCAAATTCGCCCGCGTCGCGCTGCAAACCCGCTATATCGATTATAACGGACGGTTCTGTATGTCCTCGGCGGCGGCCGGCTTCATGCGCACGTTCGGCGTCGACCGCGGCTCGACACTGCCTTGGACCGATCTGCACGAAACCGACTGCTTATTCATTGCCGGCAGCAACACCGCCGAATGTCACCCAACGTCGATGTTCCGTGTCTGGGAAGTGCAGAACCGCGGAGGCTATCTGATCGTTGCCGACCCGCGCGAGACGCCGCTTGCCCGCCGCGCCGACATTCATCTGGACCTGCGGCCGGGCACGGATTTGGCGCTGGCGAACTGCATGGTCAACCTGATTATCCGGAATGGCCACGCCGACCGTGAATTTGTCGCCCGGCACACGAACGGCTTCGAGGAGCTGGCCGAGCTGGTGAGCGGGTTCACGCCGGAGTACACGAGCGAGATTACAGGCGTAGCGCCGGAGAAGCTGATCCGCGCCGCCGACATTTACGGCAAAGCGCCGAACGCCGTCGTTATGTTCGCCCGCGGCATCGAGCAGCAGCATAAAGGAGCCGACAACGTCTCGGCGTACACGAACATGGCGCTCGTCACCGGCAAAATCGGGCGTCCGAAGGCGGGCGTCGCCACCTTCACCGGCCAAGGCAACGGCCAGGGCGGGCGCGAACACGGACAGAAGGCTGATGCGCTGCCGGGCTACCGGAAGATCGCCAATCCGAAGCACGTCGAGGAAGTGTGCAAAGTATGGGGGATCCAGCCGGAGGAGATGCCGCAGGCCGGGGTATCCGCTTATGAGATGTTCGAGCTGATGGAGAAGAAGACGATTTGCGGCTTGTACCTGCTCTGCTCGAACCCGGCCGTTTCGGCGCCGAACCTGAATTACGTACGAGCATGTCTGAGAGGTCTCGATTTCATGGTCTGCACCGACATTTACTTATCCGAGTCGGCGGAGTTCGCCGATGTCGTGCTGCCGACGACGACGTGGTCTGAGGACGAAGGTACGGTTACGAACCTGGAAGGCCGTATTATCAAAATCAACAAAGCGCAGGAGCCCCTCGGCGAATCGAAGCCGGACTGGCAGATTGAGGTGGAGCTGGCGGAGCGGCTCGGACGCGGCCAGTACTTCCGCCACCTGACTAGCGCAAAGGCGATATCCGACGAGTTCCGCGAAGCAACCAAGGGCGGCTACGCCGACTACTACGGCGCGACGTGGGAGAAGATCGAACAGCAGCAGGGCGTATTCTGGCCTTGCCCTTCCGAGGAGCACCCGGGAACGCCGCATATGTTCCTCGATAAGAAGTTTTACCATGCCGACGGTAAGGCGAAGCTGTGCGCCCTCCCGTACCGGCCGCCGGCGGAGGAGCCGTGCGAGAGCTACCCGCTGCGGCTGACGACGGGGCGCGTCGTGTACCATTACTTGTCCGGCAACCAGACGCGTCGCATTCCGTTCCTGCGCGATATGTGTCCGGAGCCGTATGTCGAGGTTCATCCGGAAACGGCTGCGCAGTACGGGATCGCCCACGAAGAAGTCGTGCGGCTGTACACGCGCCGCGGCGAGGCCAATTATAAGGTGAAGATTACGGAAGCGATCCGCAAAGACACGGTGTTCGTGCCTTACCATTTCGGCCATGAGGGCTCCGTCAATTTGCTTACGATTGCCGCGCTGGACCCGATGTCCCGGATGCCGGAGTTCAAAGCCTGCGCTGCGCAAATCGAGAAAATACAGGAAGGTGTGGCTCAGCGATGAAGCATCATTTGTATATCGAGATGGACAACTGCATCGGCTGCCGCAGCTGCCTTGCTGCCTGCACCCAGTGCGGCGGCCACGACGAACGCAACCGTAATTACGTCTATGACGTCAACCCGCTGGTTGACCGGCAGACGATTCCGCTGATGTGTCTGCACTGCGTGAATCCCGCCTGCGCGCGCAGCTGTCCGGCCCAGGCGATTCAAATTACGGAGGAAGGGGCCGTGCTGTCCGCGCTGGTGGAAAAATGTATCGGCTGCCAGAACTGCACGATCGCCTGTCCTTACGGCATCCCGAAGTTCGATACGGAGCAAAATTTGATGTACAAGTGCGACCTGTGCTATGACCGCAGCAAAAACGGCATTCCGCCGATGTGCGCATCCGTGTGCCCGACGAATACGCTGCAGTGGCTGACCGAGGAGGAGCTGGCCGCGAAGCAGGAGCAGCACCGCATCGGCAAGTGGACGGCCAGCCGTAATCCGGAGCCGTTCGAGCCGCTGGAGAGCGAAACGAACGTAAAAATTTCGCTGCCGGGTATTCTACAAGGCAAACAGAAATTATTTTCATAGTTCATATTAGGGAAGGGGGAGTTCGGAATGAGCACGCATGAGCATGATCGGAATGATAACTATACGCACAATATTAAGAAGTCTGGGGAACGGAAGCTGGACCGCCGCAGCTTCATGAAGCTGATGGTCGGCTCGGCCGGGGTGTTCGCCGTATCAACGCTGCCTTGGGGAGCGATTGCGGCCAAAGAGCTGGCTAGCGGCGGCAAGAAAGCGTATGAAGCGAAGAAAATCGTCGACCTGAACCGGATCGGGGTTGGGGAGGCGGTGGAGTTCGCCTATCCCGGCGAGCACGATTCCGCGCTGCTTGTCCGCGTCGGCGAGCAGGAGTTCAAGGCGTATCAGAATGCTTGCACGCATCTGAAATGTCCGGTTTTCTGGAGCAAGGAGGAGGGCGAGCTCGTCTGCCCTTGCCATCACGGTTTCTTTGATGTCCAGACAGGCAAGCCGACGGCGGGACCGCCGCAGCGTCCGCTGCCGGAAATTACGGTCAGCCATCAGAACGGAGCGATCTATGCGACTGGGGTGAAGCGGTATGAAGCGTAGCTGGCGCGGAGTGATTTTGCTGGCGATGGTGCTTGGGCTCAATATCGTATTTACACAGCAGACCGTGAACGCGTTTTTCTATGAGCGGTACGCGGCAGTGCTCGTCTATTGCGGCCTTAACGTCTTGACCGTGCCGCTAGCGTACTTGCTGTATCGAAAGGAACGTGATGCCGCATGATCGTCACGCAGGATCGTCCGCTAAGCGCCGAATTTGACCTTCGTCTGTGCTTTATCCAACCGCAGCAGTGCCGGCCGGAGTTTCATGACGAGATCCAGATAGAGATGGAGCGGTTGTTCGGCAAGGGACGGGGCAAAACAACTTGGTCCGCCGAACGCAAATTGGCGGAAGGGGTGGACATTGCGGTCGTCAATGTGAACGGACTGACGAATGCCGGCTCGGAGGAAGAGCTGCTTGTGCATTTGGAATCGGAGATGCTGTCCGGCTGCTGGGACGATTTGAACGGCTATACGATTCTCGTCACTCAGAAGATCTCCGCCGGCAGCTGCCGGCTCAAGACGAAGCGGGGGTGAAGCCGTGAATTGGGAAGAGCGGTTTGACTCATGGACGGGACGGTTTATCGAGATTCATATCGTTGATCTGGCCGGCCATGACCCGGTTGCTCCGCCGCGGGTGGAGATGCTGCATAGTGTAAAGCTTGCCGAGCAGGGAGCTGCGCTGCTGTTCTACATCAATCTGAATCAATTCGTGTGTATCCCATTGCATAACGATTCATACCTCGAGGGGAAGCGATTTGAGTCGGGCGATTCGGCATCACAATTAATATACCACGTCCAGCTGGTATAGCGGCGCTGGCGTCGGTGCGTAAAGGCGTAATGGGGCGGATAATGAAGCTGCGATCTGGTTATCCTTCGCTATAGAGGTGAAACCTGATGAACAGCGGCATCGACAAGACGAATGGAATCGACCGGCTTGAGCTGTTGAACGTGCTGGAGCAATCGCTCGCGAATGAAACGGAGCTGCTTCGAACGTATGTCATTGCCGCCGAGCGCATACACGAGAACGAAGAGCTGAAGGAGCGGCTGCAAAATTTTGCCGAGGGCAACGCCAAGCGCTCCCGTCAGCTGCAGGACGAAATTCGGTACCTGAAGGGTGAATAACGCTTTCTTGCCTTTCGCACCATAATATGAAATTCCTGTTGTTCATAAGTCGACCGGAATTGTTGTATCCTAACACGGTAGAGACGACAACAGGGAGGTTGAGCATCATGAGCAGAGCTCTGATTACCGGTCTGACCGGCATCGGCTTGGCGCAGCTGGCCAAGCTCCCGATGCGGTTCGCAGAGAAGCGATCTTTGAATTGGTCTGAATTATCCGGCACCGGGGGCATGCCGAGCTCCCATTCGGCGGGCGCAGCGGCACTGGCGACTTACGTCGCTATGAAGAAGGGCGTCTGTTCGATTGATTTTGCCATCAGCGCTTTGTTCGGTCTGATCGTTATGTATGATGCCATGGGCATTCGCCGCAGCGCCGGCGAGATGGCGGTGGAATTGAACGAGATGGATGCCGAGCTGGAGCGGCTGAACGGAAGGCATCCCGGTCTGTATCACGAACGGCGCAAAGAAGCGCTCAAGGAAAAGCTCGGTCATGAACCGGAGGAAGTTGCCGCCGGCGCCCTGCTTGGCGCCGCCACCGGCCTCGTCAGCTACTGGACGGAGACGGGAACGCTGCAGCCTTGCCGATAAAATGTTTGAATAACAGGGCAGTCCTCCGGCGTTAGGGAAGGCTGCCTTTTTACGTTCCTGTACGGATAACAAGCTTCCTCTTGGGCCGATCGGGTTCCAGGGGGCGGATGGAGTCGCCCATTTCATTAACCCATGGGTAATAACGTCGGACAGCATGCGTGTGGAGCTTGGCTTCGTGGAACGGGTGATGTATGTATTTCTGCTGTTGTATTCGATCATCGCTTTCAGCTCTGTCATCTTACATTGGCACGGGGCGGTCTACATGATCCAACAAGCACTGCCGGAGCGGTTTAACCAATCGAACCTTACACGGTCGGGGGGCTTGTTGTCATTGGTCTCGTTACTATAGCAGCAAGGTTTGGGCTGAACGATTTCAGGCTGCTGACCTATTCCCGGGTATTGGCTTCAGATCAGATTCGTGATCGAAATCTTCCTTACGTGCATAATGTGGCTGATACTGAGGAGGCGGAAGGCATGGGAGGGGTCTCTCGAACCGTCAGTTGTGTGAAGGTACTGATGGTGCTCCTGGTGCTCGCCTTGTCTGGCTGTGCCTTCAAAGACGTGGATAAAGGAACTTCGTCGTACTGGTCGGCGTCGATGTCCCCGACAACCCTGCCATGCGATATAAGGTAAGCTTGAAAATCGCGATTCCAGCGCCGCTGGAGCAGTTCGGTACGAGCAATAAATCTCTTATTGTTACGGAAGAGGCGCGGTCGATTACGGAAGCGGTGCGGCATAGGTCGACAAAGAGCTGGATTTCGGCCATGCGAAGGCGATTCTCTTCGGCGATAAGCTGGTCGATCAGACTGGTTTGTTCGGCGGCGCGATATTCAGAAGATCGCTTGGGTAGGTGTCGGCAGGCCGACCGCCAAAGCGATCCTGGATCTAGAGCCGAGAACGGAGCGCTTGCCGGCCAATGCGGTGTTCATGTTCTTCGGGCGCACCGGCACCGAGACCTCCTATGTCGTGTCGGAGTATTTGTTCAACTTCCGGAGGCGGATGGTAGACAAAGGCTTCGATGCCATGCTTCCCAATCTGGAGCCGCGCGCCGAGCAGGTTCGAATTGTCGTTCAGCTGCATGTCACCGGGGTCATTGAGGAAGCCATTACGGCGGTTGAAAACAGCCGAATGGGGGAGTACAAGCAATTTGCGGAAGAGATTCTGCGTAAAGATATGACGAAGCTGATGGAGAAAATCCAACAGCAAGGTATTGATCCGGTTGGGTCGGCTTGCGCTTCCGGGCCCGTTCCATGGGCGATCCGCAGGCATGGGAGCGCTGGAAGCAGCTGTATCCGAAGGCGAAATTTGAGGTGATCGCCAAAGTAAAGCTGCGCGGAACCGGGTCCATCCAATCGAACAGCGGACAGCAGTCCGACGGACTTTATGCCTTGACGGCCAATCCGCAATCGCTCACAATAAATGAAAATCTCAAGAAGGAAGTGAGCAGGGATGCCGCAATTGACGGTAAGAGGGATCGATGTCGAAACGATGAGACGCGTCAGCACGGCTCTCGTCCAAGAGCTTGCCGAGGTGTGCGGGTGCGGGACGGACAATTTTACGCTGGATTGTATGTCGACGTCTTCCGTGTTTGACGGGGCCGCCGCAGCAACATATCCATTCATCGAGGCGGCGTGGTTCGACCGGGGGCGGGAGGTCCGGGACCGGTTCGCTGAGGCCGTTACCCGGCACTTGCGGGAGGCGGGAGTTGCCGAATTGGAGGTTGCCTTCAAGGTATACCGGGAGGACAGCTACTACGTAAACGGGAAAGCATTCGCTAGTACGGATACGTAAATCTTCTCCCAAAATGAAGGCTCTGTCGCAAGGGATGCGGACAGAGCCTTCGTTATGTAGATTAATGCTTTGCTTCGGTATAGATCTGAAAGGTTACGCCGAACTTATCCACGAGCAAACCATATGCCGGGCTGAAGAACGTCTCTTGCAGCGGCATGGTGACTTGGCCGCCTGCTTGCAGGGCTTCAAAGATCTTCTTCGCGCGGTCAGCATCGCTGAGCGAAATACAGATCGTAACTTGAGTGCCGATCTGGTGAGGCTGACCGGCGAACGTATCGGAGAGCATCAGAACGGACTCGCCGATTTGGAGCGTGGCGTGCATAATTCGATCTTTCATTTCTTCCGGAATCGGGTACTCCGGATTGGCCGGCTGATCGCCGAACGATTGGCTTGCCAGCAGCCGGGCGTCCAGCGTGCTTACGTAAAAGTCGATAGCTTGCTTTGCATTGCCGTTCATGACCAAGTACGGAATAAGCTTCAATGTCATGTATATACAGCTCCTTCAAATGGGGTGGATGCGCTCACTAAGCTAGTCTGCCAATATATTGAATTATAATGCAGGAACATATGTTTGTAAAATTGAGAAATTATGAATTTGAACAGACACGTATGAAAGGCCCGCAAGCATGAGCTCGCGGGCCTTATTTCAGGCATTCGTTACAGTACGAATGCGCGGCTGATGATGACCAGCAGGATGAACAGCACCAAGATCGCCCCAATGGAAGTGAACCCGCCTGCGAATGACATGTTTGTTTCCTCCTTTTGAGTTGGATTGGTGATCGTTACTACACTGTATCTTATGCTGGAGCCTTCCTGAAGGGCCGGGCGGATGTCCTTATGCAAAGTGAATTGGGCGCCGTTATATGGAAAAACAGTGGCGATTATTCGTTGTCGGGATAGAGGAATGATGCTATGCTAGTCCCAATGGAAGGCACAGAACGTATCGAATCGGCGAGGTCTGACGGATGGGCAAACGTTTATACATTCCTTTGCTAATAGCATTAGTGCTCGTTGGCTTTGTCTGGCCTCTTCAGCCGGCCGCTGCAGAGCCGGCTGGTAACGGGAACGCGCCGGGGATCGCCGGCATCGATAAGTGGAACGGCGAAGGTACTTTGGAATTGAAAGGCGGCTGGGAGCTGTATTGGCAGCAACTGCTGACACCGGAGCAGATCCGTACGGGCCGCCCGCTACCTTCGGCCATCGTCGGCGTACCGGCTCAGTGGGGCAGCTACCGGCTTGGAGGATCGTTAGAGCCTCTTCCGAATCAGGGCTTCGCCACCTATCGTCTGGAGCTCGCTCTCACGCCCGAGGCTTCGGCGAGGCCGCTTGCGCTTTATGTGCGCGGAATCGCAACCGCGAATGCAATCTGGATCAACGGGGAGCGGATCGCCGGCAGCGGCACAGTCGGTACATCGCGCGAAGGGATGAAGCCCGGCAACGTTCCGAAGATCGTTATGTTTCAACCGAAGCCGGGTACGAATGAGCTGTTGATTCAAGTATCGAACTTTGTTCAGCGCAAGGGCGGCATCTGGGAAACGATGCGGCTCGGCAGCAGCGAAGCGATTTTGCGGGAACGCGTGCTGCGCGTAAGCTCGGAAGTTTTTATTATCGCTTCCCTGCTGATCATGGGACTGTACCATCTCGGCTTGTACGCGTTTCGGCGCAAGGACAAGTCTCCGCTGTATTTTGGCGGATTATGCTTGATGATAGCGCTTCGGACGATGGTGCTCGGCGAAGCGATGCTGCTGTATTGGTTTCCCGGCTTTTCGTGGGAAGCTGCGGTCAAGATTGAATACATTTCCGTGTACATTGCGGCGTTCATGCTCGTCATGTTCGTTCACCATGAATATGCCAAGCGAATCAGCACGCGTGCGATGCTGCTCGCCGGATTGCCGCAGCTGCTGTTCATCGCGCTCGTCGCTGCGGCTCCCGCCCGTATATATACGCAGTATATGCTGGTGTACCAGCTCGGTGTCGCCGTACCGATGCTGTTTTATTGCCTCATTATGTATGTTCGGGCATTCGTACATAGGAAACACGGCTCAGCCGTCAATATGGCCGGCTTCATCTCGTTCGGATTATCGGTGGCGGTCGATATTTTGTTCTACAATCAGGTTGTCGCGTACGGAACGTTCATCCCATACGGACTACTGCTGTTTTTGTTCACGCAGTCCGTCAACTTGGCGTCCCGCTTCTCCCGCACGTCCCGAATAGCAGAGGAGCTGTCGGTGCGGCTTGCCGAAATCAATGAATCGCTGGAAAGGACTGTTCAGGAGCGTACGCAGGATTTGAAGTCGGCGAACGTGACGCTGGAGCAGGCGAACGCGGAGCTGTCCCGGATGGCCGAATTCCGGCAGCGGCTTCTGTCGGATATTTCCCATGAGCTTGGTACGCCGATCACGACGATCAAAGGGTTTTCAAAGGCGATGCTGGACGGGCTGATTGCAGGCGATTATCTTCGTTATGTGTCCCGTATTTATGAGCGTACGCAGCTGATGGAACGGCTGCTTGACGATTTGACGGAGCTGACCCGTTTGGAGACGCGGCAGGTTTCGCTTCATTTTCAAGAGGTCGAAGTCGTTCCGTTTTTTAGAGAGATGTTTCGGATTTATGCTCTGGACGTAACGGAGCATACGCTTTCGTTCGTTTGTGCGGATGAAGTGAAGGCGGCCTGCTGGAAGGCGGACATCGATCCGATCCGGATCGAGCAGGTGATGGTTAATCTGCTGTCCAACGCGCGGAAATATACGCCGGAAGGCGGCTGTATAACAGTTCAATTGGCATTTCCCGAGAACGGGGGAGAGGCGGGGAATGCTTCGAAGGCATTAGGCGACTCCGTGGCCGGCGGTGCTGGCGATGATCCTGCAGGTCCTGATGCTCCGGCCGGCAGCCCGGCGTGCATGATCGAGATAAGCGTCGCCGATAACGGACCGGGCATTCCGGCAGCCGAGCAGGAGTACGTGTTTGAACGATTTTATCGGGTGAAGGGAACCGGATCGGCGGGCGGCAGCGGGCTTGGACTTGCGATCAGCAAGGCGATCGTTGAGCATCATGGCGGTTCGGTACACTTGGTCAGCGAGGTCGGGTTCGGCAGCCGGTTCGGCTTTACTATACCGGTACAGCGGGTGTAGACACCATAAAGCGGGAGGAAGAGCGGCATGGGGCAAGGGCGCATATTGTTCATAGAAGACGATGCAGACATTCGCGAGATTATGACCATCTACATGACAGGCGGCGGCCTGCAGGTCGATGCCGCGGAGAGTGCCGAAGCCGGATGGGAGCTGTTTCGGTGCGGAACGTACGACCTCGTGCTTAGCGATATTGTGCTACCTGACCGGACGGGAACGGAGCTGGCCGGGGAAATTCGGAAGCAATCGAATGTGCCGATCATTTTTATCTCCTGCAAGAAAGAGTCAAGCGACATCGTAGACGGCCTCGAGCTTGGCGCGGACGATTATATAACGAAGCCGTTCGAGCCGAGCGTCGTCGTGGCCAGGGTGAAGGCGCAGCTGCGGCGATACCAGGACAGCGGCAGGCAAGAGCTTGAAGCGGACAGTCCGCCCGCAGGGCCCATCTGGCACGATGGCCGGCTGCGCATCGATCCTGCCCGTTACGAGGTGAGCATCGACGACAAGCCGGTGACGCTGTTTGCGAAGGAGCGTCAGCTGCTGCTGTTCATGGCCGGGCATCCGAACCGGGTGTTCAGCGTCGAGCAGCTGTACGGACAAGTCTGGGGCTGGGACCGGGCAAGCGATCAGCGCACGGTTATGGTGCATATTCGCACGCTGCGCACCAAAATTGAAAAGAACCCTGCGGAACCGGCCTATTTGGTGACGGTGCGCGGGTTCGGATATAAGTTCTGCTGGGGCGGTAATTGAATGTGGAAGTGAAACGTGGGCTGTCGATGCGGTGGCGATTGCCGCAGACAAGGGTATCTTAAACGGATACGAAGACAACACGGTTAAGCCGCAAGCGAGCACGACTCATGCGGAAGCGACAACCGTTATTCTGAGAACGATTGAACTGAAATAAACTGACGACAACAACACCTACAGGGGCTTCTCGCCCTGGAGGTGTTGTTTTTTGCATGAAATTATTTCCCGAGAAATATCGATCGGAATCCTTTATTGTCGCTTAACCGGGAGATCTGACATTTCCGCACGTTCCGAGCTTTTTTACCCGTATTAGTAGCAAGTAAACGTACGGATTTGGTTCAAATCGATTCCGAAATACATCCAGTGAAATCCTGTCCAGCGGTAGCCGGCTACGGATCTGCGGCCGACGAAGACCGGATAAAACCAAAAGTTGCCGCCATGATTCAGCCAAACATAAGTAAAGCGGAACAGGCAGCCCGAGATGGCGCCGGGGTCAACGGCATAAAGCGATTGCTGTGGTGCTTGAGGCACAAAAGACGGCGGCGGAGAAGTCGGCGCTTGCTGTCCGGGCGAGCCCGGTCCGTGATGCGGCGGTGTGAAGGGCCCGGAACCGGGCCACTGTCCCTGCGGAAAGAAAGGACCGAACGGATTGCCAGGTCCTTGCGGCGGCGGCATGAATCCCATTGGTGAATCTTCACTCCTTGTTAGATAGGCTGCTATAAAATATGTCGGCCTTTCGGACTCGGGATAGATGTATGCCTATGTCCGGCAAAATAGGCTGCTTTCGGTCACTCGACATGCAAAAGCTCCCGACTTCACCCATGGGATGAACCGGGAGCTTCCAGCTACTCCGACGTATCTTCCAAGATTGCGGGATGCTGGAAAAACACCTCTTCCGCATCGTCCTCCGCTTGCAGATGATCGCGAACCTGCTTTCTGACGAGCTCGAGAATTTCGTGGCTGACGGCCATTTGTGCTTCAAGCAGCTGGTGGAGGTGCTCCAATCCGACGCCGGCACTTACGTTGACCTGCCGATGGACGGACTGGTCGGGCTGTAGGGGCTGACCAAGCTGTTCGGGCGGAACGGTCCCATAGGGAGCCGCCGTCGCCGGCCAGAAAGGAGAGTACAGGTGCGGAGCAATTTCCGGATATCTCGGATATTGCAGCTGCGGATTGTGCAAATATGGCGGATGCTGCGGATGATTGTACCAGTTGTACAATTAAAACGCCTCCTCGCTATATTTTCACGATACGGAACGTGTTTCTCAGCAGAGACCAATTTTGCGGGAACGATGAGCCGAGCACCCAGTAGGAGCCGCCCCGCAGTCCGAATTCCTTCATGAGGTTAAATTTCTGCTGCATGCTGCGTGCGTCTTCGAACCAGACGACATGCTGGGTGCCGTCAACCCAATAATTGAAAAACGGCGATTGCTGGCGAATATCGTACTGTACCGCAGCGTGCCTCTGGTAGGCCAGAGTATACGCTTGCTGCGGGCTGACGCGCTTCGCCCATCTGCCGCCCTTCACGTACGGGAGCGTCCAATCGTAGCCGTATAGGGGCAGACCCATCATGATTTTGTTGCGCGGCATGACGGATACGGCAAACTGCAGCACTTTGCGGATTTGAAACGGCGGAGCGACGGCCATCGGCGGACCTCCGGACCAGCCGTATTCGTAGGTCATCAGGATTGAAAAATCGACGATTTGGCCATGTGCGGCATAGTCGTGCGCCTCGTACAGAAGCCCTTTTTGAGCGGCGCTCGTCTTCGGCGCGAGGGCGGTCGAGACGAGGAAGCCTTCCGGTCTTGCCCGAGCCACCAGGTTACGGAGGAACTGATTGTAGCTTTCACGATCTTCAGGGAATAAGTACTCGAAATCGACATTGACGCCGCGATACTGCTTCGTTCGCATCAAATTCATCAGCTGATCGATGACGCGCCGCTGCACAGCCTGATCCCGGATGACCGCGCGAGCAATCTCCGATGAAAATTTACCGGCTTCGAAGTTGGTGATCGTCAAAAGCGGAGCAACACCGAGACGCCGCGCTTCACGGACGACGATGTCGTCCTTGGGCGCTTTGAAACTGCCGTCGGCCTTCACTTCATAGCTGAACACAGCGACGTACGTCAAGCCGGCGGCGACTTCGCGCACCATCGCCGCATCCGCTTCCGTTCCTCTCGGTTCGATGTAGGCGTTGATATGCGCTGCCGGTAAGTTAGCCGGTGGAGGCGTAGGGATGAGCAGCGTTTGTCCGACGACCAGATGACCCGGATCGGGGGGCAGCGTTGCGTTGATAATACCGGCAGGACTGACGCCATATGCTCTTGCGACGCTATAAATCGTGTCTCCGGGCCGTACGACGTGAATCATCATAAGTAATGCCACCTTCCGTTTGGAGGTTCCAAACAAACATCATCTGGTGTCATCATATTCGACGTTATGCGGCATTATGAGGGAATTCACCCGGCGTTTGTCCCGCCGGCGGCCTGCCGGCGCAGCATTCGATTGGCTGCGTATACCCCGGAGATGATCAGCACGGCGCCCAGCAGATGATACCCGTGGGGCTGTTCGCCGGTAAACGCAGCGGCAAAGATGGCGCTGAAGAGCGGAATGAAGTTCAGGAAGCCGGCGCAGCGCTGCGGCCCGATCAAGGCGATCGCCCTATTCCATGCCAGGAAGGCGGCAATCGAGGCGAAGATGCCAACGTATAGCAGTCCGAACACGAGCGAAGCGGACCACTCGATAGGAGCGTTAGTGACGGCCGTTTCAGCGGCTGCGAGCGGAATGAGCACGACCAACGCGATCGCCGTCTGTACGAGCAACAGCGGTGTAGCCGGGAAGCGACCGGCGGATTTCTTCATACCGACGGAATATAGCGCCCAGCAGGCGATTGCGGCTACCATCCACAAGTCTCCCTGATTGAAGCGCAGGCCGAGGATCGCGTCCATGCTGCCGCGGCCGATAATCCAGGCGACGCCCAGCATGGAGACGACGATGCCGGGGATGGCGGAAACGACGATGCGCTCGCTAAGAAGGAACCGGGAAAGCAGCAGCACGAAAATTGGCGTCGCGGAATTCATCAATGAAGCATTGATCGAGCCGGTATACTGAACGGCGATATAGGTCAGCGTATTGAAGCCGGCTACACCGGTCAATGCCAGAAAAATAATGGATTTATAGTGCGTCATGAATGTGCTGCGATGCCGCCAAGCCTCCCTTCCGAATAGCGGAAGGAGACATAGAAAGGCAACACTCCAGCGAATTGCCGCTAGCGTGATCGGCGGCATATGGGCGACAAGCGCCTTGCCGACGACGAAATTGCCTCCCCAGAAGCATGCGGCAAGGAGGAGCAGCAGGTAGGGAGAGTTTTTGAGCATGACAGGTTGAGCTCCTTTCTTTGGTGAAGCAGCGCGGTTAGATCAGTGTATGACCATGCCGCATCTGGCAGAAGCTTCGGATTCGTCGTACAATGGGAAGGTACGAAATACTGCGACAAGCATTCAATATGGACTGAATTCTACCATGGTCATGCAGGCGTGTGCAAAGCAATTGAGCTTGCGATGCCGACCGGAATCGAGGAATCTGCGGAATGGGCAACAGAGCGAAAGCGGCCAAATCGCCGCTAAATATCGAAGTATGGGGCAGACTGTACGAAATGGCCTCGGAGTTTAAACGTTCCCGATGCTGGGAGTGGATGGAGGACATTCATATTGTCGCCGTGAAGGACCCTGCCTCCAGTCTGACGGGCTATTGCAGCGTACTGGGGCGCGGCGGGCATATGACAGGTCTTGCCGTTTACTTGGGCGATACGGGGTTATATACGCTGCAAGGGATGCTGTCAGGGTCGCTGGATGAAGATCCGAGATATATTCAGCACAGCCTTCTGCTCTCGTTCGAAGATCGTCGTGAGCTGTATCCTGTAGAGCTTAAGCGAATCAAGGAGCTGGGGCTGTCGTATAGGGGAGCCGGAGCATGGCCGAGCTTTCGGTTGTTTGAACCGGGGTATGTGCCGTGGCCGGAGTTTTCGGATGAGCTGGCGGCGTTCCTGACCGTAGCGATCGAGCAGACGCTGCAGACAGCCTCGGCGTACCGGTCGAATCCCGACGATATGCTCGATCCGAAGGGAGCATTCGTTACCCGTGTGCCGCACCGGACCGGAACATCGCCGATTAATTGGGGCGAGGAACGGATCGTGCCGGGACCCGGCATGATCCCCGAAGATCCTGAAGCAGGCCCGCTTGACCAGCTGCAGCTTGCCAAGCTGCGCAAATCGCTCAAGCCGGCCAAGGGCGCCTTATGGGAGATGGACTGTTTTTTCCTGCCGATGCCGATCCAAGAAGGGGACAAGCCGTTCTATCCCCTGATGCTGCTCGTTGTCGATCATGAATCGGAAATGATTTTGCACACAGCCCTGTTCGAGAAGTCGAGCGCTCCGCGCGAGGTAACGGCCCGGATGCTGGAGCTGATTCAATCAGCCGGCATACTGCCGGAGGGGCTGTGGGCCGCGAATCCGAGGGTGTTCGACTATATGCACCAGCTGATTACCGGCTTGAAGCTGCAAGCGTACGTGGCATCGGAGCTGCCGGTGCTGGAACAGGCGAAGTCGGTCATGCTGCATCAATTCGGCCGGTAAACAGCAAAAATCCCGATTGCGCTTGATCGCGAACGAATCGGGATTTTTGCATATGTGCGTTTTTCCGTTACACAGTCAGGCTTACCTGGTAGCCTGCTTGATTTTTCGGGTGATTCTGATTCAGGAATACGGAGCGGTCGTTCTTCAGGACGATGACTTCGAAGAACGGCGTGAAGCGGGCTTCATCGATGCCGAAGCCTTTCATGAACTTCGCGAACAGCTCCTGCTCTTGGCGCTCCGGCTCGCCGTCAGCCAGCGAGGAGTCGACGAGGTTGACCAGGATGCACATCTTCTGAGCGTCGGTCAGAATCGGAGCGGCTTCGCTGATGAACTTGTCGACCGAATTCGAACGAATGTATTTCAATGCGCGGTCGAGCAGCTCGCGGTTGTTGGCGCCGACGCCGATGACGCCGTTCTTGTTTTCGCCGCCGAGAACGGCCAGCAGCTGGCCGACTTCTTCATGATCCATTTCGCCGTCGGATTGCATCATGTACAGCAAAGAAGTGGCAAATGCGAAGTGCGGTGTCATGCCTTCAGTGCTCTTGTCGCCTTTGAACATATCAAACAAACCCATAGTAATTCCTCCCGAATGGTAATGGTTTACTAGACAACGTCTAGGCTTTTTCTTATTACGGAGGAAGGGGGGACAAGGTTTCAATGCGAATTTGAATAAATATGTGCGGAATTATGCAGACGGTCGGATCGCCTGAAACTACAGCTATTGCTAACGAATCGATCATGGCGCAGATGCTGCAGTAAACGGTAGGGTCAGGCAGCACCCCAACAGTCGTTCTACGTTCATTACTCTGTCGGAAGTGTCAGGTATCCATCCAATCTTTTGGGGCCTTATATGGGCTTTCTGTATAATGTCCCAGCTAATCAATTCTAAAATGATTTTATTAATATGATCATTGGCCAATGGACACTTAGAAACATAACCAAGAAGATTACAAATTTATGATGAAAGCGTCTTTCATTTTCTATTGGAATAGAAATAATGGATACAAAGCATAGGAACGACCAAATGAGCCCCAGACCATAAAAATAAATTATTGGAGACCAGAAATAAAATCCGATATCCATGTTTACTAAATAAATTCCCCCAAAGATATTCAAAGCCAGTAAGATGTATTTAATATAATTCATACGATCCCATCCAATAAAATAATGCTCAAGCATCCGTTTGTTCAACAAAATATGAATAATGACAACCCGTTATTTCTCCCACAGCTCAATCAGTCTGCCTTCAGGATCTTTAATCCAAATAAACTTGCCGAATTCGCTAATCTCTTTTTCCTTTACAAGAGGCACACCAATTTGTTCAAGATGCTGAATAGTCTCGTTTAGATTATAGACTTCGAAATTTAACATGACTTGCTGTTCGGTTGGGAAGTAAGGGTCGTCTTCAGAAAAGAAAGAAAAGGTAATTTCTGTTTCCGATTGGGGTTTGAGTATAGTCCCATTCCAATGTTCAATTTCAATCTTCAGTACTTCACTGTACCATTTTTTTATCGCATCTAGATTTTTAGTCCTCCAAAATATTCCGCCGATACCTTTTATCATCATAATAAACCCGCTCCCTTCTCCAATTTGATGAATGTTTCGATAAAATTAGAAATTCAAGAAATAGAAGCAAACTCCTTCTTCAAACAATCAAAAGGAAACACATGTTCGCTGACATCCCCTCGACATGAAGAGGATGCTATGCTGTCATACAACAAGCAACAGGCTGCAAGTATCGGGCGATGGAACGAAAAATAGAAGTCTCAGGCAGGTATCGGACTTCTTTCCATGGAATAGTAAATTTAACCTGAATTACGGATCGTACATTTGATAAAGGGAATTTCAGCATCCGCCAATATATGAAAAATACGTTCTCGATCGAGCGGGGAGAGGGGCGCGATATCCGGTTTAAAGCCGCTTCCCGCCGAAGGTAGCCCGGTACATCAAGGAGGAAGAATGGTTTGTCGAGCCGAAAATGAAAGACGAAGCGGACGGCAGTCCTCTGCTGGAGGTTGTGTTGAATCATGACCGGGAGTTTCTGATGTGGGTGAATTCTTACGGTCCGGATGCGGAAATCTTGGAGCCGGCATCGTATCGGGACGCGATGAGGGAGCAGTTGGAACGCTGGCGAGAGCTGTATCGGTAATAACGCGAAAATACGACCGGGAGGTACGACGGATGACCAGTCGCCGCTTGGCCCATCTTGAAACGATATTGCAGCAGTTCCCATTGCAAAGGAAAGTGTTGATCACCCGCAGTCATGCGGCCGGACATCAATGGCTGGAACGGTTGTGCCGCACCGGCAAAGCAGTCATAAATATCGAGATCGCGACACCGCAATCGCTTATTGGGCATAGCGCCCGGCTGCCGCTTTCGGAGAAAGGTGTGGCGGAGCTGAATGCCGAGGATGCGTTCTGGGCCGTGCACCGGTTCATGCATCGGATCGCCGTGGAAGAGCCTGAGCCTTACGTACCGCTGCAGCTGCTGTCCCCCGGGGTAGTGGGCTGTTTCCTAAGCGCGATCCAAGAATTGCGCCATGCGATGATCCGCTCGGAGCACTTGCAGCCGGATTCGTTCGAGAGCATGCCGAAGGGACGTTACGTGCGGAGGCTGCTGGAGCTGTATGAGGAATACCTTGCCCGGCACCGGCTGGCCGATGCGGCGGAAATGCGCCATTATGTAGAGCCGGATCCCCGACAAACGGTTTATTTGATGGACAGACACGTCCGCCTATCGGCGGCTGAGCGGGAGGCACTGGAGACGATTACCGGCGGACGCTTGACGATGCTGGAGGCGGATGCAGCGTTTACAATGCCGGAATCAGATTTTCCCTATCAACATATGGAGTTCTTCCATGCACACGGTCCTGTCTCCGAGGTGCGTGAAGTATTTCGCCGTATGGCGGAACGCCGCATTCCGCCTGATCAGGCAGAGCTGATCGTTTCGAATGCCGGTCTGTATACATCTGCCGTTTATACGACCGCGCTCCAGTACGATATTCCTTGCATCTATTCGGGAGGCATTCCGATCGATTACAGCGTAACGGGCCAGGCCGTGCGTTTATTTCTTGCCTGGCTGGAATCGGGCTATCAATTGGATTGGATCCTGCTGGCGCTGAAGCAAGGCATACTGCGCCCACCGGCGGCGGAGGAATCGATATCGACCGGAAGCTATATCCGTGTTCTGGAAAAATCCGGCATAGGCTGGGGGCGGGACAGGTACGACATCCTTACGCAAATCGTGCCGCAGGCATTGAACGAGATAGCTCCGGATGCCGACCCTGTTGATACTACCCCGGCCAAAAGGCTTGCCGACTGGTTCCAGAACTGGTTCGCCTGTTTGCCGGAGGACGATGCGGCGTGGTCTCCTTCAGCCGTAGCGGTAGGTATTCAGCTGATGCTGCAATCGGTACCGGCGCGAGGGGAATACGAAGCGGTGGCCCAAGCGTGCATCCGGCAGATGCTCGAAACGCTCCGTTGCGCAGATACGGGAACGATGGACCGGCCGATGGCGATTCGATTCGTCCGGGACAAAATCGAGCGGCTAACCTTTGGCGGGAGCGGCATTCCGTCGGAGGGGCGGCTGCAAGTGGCCTCTCTGCAAGACGGGGGGCAGACCGGCCGGCCCTATACGTTCATCATCGGTATGGATGAGAGGAGCTGGGCTCTTGCCTCCAGTCAAGACCCGATTCTGCTCGACGAAGAACGGCAGCGGATATCGTCCCGGCTCGAAACGGCGAAAGCGCGTGCGGAGCAGGAGGAGCAAGCCAGGGCCGAGCGGCTCGGCGCCATTCGCGGGCAATGTACGATGAGCTATAGCTCGTACCGGATCGCCGATAAGCAAGAACAGAACGCGGCCTTCGAGCTGCTGCAGTGCTTCCGGCTGCAAAGCGGCCGTGAGACCGCCGGCTACGAGGATTTGCATCATGCGCTTCCGCAGGCGGCAGGCGTGTTGTCTTCCGGCGGGCGGGTCCCCATCGATGCGCAGGAGGTATGGCTGAAGACGCTGATCGGAGGTAGCCGAACGATTCGGGCGGGACTTCATGAGGTACTTGCGGCGTATCCATCGCTTCATGCAGGACAGCTGGCGCTGGAGAGCCGGATGGACGGCGAAATCGGACCGTATGACGGGGTGTTCGATCCCGGTCCTTATGAACCTGTTCCGGCAGCGACGAGCGTAAGCAAGCTGGAGCTGTTCGCGCGCTGTCCGCTGCAATATTTTTATCAAGAGATTTTGCGCGTCCGGCCGAAGGAGCCGGCGGAGTTTGACCGGTCGCGGTGGCTGGATGCCGCGCAGCGGGGAACGCTGCTGCACGAAATTTACCAGCGCTACTGGGCGGAGACGAATGAGCAGGGCGGTAGTCACGATCGAACCCGATTGGAGCGCATTACGGAGCAGGCGCTGCAGAAAGCCGTGCAGGAAATCCCGGCTCCAAGCGAGCATGTCATGCTGAAGGAATGTGAGCACATTCGCAGAGACGCGGCGATCTTTTGGAATTCGGAACAGAGCCGCACGTCGCAGCCGCGTTTCATGGAGCTGGAGCTGCACGGTGAGGATGAACCGTTCACGGTGGAGCTGGGAGAAGGGCTGACGCTGTCTTTGCGGGGATATATTGACCGCATCGATGAGCTGGAGCCGCATACGTACAAAATACTCGACTACAAGACCGGCAGCTCGCGCAAATACCGCGAGGACGGGTATTTTGCCGGCGGTACGCAGCTTCAGCACGCCGTCTATGCGGCCGCCGCCCAGCAGTGGCTGCGGCGCAGCGGATTGGACCCGGAAGCGAAGGTGGTGGAGGCGGGGTATTATTTTCCTACGTTTCGGGGACAAGGACATGAGATAACGAGAAGCCAGGACCGGGCCGAGGATACGGCGCGGCTAATCGGCCGTATGCTGGAAGCGATGCGCAGGGGGATCTTTCCCCCGACCAAGGATGCCCGGCAGTGCAGCTGGTGCGAGTATCGGGAAGTGTGCGGACCGCATGCGGAATGGATGAAGGAGAAGCGGAAGGATCCGGACCGAGCGGCGCCGCTCAATCCTCTGACGGAGGTGGAGTCGTATGCTTGATATCGAGAGAGCGAGACGGGAGGATGAGGACGCCCGCCGTAAAATTTTGCAGGAGCTTGGTGTCAGCTTCTTGGTGGAGGCGGGTGCCGGCTCGGGCAAGACGACATCGCTCGTCGGCCGGATGATCAACCTTATCAAGCAAGGAGAGGCGGAGATTGGCGAGATTGCCGCCATCACCTTCACGAACAAAGCCGCTTCCGAGCTAAGCGGAAGGTTTCGCTTGAAGCTGGAGGAGGAGCTGCAGAAGGCTGCTGCGGGCGGGAACCGGGTGGAGCGTGAGCGGCTCGAGCTTGCGGTGATGCAGTTTGGCCGAGGCTTTATCGGCACGATTCACAGCTTCTGCGGCAGGCTGCTCCGGGAGCGGCCGATTGAAGCGGGGCTCGACCCTGGGTTTCGCGAAATCGACGAGACGGAGTCGAAGGAGCTGCGCGACCGGAGCTTCGACGCCTATTTGCAGCGCTTAAGGGATGAGGGCCGGGATGTCCTGCTGCAGGAGCTGCTCGATCTCGGCGTGCAGCCGGAGGAGCTGCGCGCTGTTTATCACCGCGTAGCGCAGTACGGAGACGTCGTTATTTATACGGAGGACACGGATCGTCCCGACTTTGATGTGATTCGTCTGTCGCTGCCTGCGCTTGTACACGATGCGGCACGATTCATTCCGAGCATACCGCCGGACAAAGGCTGGGATACGCTGCAGGAGACCGTGCGTCATGCGCAGCGATTCGTACGGAATATGGACTTGGGCGACGATCGGGTTGTACTCGATTTAGCAAAGCTGTTCGACCGTACGCTTGACGTGACGCAAAACCGGTGGACGGATAAGGGCGAGGCGAAGCGAATCAAGGAAGCGTTCCTCGAATGGCAGCGCACTGTATTGGGGCCGTTCCTGGAGTCGTGGCGCGAATATTTGCATCCGAAGCTGATACGCTTCGTACTGCCGGCGGTACGTTCTGCGGCGGCGAATCGGATGGAAGGCGGGATGCTCGATTTTCAGGATTTGCTGATGAAGACAGCTGAGCTTTTGCGGGAGCATCGGGATGTGCGCCAGTATTTCGGACGCAGGTACACCCGGCTTCTTGTCGACGAATTTCAGGATACGGACCCGATTCAGGCGGAGATGATGCTGCTCCTGACCGGGGCGCTGCCGGATGAGGACCGCTGGCGGGAGCAGGTGCCAAGGCCGGGATCTTTGTTCATCGTAGGGGATCCGAAGCAGTCGATTTACCGTTTCCGCCGGGCGGATATATCGACGTACAACTTTGTCAAAGGGCGTATGGCCTCGTTTGGAGAGGTGCTGCAGTTAACGCAAAATTTTCGCTCGGTGCAGTCGATTGGCCAATACGTCAATTATGCGTTCGAGAGCAAGTTTGTTCCGGCCGGGGAGAAGGCCGATCATCAGGCTGGCTTTACGGCGATGCTGACGCGCCGTGTCAACCCGAAGGGGAAGAAGTCGGCGCATGGCGTACAGGTGCTGACCGTGCCGAAGCAGGAACGCGACCGCAAAGCGGACATCGCTCTTTGGGATGCCGAACGCATCGCGGCGTGGATCGCTTGGGCGTGCCGCGGCGGTATGCAAGTGGAAGATGTGGTGGATGGCAAAAGTGTGTCGCGTCCTGCGGATCCCGGCGACTTTATGATTTTGCTGAAGCGCAGGGAGTTTATCGGGCTGTATGCCGCCAAGCTCGAGCGCTACGGCATTCCTTCCGATACGTCCGGCGACCGCGCCGGCGGCGAGGAGCTGGAAGCGCTGCTGAAGCTTGCCGAGTTTCTGGGCGATTACACGGATGCGGTTCGGTTGCTGGCGGTACTGCGCGGACCTTTGTTCGGGCTTAGTGACGTGGCGCTGTTCCACTATGCGATGGAGATGGGCCGCGTTGCGTTGTTCCCGGCAGCGGAAGAGGAGCAATTCGCATCGGCCGAAGCGAAGCTGGTCGGAGACGCGTTGGCGAGAATACGTTCTTATTGGAGTCGAGTGCGATCCATGCCTGCTTTGGCCGCTTTCGTCGGGATCGTGGACGACCTGGGGCTCATTCCATATGCGGCGGTTCGGGACACGGGGGAGATCCGGGCAGGAACGCTGGTGAAGCTGATCGAGCTGATTCAGCAAGAGCTGCCGGCTTCTGCGGCTTGGTTCGAGCTGACGTCGTATTTACGGCGCCTGAGGGAAGCGGACGCCCTTGAGGGCACCGGCTTGTTCGCCGGCTCCGGCGATTCCGTTCGCATTATGAATCTTCATAAAGCGAAGGGGCTGGAGGCTCCGGTAGTCTTCCTTGCATGTCCGTGCGGGCATAACGATTTCGATGCGGAGGAGCACGTGGACCGAAGCGTTGAGCCGGCTCTCGGGTATTTTACAATTCGCCGCGACAAGGATGCTTATACGAAAGAGGTTGTAGCCCAGCCTGCCGGTTGGATGGAGAAGGCGGAGAAGGAACGCGTGTACCAGCATGCGGAGGAAGACCGTCTTCATTACGTTGCGGCCACCCGTGCGAAGCAGCTGCTCATCGTCAGCTTATATCCTTCGAAGCCGGCGATCGACCCATGGAGCAAGCTGGCCGTGTCGCTCCAGCGCCAGCCGGAGCTGGAGGAAGTGTCGGCGGAAGCGGCGGTTCGCGAGCCAATGACGCGTGCGCCCGATGTTGCCGCGTCGCTCGAGCCATGGCGGCAATGGCTGGCTGAGAAGGGTACGCCGTCATATGCTCGCATCAATGTGACCGCGCTGACGAAGGCCGGCGGAGACGTGGACCTGCCCCGCCCTTCGGAGGGCCGAGGCATGGCGTTCGGCTCTGTTGTGCACCGCTGCATCGACGCTCTCGGCGGCGGATTGCGGGCTGAACGGCTGGAGGCATTCGTGCGGCTGGCGGCCGAGGAGGAAGAGCTCGACGCCAAGTGGCTGCCTGAGGCGGCGGCAACCGTGCAGCGCGTGCTGGTCAGCGAGCTATGGCGGCGCAGACGGCAGGCGAAGCAGGCGTATCACGAGTTTTCGTTTATGGATATGGAGAAGACTGAGGCTGTGCCGCGACTGCTCAAGGGCGTTATCGACCTTGTGTTCGAAGAAGACGACGGCTGGGTTATCGTCGATTTCAAGACGGATCTGTTCGAGGAGGAGCATCGGGAGCAGTTCGTACGGTATTATGCGCCGCAGGTTCGGAGATACGCCGAGAAGTGGGAGTCGATGCTCGGCCTGAAGGTGAAGGAAGCAGGGCTCTATTTTACGAACCGGTGCGAATATGTCATTTGTTAGACGGGGCTCATCATGACCCAAATTATCGATTGTGACGGGAGTTGCCTGACGGTGAAGACAACGAATGAACAGCTGGCGGCTCTATTTCAAAAATATCAACAACTCCCTATGAACCGGAGCGGTTTATTTATTCCCGATGGGGACGTCGATGAAGAGCAGTGGAGCCGGCCTCAGTTCAAAATAATGGTACTGCTCAAGGAACCGTGCTGCACCATTTTCCCAGCTTTGTTGAAGTCGAGGAGCGCTACCCCCAGATTAGGGAGGAAGCGGATCGATTTTTCAAGCGGGTATACTTTGCCAATGTGAAGAAAACAGCAGGCGGGGCGGCGGCGGATGATCGCGTCATTATGCAGTATGCCAAAGATACGGCTCCGTTGCTGGTCGAGCAGCTGCGAATCCTTCAGCCTAACACCGTATTGTGCTGCGGCCAGGCGGTGTTTGAAGCGGTGCGGCAATCCCTGATTGCGGCTCATCAAGACTTCGAAGCCAAACGAAGCCCCGGTGGACTGGAGTATTTGTGGTGGGGCGCCCAGCGTACGAGCATCATTAGATACCATCATCCGAACGCTTTCTATCCGCGGGAAATGTCGTACACGTTTCTGATGGAGGAAATGCGGAAGATGATGTAGTTTGATGGAAGGGGGCCCCATATATGCAAACCATCCCGGAACTCGGAGCGGAGGGCGGCAGCCTTACTCTCTTCGGAGAGCAGGTTGACAGTGTGGCGTGGAAATTTTACAAGGAAAGCAATGAAGGGGGTATGGCAGATTTCCTGAGTGAAGATGACCGGGACTTGCTGCCGCTTCTGCAGCAAAAGCGCAAGCTGAAGGCGAACGATCCGGGTGAAGACTAGAAGCGATGAACGGTGCGGAATATCGATGAAGCGATACAATTTGCAGCGAGAGTGTACCTCGAGACAGCTTCCCCTCAATCCTATCTCCGAATTAAACAGCAGCGGGTATTGGACCGTCAGCCAAGCCGACAGGCATGTCCGATTGGCTGGTGGTCTGCGTGATTTTCATATCCGTTATCCAAGTAATCCCTTATAATATGTATTGTAAGCGCTGTTATATCCATAATGCCGAGGGTGGTTGTGATGAAAAATCGATGGCTCGGGATAGCCGCTTTGTCGGCACTCCTGTTAAGCTCCTGTCAATCCGAGCTGCAGGATTCCGCCGCCGTGCAAGCTCCTAAGCCTGTTACGCTGACTTGGATGCATCACTTTGAAGAGGATGGGGCGAGGAAATGGCTGAAGGCAGGTACGGACAAATTTAAACAAAGCCATCCTGAGGTATCGTTTGCAATCGAAGGCATTAGCGGCAGCATCTACATGAGCTCGCTGCGTTCCAAGGTCGTGACGGACGAGATGCCGGATTTGTATATGATTGACTCCATCTCGGAAACGAAGGATTTCATCGACAGCGGCTATGCGCTGAATTTGAAAGATGCCCCGTTCCTGTCCAATATCGAGGATAAGTTCTTGAACGGCGTTCGAACGCCGGACGGCTCCGTATGGGCGCTGCCGATCGATATGAATGGCGCCGGCATCATTTATAATAAAGACGCGTTCGCCAAAGCCGGTATTACGCATATCCCGGAAACTTGGGAACAATTTTTGGCCGTATGCAAGCGGCTGCAAAAGCAGGGAATTATCCCTATCGCTGCCGGATACAAGGACAGCTGGACGATTAGCTGGGATTTGAACCCGGATTTGATTGCCAATCTTCTGGCGTCGGATCCGGATTGGATGCTTCGCATTGAGCAGGGGCTGGCCGGCTTCGATGACGGGCAAGGGCGGTTCGCCCAGGTGCTGACACGATTCGGACAAAGGCTTGCGTATACGAATCCGAATCCGTTCGAGACGGACTGGAATCAAGCGCTTGGGCTGCTGGCCTCCGGGCAAGCCGCTATGATCATCAACGGAACATGGACGGTAGACGGAGTCAAATCGCTGGAGCCGGACAGCCGAATCGGCTTATTTGCTTTTCCCGGTACGGATGATCCTAAGGACGCCAAATTTGCGGTCAAATCCACCGGCGGGATCGTCGTCAACCCGAAGTCCCCGCATGTGGAGCTGGCAACGGAAATATTGGAGCTGTTCTCGACGCAAGAGGTGGGGCGTGTGTTTCAGCAGGATAAGAAAGCCATTTCCGTCATTAAGGGGCTAACTCCCGATTTAGATCCGATCTATGCGGAATTCAATCGTCTCTACTTGGAACCGTCCCGTACGGTCGATTGGTCGCATATTACCGCCGGCTTCGAAGATCAGCGTCTGAATAAGGCGTACGTCAACGCTCTGACCGAATTTATCGTCGATAAGGATCACAACGTGGAGAAATGTATCGATGCGTTGAATCAATCGTTCAATACGATCAGGAGACGTAGATGATGATAAGGCTATTGAACGAACGGATGAAGAGTCTCAGGTTCCGAACGAAAATATTTTTGTCCAATTTCATTATTATCGTATTTGTTGCGCTGACGATCGGCGGATTCGCCGTCTATGTCTCTTCGCAATACATTGTGAGCAATGCCAGAGACATGTCGAAGCAGGTCATTCATCAGGTTGCCGGCAACATCGACAATCGAGCCAAAGGGCTGTTCAACACTAGCGTATACATCATTACCGATCCCGTAATCCGCCAGATCCTGGGGGAAAATACGGTGACGGTCACACCGGATAATTATCCGGTTTTTCGCAGCCGGATGGAATTTCTGCTGGAGCCGCACGGGAACGGCAATCCGTATATCAAATCGATACTGATTCAATCCCGTTCGGGATATATATATGGATGGGGACGCATGGAAAGCGCCGGCAAAGGTCTTGATGAAGCAGCTGCGCAGCAAACGATCGAGATGGGGAAGGCCTATTTGTCGGAAATCGGCGGAAATCTAGGCTGGACCTCCTCGGAAGGGGACATCGTTCTGCTCAGGCATTTTATTAATATTGATAGAGTGAGCGAAAGTTTAGGCTTGCTCATGATCCGGGTAGACCCCCGTTATTTCCGTTCGATTGATGTAAACAGCTCAATGATGCAGTGGGAAAATATTGAGGTGATGAACAGCCGCGGCGATGTGCTGATCGGCGGAGGCCATCCGGTGTCTAGCGAAATGATGGCAGGCCGGCTTTGGGGGGGCGACCCGACGACAGCTTCGAGTAGAATCGTGCGCGACGCGAATACGAGCTATTTGCTGACGGCAGCGGTATCCGGCGATTTGGGATGGCGTGTTCTATGTTATATTCCCATGAGCAAGCTGCAGGCCACGACGCGCTTGCTCGGCTTGGTGATTGCTCTCGTATGTCTTGCGGCCATCCTGATTTCTACCGGTATTGCCGCCTTATTGTCCAAATCAACGGCCAAAAGTATCAAGAAGCTGGAGCAGACGATGCGCAAAGTCGAAGAAGGCGATTTCAGCGTGCGTGTCGTGCCGATGGGCCGGGACGAAGTCGGCATGCTGTCGGTCCGCTTCAACTATATGGTGCACCGGATCAATGAGCTGATCAATTCAGCATATAAGGAGAGAATCGCCAAGCAGCAGGCGGAATTTAAGGCGCTGCTGGCGCAAATCAACCCTCATTTTCTGTACAATACGTTAGGAACGATCCGCTGGTACTCGCATATGAAGGGGCAGCCCGATATCGAGCAAATGGTATCCTCTTTGATCCAGCTGCTCAAGACGTCGGTGCGCCGGGAGGGGGAGCTTCATCTGCTGGAGCAGGAGCTCGCCAATATCGCCAGTTATATTCACCTGCAAAAAATCGGGTACGGGGATGCATTCCGGGTGGACTACCGGATCGACGAAACGCTGCTGAACGGTTATGTTCCGTTTCTTACGCTGCAGCCTCTAGTCGAGAATGCGATCCTGCACGGACTCGAGATGTCCAAAGGGAACGGCCTCATTGAGATTTCAGCGCGGCGCGAAGGGAATGAACTGCTGCTGGTCGTGAAGGATAACGGCGTCGGTATGGACGAAAGCGTTATCAGTGACATTTTGCATCGCGAACAGCGGGGGACATCTCCACAAGGTTTATACAGCATAGGCGTCCGAAGTATCCACGAGAGAATTCAGCTGTATTTCGGGGAATGCTACGGGCTTCGCTACAACAGCAAGCCCGGCGAAGGAACGGAAGCTATCGTCCGGCTTCCTTACATGACGGAACTGGAGGCGATGCGTCGTGCCGTATCGGGCCATGATCGTGGAGGATAATGCGATTTACAGATATGCGGTCAGAACGATTCTGAATTGGGAAGATTACGGCTTCCGGATCGTTGCGGAGGCGCTTAATGGGAAGCATGCGCTGGAGCTGCTGCAGGATCAGCCGGTTGATTTGATCGTAACCGACATCAGCATGCCCGAAATGAACGGTATCGAATTGATCCAGACGGTCAAAGCAAAGGATCCGGGGGTGCTGATCGTAGCGCTCAGCTCGTTCGACGATTTTCATTTCGTCAAGCAAGCTCTGAAGCTCGGGGCTGCCGACTATGTGCTGAAGCACGATCTGGAGCCGGAAGGCCTGCAGCGGGTATTGGAGCAAATGAGGGACAAGATCGACGAGGAGAGGAAGAAGCTTAATGAATCATACTATATACAGACGAACCTGAACGAGCTGAAATCCAATCTGGCAAAGAAGTTGCTGACTGGAGAAATATCGGATTGGAGCCGTTTTGAAGACCATGCGGAGGCCCTGCGCCTTCCGATACGCAAAGGTCCGTACGCGGTGCTGCTGCTGGCGCTGTCGTCCTCTCCCGGGCATGAAGCGAACGGGCAATATGCGGAAAGACAAGCCAGTCTTCTAGCGGGCGAGACGGGAAGTATGGCGGCCATGATGTCGAAGCGGAGAATCGCCGTGCTCTTCAAGCTCGATGCGGCCAAAAGCGAAGGAGAGCTGTACGCGAATGCGCATAGGCATGCAATGTGGCTCATCTCCAAGCTGAAATCGCCCGACCGGATCGTTACGGCAGGGCTCAGCGGTACCGGAAACAAACTGATGGAAGCGAGCATGCTGTACCGGCAGGCTGAGGAGGCTTTATCCGAAGCGTTCTATGAAGGACGCGGACAGCTGTATGCTTATGTTTCCATGAATCGGCAGCCGGCAGCCGGAAAAGAGCCGTTGAAGCTGAATCCCCAGCCGTTAGCTTCGGCCATCAAACATGGGGACAGCAAACAGTTTGAGCAGCAGCTGGACGCGATCCTCCATACGGCAAACGTTCAACGGTTATCTTCGACCGAGCTGCTGCAGCTCATCAAGGATATGTTTATTTTGTTTAAGGCAAGCTCCTATGAGAAAAATCCGACCGCCGACCGCATGGATCAATGGCTGGAAGAGACGCTCCTGGCGGTAGAGGAATTAGCTCCGATCGCCAGCCTGAAAGAGCGGCTGAGCACGATGTTTAGCCGCTGTGTCAGCGGGACGTCCCTGAGGTCAGGGCGAAGAGAAATTCAAATGATCTTGGACTACATCCATACCCATTACGCCGATAACATCACGTTAGCGGATTTGTCCGAAAAGCTGAAGCTGAGCGGCAATTATATATCCAATTTGTTCAAGAGTGAAACGGGGTATCGCTTGACGGAATATATGAATCGCTATCGGATAACGATAGCCAAGCAGCTGCTTCAGGATCCGGGGGCAAAGGTGTATCAGATCGCAGAGCAAACCGGATTTCAGGAGGCTTCCTATTTCTGCAAAGTGTTTAAGGAAATGGAGGGCATTACTGTCACCGAATACCGCAGAAGACTTCCTGTACGTTCATCATCCGTTTCGTAGCCGGCCGAATGAGGCCGGTTTTTCGTTTTGTATAACGAATCTGTATTTTTTTATATCTTGGGGTCGCCGGTGTATACAGCTGCCGAGGTTTTGTATAAGAAATGGATGTTTCGTTGAATGAAAACGCTTTATTCCCCTCGTTATAATAATGCTGTCAGGAGATAGCGGTGATGGCGAGGGGAGGAACGACGATGCAATCGGGAACGGCGGCCGAATCGGTGCTGCTTACAGCGGAGTCTGTAAAACTGAATGGAGACGCCAAATTGATACTTTGTGCATCGCTTTTTTATTTCAGAATACCGAGAGCGCTATGGAAGGACCGGCTCTTGAAGGTGAAGCAATTCGGGTACAACTGCATCGATGTGTATTTTCCCTGGAATGATCATGAACGGCAGGAAGGCGTATGGGACTTTCAGGGAGAGAAGGATGCGCAGCACTTTCTGCGCCTGGCGGCCGAATGCGGCTTGCTGGTTGTCGCCAGGCCGGGGCCATATATTTGCTCCGAGTGGGATGGTGGAGCACTTCCCGCGTATTTGCTGACAAAAGAGAATCTGCGGCTGAGGGACAATAATCCCGAGTTTTTGCAGCATGTCGGGCGGTGGTATGAACGGATCATGCCGATTTTGCGGGAAGCCCAGTGGGGGCGCGGCGGTACCGTTATTGCCGTACAGCTGGACAATGAGCTGGATTTCTACGGCTGTGAGGATCCGCATGGATATATATCGGCGCTTCGCGACATGGCTCTCCGCCACGGGATATCCGTGCCGCTGATTGCCTGTGCCGGACAAGGCGGCATTTACGAGGCTTCCGGACTTGCCGATCATGTTGTGCCTACCTGCAATTTTTATCCGAACGACCGGGACCCCTGCTTTGAGGAGAAGGTGCTCGTCTATCGCAGCCTGCTTGCGGAGCGTGGACTCCCGCTGCTGGTGACGGAGACGAATCGATCCCATTTCCTGCTGCGGCGACTGCTCGGCTGCGGCGCCAAGCTGCTGGGGCCTTATTTGCAGGTGTCGGGCACGAATTTCGGCTTTACGAACGCAACGAACAATTGGGGCAAGCCGCTCGCGCTCTTGACCTCGGATTACGACTTCGGCGGCATGATCTCATCTTCGGGCGAGCCGCGTCCGGAAGCTTATGAGGGCAGACTGCTCAGCCGGGTCATCGACTGCTACGGCAAAGCCATTGCGGAAGCGCTGCCAATCGGCGGGGAGCCCGAGCGTCACGGGCTGAAGCTGAAAGGGGGAGGAGAGCTGCTGTTCTTCCCTAACGTATCGGAGGATGATCGTACGTTCCGATTCGAGCTGGGTGGGGACCCTGCGGAGAGTATGGATATAACGGCGCGTTCAGGCAGCTGCCCGATCGTGCCGGTCGGAGTGCCCCTCGAACAGTGGGGGCTTCCGGGGGCAGTGTTGTCGGCGGGGGCCGAGCTGTTTTACCGGACTCAACTGGCGAAGCGGACCGTGATCGCGTTTCATACGGACACGTCAGGCCGGATCCGCATCGATGCCGAACACCCGATCCAAGTCGAAGCTTTCAGTATGCGCCTTCTCGAGCGCAGCGGCACGCATATCGTATTCAGCTTTACCGCGGAGCAGCCCGGCAGCGCTTTGATCCGGATCGGAGACCGCCGGGCCAAGCTGATCGGCATGAGCCGTGAGCAAGCGCTGCTGGTCGAGTCCTATGAAGAAGGGGCCGGATTCATTCTAACCGCCAGCCAGACGGCTCCCCTTAAGGAAGTCGAGTTTGATATTCAATGGACATTGTCGGAGACGGCAGCCTTCGGCCTTCCATCCGGTCTCTCCAAGGAGCTCGGCGACCATGCGTCTCATTTGGAACGGAACGGCGTATACCGGGGCTATGCGTGGTACGAAGCCAGCGCAGGTTTGCCACAGCCGGACAATTGTGTAGGCGTTCTTGTGCAAAATGCCGCCGACATTATCAGCGTATATGCGGATGGGGCTTATGCCGGTACGGTCGTTCCCGGAGGAGGACACGGTTATGTTCCGCTGCAGCGCCCGCCAGCCGGTTCCGATCGCGTGAGCTTGCTGGCAAGAACGGAAATATGGGGCCATTCCAATTTTGACGATCCCCGGCTTCCGGCGCTTCGGCTGCATTCGCTCAAGGGCCTAACCGGTATGGTGGCGGTGACCGCCGTCAAGGATATTACGCAAAATTGGAGCTACGAGCCTTGGGAAAGCAGCAGCGCGCAAGGAGCCGGGCTTGGACGGGACAGAGCATGCAGCCGGCCGCTCGTCAGCTTTGGGGGCTGGCTCTCGGGCCGAAGCGTCCATGCCGCCTGTTACCGCAAGCAAGTCGTGTTATCGCCCGACTGCGACAGCTGGTTCGTGCATCTGCCGGGCTTCGCCTCGCTCGCCGAGCTATACGTGGACGGACAGCTGGTCGGCGAAGTGAACCCGCTTGATCCGTATGTGGACATCACGTCGCTGGCCAGACCGGGTACAGCGGCTGAGCTCATGGTCATTCTAACGACAGCGTATGGCTCGCCTGCAGGCAGCGTCAAGCTGTACGAAGGCGTTGCGGCGAAGCAGTGGCGCCTGACGGCCTGCGAGGAAGAAGGACTGCTGCAATGGGCGGAAGCTTCGCGAACAACAGCAAAGCCGGTGAACGGAATCGTCCGGTGCGCACCGGGACAGGTAAACTGGCTGTACGGAACGTTCGGCGATAGGCGGGCTGGCGGCGGCTGGCGGGTTCATTGCTCCGGAAGCAACGTCAAGCTGACTGTGTTCTTGGGTGAGGTGCTGATCGGAAGACTGTGGCTCGGCAGCGAACCGAACCGTCCCGCGATGCGCGGAGGCGATCCGGATTCGTTCTATATCCCGGGGCCGTGGCTGAAGGCAAATACCGAGCTTGCCATCATGATTGAAGCGGTTACGGCCGGAGAAGAGGGCGTTCTTGATACGTTCCGGTTCGTACCGGTGGAGGATGAGCTATGAAAATATCGACCCGACATGCCACAGCCGCAGCTGCCGCAAGTCTTGGCACGACGCGCCGGCCGGACCGTTTCCGCAGATGGTGGAACCAGAAAACGCTGCTGCTGATGTGCGTTCCCGCGATCGTGTTCTTTCTGATCATGTCCTACTTGCCGATGCCGGGGCTGTATCTCGCATTTATTAATTACAACTACACGGACGGCATGTTTCTCAGTCCTTTCGTCGGCATGGATAACTTCAAATTCCTGATCGAATCCGGAACGCTGTGGAAGCTGACCTTCAATACGATCGCCTACAATGCGGCGTTCATCATTTTCGGGAACGGTCTGCAAATCCTGGTCGCCATCCTGCTGAACGAGCTGCGCAACAAATGGTTCAAGAAAACAGCCCAATCGCTCATGTTTCTGCCGCATTTTATCTCCTTCGTTCTCGTCGGCTTGATCGCGTACAACATCTTGAGCTACGATTACGGACTGCTGAACGGCATCTTGAAATCGTTCGGACTCGAGGCGGTCAAGACGTATACGAATCCGGCGATATGGCCGTTCATCATTGTGATTACGTACTTGTGGCAGTCGACAGGGTACGGTTCCATAGTATATTTTGCCGCGATCATGGGGCTCGATTCGGAAATCGTGGAAGCTTCGGAGATCGACGGGGCGAACGCGCTGCAGCGGATCCGGTATATTATTTTGCCTTGGCTTAAGCCGACCTTCATTATTTTGCTGCTGTTCTCGCTCGGCGGAATTTTGCGCGGCAACTTCGGACTATTCTATAACTTGGTCGGGGCGAACAATACCGCACTGTACGATGCGACGGATATTATCGAGACGTTCGTGTTTCGCTCGCTGATGAACAATTTTAACTTCTCGCTAGGCAGTGCGGTCAGCTTGTATCAATCGGTGTTCGGCTTCTTCCTCGTGCTGTTCGCCAACTGGCTCGTCAAGAAGGCATCCCCGGACAATACTTTATTCTAGGGCGGAGGCGCAAAACTATGGAAACCAATGTGGCGCGTCATCGGGGCGCCGACCTCTCATCCATATCGGTCCGAGTGTTCGGATACGTGTTGATCAGTGTTTTGGCCATATGCTGTTTGGTGCCTTTCTTGATGGTGCTCGGAACGTCGTTTACTTCGGAGCAGTCGATTACGCTGAACGGGTACAATTTGTGGCCGCGAGAGTTCAGCTTATTCGCTAACAAGATCGTCTTCGAGAATCCGAGGTTGATCGTTGGCTCTTACATCGTGACGATCGGCATCACCGTCGTCGGCACGGCAGTCGGCTTGTTCATCGTAGCGATGACGGGTTATGCGCTGCAGCGGCCTGACTTTATGTCCCGCAACGGCATCTCGTTCTTCATCTATTTCACGACGCTGTTCCAGGGCGGGGTCGTTCCTTTCTACATTATTATGACGCAATGGTTTCAGTTGAAGGATAACTACTTGGCCGTCCTGCTGCCCGGGCTGATGAGCCCGTTCCTGATCATTATGATGAAGAGCTTCGTCAAGTCGATTCCGCATGCCATTACCGAATCGGCAAAGATGGACGGAGCGGGGGATTTTACGATATTCGTGAAGCTGATCCTGCCGATGACGGTGCCGGCGCTGGCGACGATCGGGCTGTTCATTGCTCTGGGCTACTGGAACGAGTGGTATAATGCGATGCTGTTCTTGTCGCCGGATTTGGAGTACCGCCCGCTGCAGCTGTTCTTGTATAACGTGATCACGAGCGCAGACTTTATTCGCAGCTCATCGGTATCCTCGAACATCCAGCCGCGCGATATGCCGATGGAATCGATGAAGATGGCTACCGCCGTCGTGGCGACGGGGCCCGTTATTTTACTGTATCCGCTCGTCCAGCGCTTCTTCATTCAAGGCATTACCGTCGGCGCCGTCAAAGGCTAATAACGGTGAATACGGACTGCTTCATCGGAGTCTGATCACATACGCGTTTCAAAGTCTCGCATCCATCATATAGGGAGGAACCAAGACATGCGCAAGAAGTTTCGAAAAATGTTATCGCTTTCACTGGCCGCTGCGCTTGCAGCCAGTCTCGCAGCATGCAGCAATACGGCGGGCACGGGGGGCAGCGGAGCGGACGCTTCGCAGCAGGATGCCGGCAAAACGAACCAGGCCGATGCAGCCAAGACAAATACGTCGGAGTTCGTGACGATCTCCTATGTGATGCTCGGCGACAAGCCGAAGAACGGTCAATTCGAGAAGGTCATGGAGAAAGTGAATGCGCTGCTGAAGCAGAAGGTCAACGCCCAATTGGAAGTGAAATGGGTGGAGTGGGCCGATTGGCAGACAAAGTATAACCTGCTGCTCGCTTCCGGCGAACCGCTCGATCTGATCAACGTCGCGACAGACTGGCTGGATACGTGGCCCAACGCGCAAAAGGGGGCGTTCATGCCGCTCGACAAGCTGCTGCCGACCTACGCTCCGATCACTTGGAAGGAAGTGCCGCCGGAGCATTGGGCCGAGACGAAATACAAGAATCAAATCGTGCTCATCCCGGAAAACAGCTATACGCAATGGGTAAACCATGGCTATATGTACCGCGGAGATTGGGCGAAGGAGTTCGGCATCACATCCCCGATCAAGGATTTCGAATCGTTCGGCACCTATTTGCAAGGCGTTAAGGACAAGAAGCCCGGCGTCATTCCGCTCGATTTGAACGGCGGCAACCTGGCAAGCTTCGACGGCTATATCACCACGAAGACCGATGCGATCGGTATTCCGGTCAGCACGGGACCGATGCCGATTTTCTATGCCAAATCGTACGACCAACGTTATACCGCTTTCAGCCCGATTTTTGAAGATACGTTCCTGAATTACGCCAAGCTGATGAAGGAGTGGGGCGATAAGGGCTACTGGCGCGAGGACGTTCTGAACTACAAGGGGGACAACCGCGCCGCTATGGAAGGCGGAAAATCCGGCTCCGATCAGCATCACACGCAAACATTTCTGGGCGAGAAGGTGAAGATGGAGAAGCTGCAGCCGGGGTCCGACCTGCAATTCTTCCCATTCTCGGTAACGCGGGGCAATCTCGTTTCCATGCCGATCACCCATGGCGGCACCTCCATCGGCGCTCGCAGCAAACATCCGGAGCGGGCACTGATGGTGTATGAGCTGCTGCGCAACGACCAGGAAATTTACCGCTTGTTCAACTACGGCATTGAGGGCGTTCAATATGTCGTCAAGGACGGCAAGCGCTACCGACCGGACGGCTACGATGTGCAGAAGCATGACTTTTACTCCAACTTCTGGGGAGGCCGGGTCGACAAGAACGAAATTCCGGACGGCACCCTGTGGGACGGAGCGAAGGATCTGTACGCCTCTTATGACAAGATCAAGAAGCCGTTCCCGTACGGCCGATTCGTCTTCGACAAGAACCCGGTCAACAACGAGCTGACCGCCATCACCCAAGTCGTCAGCAAATCGCTTCCGGCGATCGCCTACGGCAAAGCGGGAGACCCGGCCAAAGCGGTGGAGACGTTCCGGGCGCAGCTCAAGTCGGCCGGCCACGACAAGGTGCTGGCGGAAATTCAGAAGCAGCTGGATGCTTATAAGCAGATGGTGGAGAGCAGTAAGTAAGAGCGGATGGAAAGAGCTTGTGTCTCCGAGCGGGGCGCAGGCTCTTATTTTTTTAGTCTGGAAAATAATTCATGCGAGGGAAACGGAGCTAGAGCAGGGGACGGTATGCCTCTGGCGACCGACTATAGCAAATCTGCTGAAGGTGAGATGCGCCATCAGACGCGGTATGGTAATATAGGATAAGTGGATTAACCCTATTATGACAAGGGAGAGAGGATAGGCTGAGATGTTGCATGATCTAATAATGTCGGCGCTCCAATTTATTGAGGGGCTCGGCGTCTGGGGCATTATGTTCGGACTCATGATTGAGATCATCCCGAGTGAAATCGTACTGGCTTTCGGCGGCTATCTCGTTGCCCAAGGCAAAATCTCCTTCGTCGGAGCGGTCATCTTCGGCACCATCGGCGGGGTCATTGCCCAAATCTTCGTTTACTGGATCGGGCGCTACGGCGGCAGACCGTTTCTGGAGAGATACGGCAAGTACATTCTTATCAATAAGCACCACATCGATGTGGCGGAGAAATGGTTTAACCGCTACGGCACCGGCGTGATCTTTACGGCGAGATTCATTCCCGTCGTTCGTCACGCAATCTCGGTTCCGGCTGGCATGGCCCGCATGTCGCTGACACGATTCACCGTGCTGACTACCTTGGCAGTCATTCCTTGGTCGATCCTATTCGTCTATTTGGGACAAGCGCTCGGCGATAACTGGGAGCAGATCGATGAGATGGCGGCGCCTTATGTCAAGCCGTTTATCTTTGCCTCCATCGTGCTCACCGCCTTATACGTCCTGTATCAATTCCTGAAGCGAAATAAAACACGCGGATAATGTGACGGAGATCCATCCTATGAGAACTGCAAAGTAACCTTTATAGTTGCAAAATATGACCCAGTGCCTTGGCGGCGCTGGGTCTGTTGTCTTCGAAAGAAGAAACGGGTAATTATGGAACTGCGATTTAATATACAGGGACTGATCTGCGATCATCGCCATGTAGAAGCAATCCTTACAGATTGGGTAGCATCGCTCCACCGTCCATATAAGAAACCTCAGGAATTCATTCTGAGGCTTTCTTTTTTTGATATAATAATTAAAGAAGGTGGCGTTTGACCATGGTTTATAGGATTTGGATAATTGGTTCAATATTATTATCGTTATACAGTGTTATTAAATTTTGGCCGAATCAAGTTGACGATGAATTTCCGTTATTTAATGATATTTTAAGCATGCTGGTATTCTTACCTTCAGTATTTATTCTTGTCTATGGAGTGATTCTTCATTTTGTCCATATTTATATCCAAAACAGGAAGATAATAATATTTTCATTTATTTTTACTATATGTGGACTCCCTTTAGTCTTTTTTTCAGTACTAGGTAGTTTCCATACTTACGTTAGAATGTTTTCTTTAGTATGTTCTGGCGCACTCGGTTTAGGATACTATTTTTTTACAACATATATAATTAGAGAAAAGCTTAATCCAAAGTAATTTGCTTTGGCTACCGCGGCGAAATCTTAGCATATGACTCATTGCTTGCCAGATATTAATTATGTACGGAAAGAAAAGAGCATCTCCGGCCAATAGGCAAGGGGATGCTTTTGTGTAAGTGTTAGTATTTGATACTTACTCAATATACCAAATATAATAGTTATAGGGAATATCTGAAATACTGAGCGGCAATCATAAGGAGATGAAAGGATGAACATCGAAATTGAAGTCAGAGCATTTGGAAAAGAGGAAGTTCAAGGAACGGCAGATGCATATCGAAGTACCGAGCTCATTCGCGTACATCAGTTTTCTAAAAAAGCAACATTAGCCGAAATAGAGGCATTGTTGGTTAAATTATTTGACGAAGCGGAAAGCAGTTATCCAAATCCCGAGCAGTGTCTCGGTAAAATCACCATACGCGCAAAGAGAGAAAACGGTGAAATTGTATACTTGGGCTAGATAATTAGGGCGGTGTCCGCCGCCCCTCATCTCTACGCGGTGGTCATCGTCGAACCGGGTGCAGCCGCCGGAACCGCGTCCGTGCGCATGAACCGCCGTGACCGCCAGCGAATACCTACCAGCACTCCCCGCAGGAACTCATCTGCGATCATCGCGGTATAGATGCCGAGTAAGCCCCAGCCGAGCTGGATGCCCAAATAATACGAGCACCCTACGGCAACGGTCCACATCGAGATCGTTCCGGTGATCATCGGAAACCGTGTGTCTCCGACGGCGGTCAGGGCGTTGCCGATCGCCATGTTGACCATTTTGACCGGCTGCAGCAGAAGATTAACGGCCAGCAGCGACACACCCAGCGCAACGATGTCCCCATCCTTTGTAAAGAGGGAGATGGCCTTATCCCCGAAGGCATAGAGCAGAAAAGCATTCACAAAAACAAGCCCCAAACCGATCCACATGACCTGATAAGCCGTCCGGTAAGCCTTCTCCTTCTCGCCGGAGCCGAATAGATGCGCGATGCGAATCTGCCCGGCCAGGGCGATCGAGAAGCCGATCATGAAGCAGAACGACTCCATCGTATTCATATAGGTGCGCGCACTTAGCTCCTTCGAGCCCAGCATGGCGACAAAAGCGAAAATCACCAGCTGGGTGAAGCACCAAGCCGACATATTCACTCCCAAGGGCCAGCTGATACGCAGCGTTTCCCGGAACATGGTACGGTCGTACAGGCGCCAGTCTCTCCACTGTATTCCAGGTGAGAAGCTGCGGCGATACACCGCAAGCATGGCCGCGGCACCGAGCAGGCGGCTGATCGTGGTCGACCATGCCACGCCGGTCAGGCCCAGAGCAGGGATGCCGAACGCTCCGAAAATAGCCACATAGTTGAACAGCACATGGATCACGTTCATCCCCAAGGCGATGTACATCGGCGTACGGGTGTCGCCCGTATTGCGGATGGCGGTGCCGAACGCTCCCATGGCCGCCATGAACACCATGCCGCTGCCGACGATGGAAATGTAGGTTTCCGCCAAGGGCTGAAGCGGCCCGGGAATTTGCAGCAATTTCGCCACCGGACCGGCACCGAGGTTTAGAACAATGCTGAGCGCAAGCCCGATCCCGATACTGACCTTGGCTCCCATAATGCTGATGAGCCGGGCTTCCTGCGGTCTTCGGGCACCCAGTCTTTGGGCAATGAGAATGCCCGCTCCGCTGGCAATGGCCATAAACAAAATGTTCACGGCATTGAACAGCTGGCTTGAGATGCCGATTACCGCTACCGCATCGTCGGAAATATGGCTGACCATCAGGGTGTCGGCCGTACCGAGCAGAAACTGCAGGAACATCTCGAGAAATACCGGCCAGGTCAGCATCCAAAGCGACATTTTGCGCTCGTTATTCATGTGAAAGTAATCCTCCTTGAGTGTCGCTCATCGAATAGATATTTCACATTATAAACGCTATACTAAGGTGGATGTGACAGTTATTGAACCAAAACTTTAGTTTTACAAACCTGCTTTAGAGGTGAACAGGATGTCTGTGATCCGCTTTATCGCCCCTCCGTTACCGCACTATATCGCCAGCGGCTTCGGTTTATTTCGGCCTGGGCAGAAGCACTTGAACCGAAAAGCCTTCGGTGTGTTCGACCTGCTCGTCGTCCAATCGGGCTGCTTGTATATTGGGGAAGAGGACCGGCACTATGAGGCGCAAGCGGGACATGCCGTCCTGCTTCGGCCCGACCTGCATCACTATCCTACTCAAGGCTGCGAAACGGATACGTGGGTATTCTGGCTGCATTTTGATACGGGAGGCGAGTGGAGCGGTGAGAAAGAAGATGCGCCTGCCGCCTACGGCGACGGCGTCTTCGATGCCCTGCATGTCCAGCCGTTCGCCATGCTGCTTCCTCAGTTCGTCCGGCTGCTTCAGCCGGGCGCGATGTACGAGAAGCTGCGTCAGCTGAACGAGCTCGAACGGCACGCGCATAACGATTGGGCCAGGTGGCGTTGCCAGCTGCTATTTGCCCAGGTGCTGGAGCTGCTGAATGCTTCGCTGGATCTCGATCCCGTGCTGCCGGGAGCCAATATCGCCGACCGGGCCGCCTCTTATTTGCGCCAGCACTATCAAGAGGACATTACGGCCGAGGTACTGGGGGATGCCTTGAATTTCCACCCGGTCTATATTGCCCGGTGCATGCAGAAGGAGTTCGGCTGCTCACCGTTCGACTATCTGCTGCGGTATCGACTTGCTCAAGCCAAGCGGCTGCTTCAGCAGACCGACCTGCCGGTGGCCAGGATCGCCGAAGAGACCGGCTTTCGCCAGCCCTCGTATTTCAGCTCGATCTTTGCCAAGCATGAGGGGCTGTCTCCACGGGCCTATCGCCGCCGCTTTTCCGGGCAGTAAGCAAAACAAAAACCGCCCTGCATCCACCCAATAGGAGGACAGGACGGTTTTTGTTTAGGATTTGGCATATAGCCCCTAAGACTTCACCGCAATGTTCGAGAAAAACATCTTAAGCGCCTTATATATATGGTTAAAAACGGAAAATTTGGCAGAGAGGACCATGGTTAAAAATGAAGGGGAAAATTAAACTTGATGTTCGTTTTTGGAGGAGAATGTCGAAATTAGTCGAATTTTTCATTTGATTACGAAGAAGCTCACAACAGGAGGTTAACATGCTAAAAGGAAAGTTAAGTATTGCAGTGAAGATGAGTGCTTTGGTCGTTCTGGTCATTATTGTTTTATCGGCAACGATCGCGATCACAGCCAAACAGCAAATCACCGACAGGATGATCCGCGTATACGAAGACCGTGTGAAGGTTGTGTCTCAATTAGGGTATAGCTGGCTGGAACAGACGTACCCCGGAGAATGGTCGGTTCAGAACGGTCAGCTTTATAAAGGTGCAGTAAAGATGAACGATAACTTCGAGTTTGTAGATAGCATGTCTAGAATTACCGGAGGTGCCGTAACGATTTTTCAAGGAGACACCCGGATTGCAACAAGTATTAAGAACGGGTCCAACAGAATGACGGGCACAAAGGCTGATCCCAAGGTTGCCGAGCTTGTACTGAGATCGGGCGAGACGTATATCGGTGAGGCTGATATTGTAGGCACTACTTATCTAACCATGTACCGTCCTATTCAGAATGCTAAAGGTGAAGTGATCGGCATGTGGCTTGTCGGTCCTAAGATTGAAAAGGTGAGCCAAAATGCGAATCAAATTTTGAATTCCATTTATTTGGTTATGCTCATTATTGCACTGGTGGCCGTTGTTGGAAGTTTGCTGTGGATTCGAAGCATCATACGTCCAATCCGAGTCATCAATGCGCAGCTCAGAGATATTGCGGAGGGCGAGGGTGACTTAACGAAGGAGCTTCGTGTATATGCCAATGACGAGATCGGCGAGCTTGCTCAAACTTTTAACTTGATGATTGCGAATTTGCGCACGATGATCCGACATATCGGCTTTACCTCGGAGCAAGTGGCAGCCTCTTCGCAGGAACTAACTGCCAGCGCTGAACAGACGGCTAATGTGACTGAACATAGCTCAACAAACGCACAGCGCATCGCCGTTGCCTCCGAGCAGCAGCTTGCCGATGTGGAAAACAGTGCGACCGCCATTGTCGAAATGTCTAAGGGGATTCATCAAATATCGAGCAGCGCTCAAGTCGTCTCGACTTCTGCAATCCTGGCATCCGGCAAAGCGTCCGAAGGCATAAAAATGGTCAGCGCGCTTTCAGAGCGCATGACGTTGATCCAACACACGTTTGAGGAATTGGCGGCTTCGGTTAAAAATTTGGATGAGCGTTCGGCTGCTATCGGCAAGATCGTCGGTATGATTTCGGGCATAGCAAGCCAAACCAATTTGTTGTCGCTGAATGCCGCAATTGAAGCGGCAAGAGCCGGGGAAGAGGGCCGTGGCTTCGCGGTAGTGGCCGGGGAAGTTCGCAAGCTTGCGGAACAGTCGGCGGATTCGGCCAAAAATATTACGGATATCATTACGCTTATTCAATCGGATACATCACGACTTGTGGATTCGATGAACATATCCAAGGCTGAGGTATTGGAAGGGGCTCAGCTTGTCACAGCTACGAATGGATCTTTCCGGGAAATTCATCAATATGTCCAAGAGGTAGCCGCTCAAATACAAGAGACCTCGGCCGCATCGGAACAATTATCGGCGAGCTCGGATGAGATCTCCCACTCCATGGAAACGATCAAGGAGTCTGCCGTAAACGCTGCAGCCAGCATCCGTGAGGTGTCGAACAATGCGGAGCACCAGCTTTCTTCCATGGAAGAAATCACGGCATCCGCAAATGCTCTGTCCCACTTAGCGGAGGAGCTGCAGACGTTGGTAAATAAATTTAAAGTTTAACATTGCTAGGCAAACAAAGAAGCAGGCATCGGATTCCGAAGTCTGCTTCTTTTCGATGATGGGCAATAGCTTGGCGGTGAAAGTCCGCTACAGGCTTGGCAGTAGGAACTGTTACTCCCAGGGCAAGGGTGTCCATCGCGAGGCGGAATCTGTATAAAGAGCGGACGTTTTTTGTTTAGGATTTGGCATGTAACCGCTAAGACTTTACCGCATTTTTTGAGAAAAACGTCTTAAGCGCCTTATACACCTCGCCCTTCTCGCGGATGACGCAGTGCAGAAACTTCGGGTTTTGCACGTTCCGGTACGCCGACATCAGCGTAGAGGAACGATTGTACTGGTTCACCTCGCCGTAGCCGAACATATTGCAGCGCTCGGCGAGCTCGTTGATCAGCTTCACGCAGCGCTCGTTGTCACTTGTGAGGTTATCCCCGTCGGAAAAATGAAACGGATAAATATTATACTGCGACGGCGGATACCTTTTATCGATAATGTCCAGCGCGGCCTGATACGCCGAGGAGCAAATCGTTCCGCCGCTTTCCCCTTTGGTGAAAAACTCCTCCTCCGTCACTTCCTTCGCTTCCGTATGGTGGGCGATGAAGACGATCTCCACGTTTTCGTATTTCGTACGCAGGAAGCGGGTCATCCAGAAAAAGAAGCTGCGGGCGATATACTTCTCGAAAGAGCCCATCGAGCCCGACGTATCCATCATCGCAATAATCAGCGCATTGGAATGCGGCCGCTCGACTTCCTCCCATGTCTTGAAGCGCAGATCGTCCGGCGTAATCCGCGGCGAACCGTCCGTTGTTCCCCCGTCCCGCGCCGACCGTCGGATGCTTTCCAGCAGCGTCCGTTTCTTGTCGATGTTGGACATTATGCCTTTCTTGCGGATGTCGTTGAAGAGGATCTCTTTGGTGCTCATGTTCTTCTTGTCTTTATTTTGCAGATTCGGGAGTTCCAGCTCTTCGAACAGCAGTGCCTGCAGCTCCTCCATGTTCACTTCGGCTTCGTAATAGTCCTCGCCCGGCTGGTCGCCGGCGCCTTCGCCTTTTCCAGGACCGGCCTGTTTCGCAGAAGGATCGACGCCGAGCACGTCGCCGACCTTCGAATCGCCGCCACCCTGACCGACATGCTTTTGCTTATTGTAATTGAAGCGGAACCGGTATTCGTCTAGGGAACGGATCGGCACTTTCACGATCTGCTTGCCGTCGTTCATAATGATATTCTCTTCCGTCACGAGGTCGGGCAGGTTTTGCTTGATCGCTTCGCGGACCTTTTGCTGATGGCGGGTTTGGTCTTGGTATCCTTTGCGGTGCAGAGACCAGTCTTCGCGGGAGACGATGAACAAGGGTTCGGTCATGGTCAAGGGCACCTCCTGAGTGTACTTTCTAACCAATATATTCAACCGCCATGGGGTTCATGTGGATTGGCGAAAATACAGTCGATAATAGGTGCGAAATAACCCGGTTTGATCTGTCCGTCCCGGCTTTGAACCCCATAACCATCAACTAGGCGCTCTTACTACTTGAAGTAGGAACGGATTTGGCCATAAGTTCCTTGCTGCTTGTGAACAGCCTTGCTCTCGTTATGTTCATTTGACTTTCATGCTCAAGCTTCGGCAGCGTCAAGAAGAAGCAGCTCCGAGCAAATTCGACTGATATCGCCTTCGAAGCTTTGAAGTGTAAAAGCCTCCGACAGGGGACTGTCCGATAGCGAATGGACTGCCGCCAGTAAACGCTGCTCATACCGGACGACGAATTCGTCGATGGTCGGGCAAGGCACACCGGCTGCTTGAGCGATGCCTTGGATGATTTTGATGCGATAATAATCTTCTTTCGGCATCCTGGGGATATCCCAGGCTCCTTCATGATTGATGAATACGGGACGGAGCGGCACGGCGGAGAAGTCAAAGTACCGGCCGTCCCGGTCCGGCTCCGAGTAGGGATCAATCAGCAGGGAGGCGTAACGAACGTAAAGTAAGTACTGTTGATGCACGGGGTCCAGCTCCGGGAAACGCTCTATATCGCAGCGGGCAAGGCTCTCCGGCCTAACCGGATAATTGTCGTCGACCATGAACCGGAGTAAATTTACCCCCTTCAGATTCAGCTTAAGTACAAGCGCAGTGATCTCTTTCCACTGCTCCAGCATCTCCCGCATGAGGGTTTGCGTAATAGGGCCTTCCGGGAATAGCTTGTAAATGAACTTCGGAACGGCCGGCCGGTTAAAAATGATGCCGAGTGAGAAATCGTTCATAAATAAAGGCGGATGCACATACAGGGAAATGTTGCGCGTTTCGGCCTCAAGCGCCGAATCCGTCGCTTCCAGTGTGATGCCCGCTTCCTCAAACAACTGCCGGAACGTCTCCACGGACTCGGAAGGAAGTCCCATCGCTCCTGCATACACTTTGCGCTTCACGGCTGTTGTCAGAACATAGGTTGGCGGCTTGTCGGCCGTCCGGCGCGTGTCTCCAAGGTAGGTAGAGAAGCTGATTACCTCGGCGTCGCCGCCCTTCTCCTTGAGATAACGGCGGATGAGTGCGCTGGAGCCGAATGTCGGTGAGAGGAGCGCCACACAACGCAAGCTTCGCAGAAGATCAGTCGGGAGCTGCGCAAGCACCGGCACATAGGCATCCGCCGTTACCGACAGAATCAGTGTATCCCATTGTCCTTCGATGCTCCCGTATTCGTGAAATGACGCGTCAACGAAGCATTCGCCTTGAAGTGCTCCCAGCTTTGGATGACTTATGTCGACTGCAACCGTCCCGCCGCTTTCGCGAAGCGCGTCAAAGAATGGCGCGGAGCGAACGGACCGTCGTCCTGCAATGCCGACTCGACCGCTTCGCCAGCGTTTGAGCAGCACGGCGAGCTGAACGGCAGCGGGACCGGTTCCCGCTATGAGGACTCTGCGAAGAAGGCTCATCTCCATGCCTCCCCTGCGCGAGACAGCTTCAATGCTTTGCGGTACAAGGCCACATCAAATACATGTCCCGGCCGTACCGCCGTTTCGGCGAGCTGCCATTTGCGTTCGTCTACTTTCTCCATAGGGTAGTTGAAGAGTGCCTTCAAGCCGTCCCCATACCGCATGGCGACAACGACATCGGGAAGAGCCGACTCATGCAGCCAGTCGAGCAGCGAGTATTTGACGGAGACGGTGGAACTGATAATGATGTGGGTAATCCGATCGATGTCATGGAAACGCTCCAGTGGAAGGTTCTCCAGCCGGATAGGCAGATCAGGCCCTAACCGTTTAACTACTCTTCTGCCTAATTCCACAGCTTCGCGGTCTATGTCTATCCCCATCACATCCGCGCCCGTGCGTCTCGCGATGAGCAGCGGCGTCATCGGAAACGCACCGGAGCCGATCAGCAGGACTTTGGAATCAGACGTAACCGTGAAGCTCCCGAACTCCTTGTCGATGGAAGCTTCGATATTATGGAAGTAATCATGTCTGTCATCGCCGCCTTGCAGCAGCTTTAGAGCGCGATACTTCTCCATAATGGCGACGCAATGGGCCGATGAGTCCCGCAGCTGCATCACAAGCGGATGGAGCTCTTTGATTTCGCTGTCCTTAAGCTCCGCCCACAAACGTTGATTATCTTCATCGGTAATGAAGACTGAATAGTCGTCTATGGTCTGCTGGAGCTCCGGATTGTGAACGGAGATGCCGTCATATTGTGCAGAAGCTTGCGAAAATTTGTCGCGAAATCGAAGGAGTGATCGATATAGTTGTTCCCTGGTCATGAGAGTCCCCCTTGTACTGAAGATTGGACGCAATCGTCTACATAAGCTTTGCCTCGAGCGACGATGTTAACAGCGGATCTAATGATGACTTCGGTAATCTCCCCGCCGCTCCAGCTTACTCTTGCATGAATGGTGCCCCCGGGCTGCCGCACGGGCACATCAATGGAGCAGCGGTCGTTCCAGGCGAGATAACAGCCAAGCGAAGCCGTTCCTGAACCGCAGCCTTGCTCCCAAATCAAGCTAGCGAGCGCGGGGACGAAGATAAGCGGAGCGAGCTCGCGAGTGGACGGACGGTAGAGCATGACGCCGACCAGTTGATCTCCCGATGTGACGCCAAGCAGCTTCGCCAGACGTTCGGCAGCCGCTAGTTCAACTTTGAAACGCTCGCAGTCAATTACAAGATGGAAGAAACCGGCGTAACGGACAATGCCCAGCTCCAGCATCATGCCTTCGAAAGGGATGACGACTTGCTCCACCGCTTTAGGAATCGGCATAACGGCCTCGCACCAATAACCGTTTTCCATTTTCTCCACTCGGCAAAATACGGGGCGCTCCGTACCGGAAGCCTCCAACCACAGCTCCAGTGACTCACCGGGCTCTTGCGACTGCTCTGACGCTAGGCAGGCAGCCAGCGCTAAACAAGCATTGCCGCAGAACTCTCCTCCAGCCATCCGGAGCTTGGCAGCGTGGCCGTGGCGAGCGGGCTTCTCGACGAAGCCGACCTGCTCCGCGTAAAGATGGCCGTAGTCCATCATTTGTGAGGCGATGCGGGGATGGTGCTCGACGGGGAACTCGCCCATGACGAGTATCGTCACATTGTTGGCGGGACTGCATTTGACGAAATCCATTTCCTGTTTCATGCGGCTAACCCTCCGATACCGTGAATGCGAGTAGCGTTGTACTAAGCAGAATCAAATAGTAATAATTACGAATAAACCCGATACCATCATAGTAAGATAATGTCAATTCGTCAATGCTTTTTTCGGGAAGCACACGAAGAAAAAAAATGGGTTGACAGCTGATAATGGTAATCATTACAATTAGGGGGTCAATTGATAGTAATTATTACGATTACGTGGAAGGGGCGTCAATAAAATGAAAACAAGCAAAGCAGCCGTGCTGCTGGCATCCTTACTGGTCATAGTGCTGTTGGCAGGATGCACCGGGGGCAGCAACAAAAACACGGGGGCGGAGAAACTATCGCGAGAGTTGGTTTATGCGACTGCTAAAGACATTAACGACATGAATCCGCACCTGTATACGGGCTCGATGGCTGCGCAAGGCATCCTATACGAATCGCTTGTGGAGAACACAAAGGAGGGCATCAAGCCTCTGCTTGCCGAATCCTGGGACATATCGGAAGACGGTAAGGTGTATACCTTCCATCTGCGAAAGAACGTGAAGTTCCATGACGGCGAGCCTTTTAATGCGGATGCAGTTAAGCTGAACGTGGAAGCGGTCCAACGCAATGCAGCCAAGCATGCCTGGATCAAGCTCTCTGCTATGCTTGATAGCGTCACCGTTATCGATGAGCATACGGTTCAATTAAAGCTGAAAGAGATTTATTATCCGACGCTGCTTGAATTGTCGATGACACGTCCATTCGTCTTCCTCTCACCCAAGAGCTTCCTGAATGGAGAAACGAAGGACGGTGTGGCGGGATATAGCGGCACAGGCCCTTATAAGCTTGTTGAGCACGTGACCGATCAATACGCCCGATTTGCGGCGAACGAAGATTACTGGGGAGGCGCTCCCCAAGTGAAAACAATTACGGCTAAGGTGCTGCCGTCCGGCGAAACTACGCTGTTAGCTCTGCAGAAGGGCGAGGTCAACTTCGCGTTCACCGATGACCGCGGTACCGACAGTATCGACGTAGAAGCCATGAAACGACTCGCCGATTCCGGCAAATATAAGATCGTTCGAAGCGAGCCGATGAATACGAAGATGATCGTGGCGAACAGCAGCAATACTGCAAGCCCCGTCAGCGAGAAAGCCGTTCGCGAGGCCATCTGGCAGTCCATCGACCGGGAGCTGATCAGCCGTTCCATATTCAACGGAACGGAATCCCCGGCGGAGACGTTGTTCGCCTCCAACGTCAATTATGCCGATGTCGGGCTAAAGAAGCGGGACTATAATCCTGATGCGGCCGCTAAACTGCTGGAGCAGGCAGGATGGACGAATAGCGGCGCAGGCGCTGGGGTTCGAACGAAAAACGGACGGCCTTTATCGATGAAGCTGTATTACGATGTCAATTCTTCTTCACAGAAAACCGAGGCGGAGCTGCTTCAAAGCGTGGTGCAAAACATTGGCATGAAGCTGGAGCTCGTCGGTGAGGAATCGCCCGCAATCGCGAATCGGCGAGCGAAGGGCGACTATGATCTGTTGTTCAACCAAACTTGGGGATTGGCATACGATCCGCAAAGCACGGTCACTGCGTTTGCCGCCGGTTCTTCCTACCGCTTCTCGACAAGCGGCATTCCTCAGGCGGAGGAGCTGTACCGTAAAATCAATGAAGTGATGGTATCTACAAACGAAGAGACAAGAAAGGCGCGATATAAGGATATTCTTACCATCGTGCATGACGAAGCCGTCTTTATTCCGCTGACGAACGGCAGTGTTACGGTAGTTGCTCCCGCTGATCTGCAAGGCATTTCGTTCAAGCAGACGCAATATGAGCTGCCATTCGAGAAGATGAGCTTTAAATAGTACGAATATAAACCTACATTTACATTCGGCAAAAGTGAGGTGCGAGTAAAGGAGATATGGTCGGTTACGCGGTTAAACGGGTTAGCATTGCTGTTCCGCTGCTTGTCGTCATTTCGTTTTTGACCTTTATATTGAACGGGCTGTCGCCAATGGACCCGGCCGAGGTCGTTCTGCACGCGCAAGGAGTGCCCGCCATCACGGAAGAGCTGATTGCGAAGACACGGGCCGAGCTTGGCATGGATCGTCCGCTGCTCGTGCGATACGGGGAGTGGCTGATGTCTTGTCTCCAGCTTGATTTCGGAAGCTCCTACATAACGGGTAAGCCGGTATGGTCGCTGCTTGGCCCTGCCTTGCTGAACACGCTGAAGCTGACTTTGGTATCCTCACTGTTCATTATTGTGTTATCGATTGTCTTAGGTGTCGTTTGTGCTGCGAGGGAGGGGAAGTGGCTCGACCTTTCGGTAAGGGGGTTCTCCTTCTTGCTCACGTCAATGCCCTCCTACTGGCTGGCTGCGCTTAAGGTGTGGTACTTCTCCGTCAAGCTTGACTTGCTGCCAACAAGCGGCATGGATTCGTATGGCAGCTATGTGCTTCCGGTTGCGGTTATCGCGATCGGGTATGCCGGCATTTATTTCCGTATCATTCGAAGCTCCATGCTGAGCAATCTGAACGAGGATTATGTATTTTACGGCAGAGCCTGCGGATTGTCGGAAGGAAGCTTGACGCTGAAGGTGTTACGCAATTCCTTGCAAGTCGCCGTGTCGGTGTTCGGTCTTGCCATACCGGTCATCTTGGGAAGCACGGTTGTCGTGGAAAATATATTCGCATGGCCGGGCCTCGGTACGCTTACCGTGAATTCGATTCTGGGCCGGGATTTCCCCATTATACAAGCCTACGTACTGGTGCTGTCCGTCGCGTTCGTCCTGTTTAACACAATGTCCGACATGTTGAATGCGGCACTGAACCCGAAGCTAAGGAAGGAGTTCTAGATGAACCTGCTTGAGCGACTATTCAAGGACAAACTGGCTGCGGCATCTCTGGCTGTCATCGCAGCAACGCTGCTGATCGGGTTATGTGCTCCTCTGCTTGCCCCTCATCCTCCGAACGAAGCCAACATGGAGCTGCGGTTCGCGGGTGCATCCTGGAAGCATTGGCTAGGCAACGATCATCTGGGGCGCTGCATCCTGTCGCGGCTGATCTACGGAATCCGTCCAAGCGTGCTTTGGGTGCTCGCAGCCCTGGGCGCGTCCGCTTCGGTCGGAGCCGTATTCGGCTTTATTGCAGGCTATTTCCGGGGGAAGACAGATGCCGTGCTGATGCGTATTTGTGATATTATGCTGTCGTTTCCCGGCTACGTCATGACACTGGCTATTGTCGGTATGATGGGGGCTGGGCTGACCAATATTCTCATAGCGTTCGTCGTGATGAAATGGGCTTGGTTCGCCCGCGTTATACGCACGGCGGTCATGCAATTTGCGGATGCCGACTACGTTAAGTTCGCCAAGGTGCTGGGAATCGGTCACTTCGGTATTATGGCACGGCATATCGCCCCTGTGGCGCTGCCGGAGTTGGCGATCGTCGCCAGCAGCGCGTTTGGCTCGATGATTTTGCAAATATCCGGTTTGTCCTTCCTCGGTCTTGGCATTCAAGCTCCCCATGCCGAGTGGGGGATGATGATGAACGAGGCGAGAGCGGTCATGTTCACTCGCCCCGAGCTCATGCTCGCTCCCGGTCTGGCCATTATTATTGTCGTTTCGGCTGTCAATTTTCTATCGGATGCACTGCAGAAGGCCATTGATCCCAAGCTGATGATCGCCGGTAAGCGCGCGGAAGCGAGCGCAGACGGAAACGCGCAGGAACTGCGTAGAAAGGAGGTGGCTTCACCAGGATGAGCATGCTTGAGGTCGACCAATTGAAAATTTGGGAGGAGCGCTCCGGTCGAGTCTTGGTGCACGGCAGCTCCTTCCGGCTGTCAAGAGGGGAGTGCCTGGCCGTTGTCGGAGAAAGCGGCAGCGGTAAGTCACTGACTTGCCGATCGCTTGTGCGGCTGAATCGGAAGGGCATTCGTCAAACGGGCCTGATAGCTCTGAACGGATTGGATTTGTCGATGCTTTCCGACAAGGAGATGCGGCGGTACAGAGGGCGGCGGCTTTGCATGATCATGCAGAACGGCATGAGTGCGTTCGATCCGTCACGACCGATCGGATCTCATCTGCAAGCGACGCTGAGCGTCCATTACGATTGGAGCCGCAGCGAGATGGAGGCCAAACTGACCGCGGCCATGTCCGCCGTAGGCTTGAGGGAGCCGGCTTCGGTGATGCGTCGTTATCCCCATGAACTGTCGGGGGGGATGCTGCAACGTGTCATGATCTCACTGGCCATTGTGCTGGAGCCCGATGTTATCATCGCCGACGAACCGACCACGGCGTTGGATGCCGTCACAGCGTATGAGGTGGTGGAGCAGTTTGAGGGGGTGCGTAATCGACTGGGGAGCGCGATCATTTTTGTATCGCATGATTTGGGAGTGGTGAGACGCATTGCGGACAATGTGCTTGTCATGAAGGACGGGGAAATCGTCGAGCGCGGCGCGACCCGAGACATCTTCGCCTGCGCAAGCCATCCGTATACCCGCTATCTGGTTTCCTCCAAGGAGGCGCTAACCCGCCATTACAAGCAGTTAATGGGAGGCGCTAACGATGTTGAAGGTTGAAGATGTCAACAAATCCTATCGGCAGAACGGCTGGTTTAGTCAAGTTCGCCGACAAGTGCTGCGTCATATTGGGTTCGAATGGAGGAAGGGCGAAAGCCTCGGCATTATCGGCGAAAGCGGCAGCGGCAAATCGACGCTGGGGAGATTGCTGCTTGGCATTGAGAAGCCCGACAGCGGCGTAATTGCCTTCGACGGGAAACCCGTCTCGGATCGAAGCTCACGTCGAGGAGCTATCAGCGCGGTCTTTCAGGATTATACGTCATCCATCAATCCGTTCTTTACGGTTCGTCAGGCCATTCTCGAACCTCTAAGATTTGCGGGGAAAGCGAGCGAATCGTTCGATATCGGCAAGCTGCTGCGGCAGGTCGGACTGGACGAATCCTATCTTCCGAGGTATCCGCACGAGCTGTCCGGAGGCGAGGCGCAGCGGGTATGCATCGCTAGGGCGGTATCCGTGGAGCCTCAATGCATCTTGCTCGACGAAGCCACCAGCTCGCTCGACGGTTCGGTTCAAATGCAAGTGCTGGAGCTGCTGAAGCGATTGAGAACGGCATATGGCATGGGATATATTTTCATTACTCATGATATCCAGGCTGCTGCATATCTGTGCGACCGGATGATGATCCTTCGTCACGGGGAAATCGTGGAGATCATCAAGACCGCGGAGCTGAAGCATGTGCAGTCTCCATATGCAAGAGAACTGCTGCGTAAGGTCATATGGTAACAGCAGCCGAGGGCTATGCCCGAGGGGGAGGAAAGGAGAGAATGCGGTGAAAGGTGCGTTATCCTGGCCGTATCTTCGGCTCTATTTGCTTACACTGCTCTATTTCAGCGCCAATTCGATTCTGAATGTCATCATTCCTTTAAAGGGAGAGGCGCTGGGGGCGTCCAATACGACGATTGGCGTCATTATGGGAGCTTATTTGCTGACTACGATGGTTTTCCGGCCGTGGGCCGGCGGCTTCATACAGCGTTACGGTCCGATCCGGGTGCTGCGCATTCTGCTTACTGTCCATGCTTTTGCGCTCCTGCTGTACACGTTTACCGGCCTTGAGGGGTATTTCCTGGCTCGCGTGCTTCAGGGCATTTGCACCGCATTTTTCTCGATGGCACTGCAGCTTGGCATTATCGATACACTGCCTGATGAGGACCGTTCGCAAGGAATTTCCATGTATTCCCTGTGTTCCTATTTGCCGGGCATATTTGGACCGTTACTAGCTATAGGGATGTGGCAGACGGGAGAGATAAGCGTATTCGTCATTTCGATGATTTCCATCGCGATATTGACCGGAGCCGTAGGATTTACAGCGCGTATCGAGCAGAAGCCGGGGGAAGAGGCAAGCGGTAATGAAGGGGCGAAACCGGGGGCGGCCATGATGAGGGCAATGGGTCAGCTGATGAGTAATTCCCACTTGCTCCGATGCGGCGTGCTGATGCTGAGCGCTTCGGTGGTGTTCGGAGCGGTGACGGCGTTTGTGCCGTTGTACGTGTCGGAGATCAAGGGCGGCAGCGCAGCCGTCTACCTCACGATTCAGGCGACGGTCGTAGTAGCCGCGAGATTCCTTCTCAAATCCCGGCTTCCGTCAGACGGCCAATGGCGTGCTTCCCTCGTTGGAGGCATGATGCTGCTCCTGATCTCGGCTTCGCTTGCCGTCGGTTTGTCTGCGAGTGCAGGTGCGGCGCTGTTCTACGCAGGTGCGTTTATGCTCGGCATCGCTCAGGCTCTGCTGTATCCGACGCTGACTACGTACTTGAGCTTTGTACTGCCTAAAGCGGAGAGAGGCGTCTTAATCGGATTGTTTATCGCGACGGCCGACCTCGGCGTATCCTTGGGAGGCATCGTCATGGGGCCGATCGCCGACCTGACCTCCTATTCCTTCATGTATGGATTATGCGCCGTAATCGGAGCTGCGGCAGCGGCGTTCGCTGTTAGGGGAAGTAAAATGATTAATTCGAAATGAAGGTGCTCGTCCCGAGCTTCTCTCGCGGCTTCAGCTCCCCGAACAGCGGCGACTGCGGCTCCACCATGTAGAGAGAAAAACGCTTGATTACCCGATCGTAAACCGTTCTTATCCGTGACCGGGAAACGCGATGAATCCTGTCCAACTAATACGGATTGGGAATGTCACGTTGCCCAACTTCCATATAACCCGTATCAATCCAGTTCGTACTAGGTATTTTGTTGTGTGCCGCGAGCAGCTGCTCGATAATTTTGTCTCCCCACAGATGTTCATTAGCGGAGATAACGGAATGAATTTGACCGTTCAGCAGGGCTTCCTTCACATCGGGTGTCAAGCCGAAGGTGACCGCATAGCGCTTCAAGCCTTGAGATTTCCACACAAGTATGGAGCTGGTGCTGGAAATCATGTCTAAAGAAACTAAAGCGTCGAAGTGCGGATGGGCATCGATCATGTGCTGCATGTCGGCGATGGCAAGTTCACTGTTACCGTTATGATACCGTATGTCCAGCACCTGGATTTCGGTTTGCTTTCTCATATATTGCAGGATTCCTTCGAGACGCTGACTCTGTTGGGGGGAGCCGGATAAGCTTCCTTCGATCATCATCATGCCCTTCCCGTTAAGCTCGCGATCAATGACTTGCCCCATTAACGTGCCTTCCTTAAGCGGATCGCTTCCGATATACGAATAGCGTTCACTGCCGGGAACGTCCGATTCGAAGCAAACGACGGGGATTCCGGATTGCACCGCCTTATTAATGAACGGGGCCAGCGCCTCGGGATCGATAGGATCAATCGCAATGCCATGCACCTTCTGTTTCATCAACGTTTCCATCATTCGAATTTGCTGCTCCAGGTTGATTTCATCCGGGGCCTTGACGATTAGTTGAATGGGGTAAGGCTCGCTGGCCGCTTCAATGGACTCGGTAATTTTTTCGTAGAACGGATGCGCCATAGGATAAATAATGCCGAATACTAAAGGATCGGAACGCTTCATAGCAGCGGCGTCGGAATAGGAGGTATCGGCAGCACGATGGCCCCATTCGGATTGGATTGGCGCCGCCCCGCTGCAGCTGCATAGCGTGAACAGCAGCAGCATCCACAACATACAAAACTTCTTATGCCTCCTCATGAAGCGGTTCCCCTTTCAGCATATCTAGCGAACCTTCCATCGTTCCGGTTTTTCTAAATTCCTTAGGCGTCATGCCTGTAATCCGTTTGAATAGGTTCGAAAAATAATGCGGATCATTATAGCCGACGAGAAAAGCGATTTCATACGATTTGGATGCGGTGCCTTTCAGAAGCTCCATCGCTTTGCGGATCCGGACTTGGGTTAAGTGTTCAATGAAGGTTTGCCCGGTTTCCTGGCTGAATAATCGGCTTAAGTAGTTTGGACTCAAATTGACATAATCGGCCGCATCCTGTAAAGACATCGTGTCCTTATTAAAGTTCGCTTGAACGTAATCTTTCACTTTAGCGATCAAATCGCTATATTTATCGTAAATTCGGGCTCGCCATGACCAAAATTGTTCAATCAGCTTGATGAAATACGAGCAGGCTTCTTCCCAGGAACGGATATTTCCGATCATTTGTTGAAACCGGTGCAGTGACTTCTCCGGCTCCGGAACGTGCCGGTACATATCTTTATTGGATCGGAACGCTTCAATCGTCAGATCATTCAAGATGTAAAAGCCGACCGAGGAGCTATTCCAATGGATGTGGCGTAAGGCGGCAGCGTATTCGGCAACAAATGCCTCCAGTTTGTGCGGCGTACCGACCTTAATAAAATCAATGAATGCGCCGCGTTCCAAAAATAATGCCGGTTCTAACGTCTCCGAGTAATTTTCGTGGAGCGCAATCCGATTTTGACGGGACAGCCTTCTCCAATACACATCCTCCATGGCGTCTAAGAAGGAGAGATGAACATTGTGCAGCCGATCTTGAACACTGCCGATGCCAATAGAAATATGAAGGGTATTCGCTTCTTCCGGGATCGCTTTCTGCACATCTCTAAAAACCCGGATTTCATCATGTAATTGCTCCAGCGTATCGCCCTTGATGATGAAGACGGTTTCGGAGCGGCTGCGCTGGAACTTCAGATGCTTGCTAGTTTGCCTGAGTTCGAGACACCGGTCCAGAAGCGAAAGCTCGCTTCCTTGGAACAGCTCGGTTTCTTCCGGCTTGAACGCTTCCGAGCCGCGAAGGTCCAGCACCGTGACTACGTAGTAGCGGGCAACAATAGGCAGATGCAGAGATGAGCTGAGGTGCATGACCTCGGTGGTCGTTACGAAACCGCTGCACAAGTCGTTTAACAGCTTGGATTGCGTCAGCTCCGTACGGTTTCGTTCCTTTGCTTTCGCTTCCCGTTCTTTATCGATGATTCCGCTGACATGGTGAAGAACCTTGACCAGTTCGTCGGCGCTGATGGGCTTCAGGCAGTATTCTTGAACTCCGATTTGCATGGCTTTCCTGGCATATTCAAATTCCGCGTGGCCGCTAATGATGATAATTTTCATATCGGGGTACTTTTGCCGCATAATGATGCTTAATTCAAGACCGTTCATGAAAGGCATTAATATATCTGTAATTAATATGTCCGGCTGAAGTTGATCGATGAGGGGAAGAGCGACTTCGCCGTCCGATGCGTCCCCGCAGTAAATCAGCCCTTCCTTCTCCCAATCGATACATTCTCTAATCGTTTCTCGAATTAAGATTTCGTCATCGACCAGGAATACCTTTTTCAATCCGTTTCACTCCAATCGCAGGGGATTCTTATGGTCACCGTGGTTTGTTCATTTTCGATGCTGTCCACTTGAACGCCATAAGCTTCTCCATAAAATAACCGTATGCGCCTATGTACATTGTGCAGGCCGAACCCGCCGGAAACCTCGTTGCCTGTCTGCTCGGGTAAATGAGGAGCCATTAAGTCTTTGCGCAGCTGCTCGAGCCGCTCCGAAGAGATGCCTTTTCCATTATCCTCCACAAGCAGTTCAATCGTACGGGTATTTCCATCCAACCTGCCTGAAATTCGGATCATCCCTTTGCCGCGCTTGTTCTTTAGTCCGTGATATAAAGCGTTCTCAACGATCGGCTGCAGCGTCATCTTCAGAATGGGGAACGAATACAGATTGGCATCAATATTGATTTGGTAGTCCAATATGTCGCGATACCGAAATTGCTGAATCGTCAAATAGCTTTCCAAATGTTCCATTTCTTTGTCCAGCGTAATCCAGTCTCTTCCCTTGCTCAAGCTGATCCGGAACAGCTTCGACAGAGCTAAGACGAGCTGCACGACCTGTTCTTTCTTGCCGGATTGGGCAAGCCATACAATGGAATCCAAAGTGTTGTATAGAAAGTGGGGATTAATTTGTGCCTGCAGCGTGCGCAGCTCCGATTTTTTAATTTCCTGCTGCTCCTTGATGCTCTGGTCGAGCAGGTTGCGGATCTTTTGCAGCATAATATTGAAGCTGTTGCCCAGATCGGCGATTTCATCCCTGCCCGCTAGCGTCACTTTGGCTTCAAGGAATCCGGAAGCGGCGAGCTGCATTTTATTTTTCAAGACGCGAACGGGCCGGGTTAAGCGCGTAGAGACGAAGAAGTACAATGTAATAGCAAAAATAATACTAAGAATGACACTAACAATAATGAGCTGCCGTATCGAGTTGGCTTCCCGAACAATTTCCTGCAGCGGAACGACGCCTACGATCATCCAGCCGGTTGACTTGGAGAGAGAAGAGAATATGAACGAAGGCTTTCCTTCCGACCTGTCGATATATTGTTTGTTCTCTGTATCGAGAATGGCATGGATGCTGCCGCTTTGAAACCACTTGGCCGTATGAACATCCTTCGACGGCTTGAAGATGGCATTGCCGGCACGATCCGCGACGAAGAAAAAGCCGCTTTTCCCGATAATGACGTTATCGCAAAAGTCCTTCACCATCCGATCGTCCACATCAATAATAATGAAACCGATGACTTCGTGGGTGACACGCTGTTTGACCGTGGAAACGATCGAGATGATGCTTCTTTTTTTGTATTGAAAGCCGTCCAAAGGCCGGATGGCCGATGCGTCATTAGGAGGAATATGCAGCACGGCGTCAGGATTTTGAATGAGATAGTCGAAATGCGGATTCCGTAAAGCGTTATGCTCCAGCTGGAATACGCCTTTCCGTTCGCTGATGCCGCGGCCGTACATATTGATCATCGTGATATTGAGAACGTTGTCATACTTATACGTTTGTCTATACGAGGACATCGTTTGCAAGATGGAGGCGGCATCCTGATAGGTGTCGTTCTGTGAAAATAAGAAGTGAAGAACATTCGGGTTCTTTTCCAGCTCAAGCAGCTTTCTTGTGTCGGTAAACACATTGTCGATATCCCGGGCCAATTGCTCGGCCAGCATCATCGTGGAAGCTTTACTATTGGAAAATACCGTATTATACGATTTATGGTAAGAAATAAGCCCGACAACGATTAACGGAAGACACGTGAAGATCACGAACATCGTGAGAAGCTTGGCCCGCAGGCTTGACGTTATTTTACGATAAATTCCCATCATGATCTATGCCCTTCAACTGGATGAGACATGTTGAAACCTTCATCTAAATTATGAATCAACCATTATGAAAACGCAATCATAAGGCAAAAAACTACACTTTGATGATAAATAAACAAACGAATTTTTCTCGTGCCGACGAAAGTGCATAAATATTTATAAATTGTGCCGAAGAAACTCCGTATACCCCTCCGTTACAGGTGTCCTATACTTTAGTCACACCAACCAATCAGGTGAACATAAAGGGAGGAAACATTAAATGAAATCGACAAAGACACTCGGAGTCATTCTGGCTTCAGCCATGATGTTGTTCACGGCAGCCTGCGCAAGCGGAGGACAAGGCGGCACGAATGCAGGGAATAAAGCGGCGGCTCCACAGACGAATGCCGGCACGTCAACGGCACCGGCTGCCGCACCGGCGAACAAAAAAATTACGCTCGGCTTCGCTCAAGTCGGTGCCGAGAGCGGTTGGCGAACAGCGAACACCAAGTCGATTCAAGACTCCGCCAAAGCAGCCGGCTTCGAACTGAAATTTTCCGACGCACAGCAAAAGCAGGAAAATCAAATCAAAGCGATCCGTACGTACATTCAGCAAAAGGTAGACGTCATCGCCTTCTCTCCGGTCGTAGAATCCGGCTGGGATACGGTCCTGAAAGAAGCGAAGGATGCGAACATTCCGGTTATTTTGACTGACCGTGCTGTTGATTCGAAGGATACGTCCCTGTACCGGACCTTCATTGGCTCCGACTTCGTGGAGGAAGGCCGTAAAGCGGGCAAGTGGCTTGTCGATAAGTACAAGGATTCGAAGGATACCGTAAACATTGTAGAGCTTCAGGGTACGACAGGCTCGGCGCCGGCGAACGACCGCAAGGCCGGCTTCGAAGAAGTGATCAAGTCAAGCCCGAACCTGAAGGTGATTGCTTCGCAAACGGGCGACTTCACTCGTGCCAAGGGCAAAGAAGTTATGCAAGCGTTCCTGAAGGCTCACAAGAACATTAACGTACTGTACGCTCATAACGACGATATGGCTCTCGGGGCGATTCAAGCAATCGAAGAAGCGGGTCTCAAGCCGGGTAAAGATATTACGATCATTTCGGTCGACGGTGTGAAGGACGGCTTCGTTGCGGCAAGTGAAGGCAAAATCAACTTCATCGTGGAATGCAACCCGCTGCTTGGCGAACAGCTGATGCAAGCTGTGAACGACGTCCTTGCCGGCAAAGAAATTCCGAAGCGTATCGTTACCAAAGAAGGCGTATTCACTTCCGAAGACGCGAAGCGGGAGCTGCCGAACCGCCAGTACTAAGATCGGATCATAAATAAAAAGAGAAGAGCTGCTCCGCATCGGCTGAATGGAGTAGCTCTCCTCATTATTAGAGAGGAGAGGCTGTATGAAGCATCATGGGCCGGTGCTGCAAATGACCGGAATTCATAAGCAATTTCCGGGCGTTAAGGCATTAACTAACGTAAACTTCAGATTGTTCCCGGGCGAGGTTCATGCCTTGATGGGGGAGAACGGCGCCGGAAAGTCTACATTGATTAAAGTGCTTACGGGCGTTCATTCGATTGATAAGGGGACCGTAGAATTAAATCATCAGCAGGTGAAAATTACTAGCCCGCAGGACGCGCAGCATGCCGGGATCAGCACGGTGTACCAGGAGGTTAACCTTTGTCCCAATTTGTCCGTGGCCGAGAATATTTACATTGGGCGTGAGCCGCGCCGGTTCGGAAGTATTTTATGGAAAGAAATGAATCGGAATGCCCAAGAGCTATTGAAGAAAAGAATGAACCTGGACATTGACGTTACGCAGCCTTTGCATGCGTATTCGGTCGCCGTTCAACAGCTTGTAGCCATTGCAAGGGCACTTAACATTTCCGCCAAAGTATTGATATTGGATGAACCAACCTCCAGCTTGGATCGAGGCGAAGTCGTCCAGCTCTTCTCAGTCATGACCCGATTGAAAAGCGAAGGACTTGCGATCCTGTTCGTCACTCACTTCTTAGATCAGGTTTATGAAATTTCAGATCGAATAACCATTCTCCGGGGCGGAGAGTTTATTGGGGAATATATGGCGAAGGACCTTCCCCGTATAGAACTCGTATCGAAGATGATCGGCAAGGATCTGCATGTGCTTGAGGAGCTTCCGAAAGAGGAAGCGGAACGTCACGTGAATCATGAGGTCATGGTTCAAGCAACCGGTATAGGGAGAAAGGGCACAATCGAGCCTGTTGATCTGACGATTCATAAGGGTGAAATTGTCGGTCTTGCCGGGCTGTTAGGCTCCGGAAGAACCGAGCTCGCAAGGCTGTTCTTCGCAGCGGACAAAGCGGATACCGGGGAAATGACGATAGAGGGGGCCAAGGTGGCGCTCCACACACCGAGACAAGCTATTGATCACGGCATCGCGTTCTGCTCCGAGAATCGGAAAGCCGAGGGCATTATTGATGATTTAACGGTGCGTGAGAATATGATCTTGGCTCTTCAAGCATCGCAAGGGTGGTTCAAGACGATATCCAGGAAGCGTCAGGATGAAATTGCCGATGAATATATTCGTGCACTGAATATTAATCCGCCGAAGCCGGAGCATTTGATCAAAAATTTGAGCGGCGGCAATCAGCAAAAAGTGCTGCTCGCCCGATGGCTCTTGACTCAGCCCAAGCTGCTGATCCTGGATGAGCCGACGAGGGGAATCGATATTGGAGCCAAAGCGGAAATTCAGAAGCTGGTCTTGTCCTTAGCGCAGAAGGGCATGTCCGTATTGTTTATTTCCTCGGAGCTGGAGGAGGTTCTGCGTGTAAGCCATAAAATCGTAGTGCTGCGCGACAGACATAAGGTTCAAGAGATGGCAGGCGACGAAATGAGCCAGAAAAATGTCATGAAGGCAATTGCGGGGGGATGAAAGGCATGGGGAATATGATGAAGCACCGGTTATTTTGGCCGTTAACTTTTTTAGGCGCGTTGCTGTTATTTAATTTGCTGTATTCGCCGGATTTCTTCTCGATCAAGATGCGGGACGGACATCTGTACGGCAGTTTAATCGATATTTTAAATTTCGGTTCCCCACTGATTATCGTGGCCATTGGGATGACGCTCGTCATCGCAGGTTCCAAAGGGGTCGATCTGTCCGTAGGCTCTGTGGTGGCCATCTCGGGCGCTATATCGTGTTTGAGCATTAGCACCGGCGGAGGCCAAATCGTGGATGTGCTTGCAGCCGTGGGCATCTCCTTGCTGGTTGCGGTTGTGCTCGGATTGTGGAACGGCTTCCTTGTCGCCAGCGTGGGGATTCAGCCTATTATTGCTACACTGATTTTGATGGTCTCCGGCCGCGGAGTAGCTCAGCTAATTACTAACGGTCAGATCATTACGGTATCGAATGACCATTACAAATTCATTGGGGCAGGCTCGCTGGCAACACTGCCGTTCTCCATCTTTATTGTAGCAGCGGTATTTGCCATCGCGTATTTGCTGACCAGAAAGACAGCTCTCGGCCTATTTATCGAATCCGTCGGATGCAAGCCGACGGCGAGCCAGCTTGCCGGCGTCAAATCCAAAACGGTAATCTTGTTTGTTTACATGTTCTGCAGCTTATGTGCTGCCATCGCCGGATTGATTCTCAGCTCTAACGTATCCAGTGCGGACGGTAACAACGCCGGCCTCTGGGTTGAGCTTGATGCCATTCTGGCTGTCGTTATCGGCGGAACCTCCCTTAATGGAGGACGCTTTTATTTAGCAGGTACATTAATCGGAGCGTTGATCATCCAAACTCTTACGACGACCATCTATATGATCGGCGTTCCGCCGGAAATTACGTTAGTCGTGAAAGCGTTCGTCGTATTGATCGTATGCTTGATTCAATCCGAAGCGTTCCGCAAATCCATTGCGTTCCGGTGGAAAACCCGGCATTATCCGGCCGAAAGAGAGGTAAAGCAGCATGCTTAAGAAGCAGCATATTCCCATCATGGTCACGATCGGTTTGTTTTTGCTCATGTTTGCGATCGGTTCCTTCCGGTATACGGGGTTTTTCTCCAGCCAAGTACTCATGAATTTGCTGATCGATAATGCTTTCTTATTGATAGCGGCGGTCGGGATGACCTTCGTCATCATATCGGGCGGGATCGATTTATCCGTAGGCTCGGTCATTGCATTAACGACGATGATTTCAGCGAGCTTATTGCAAGCCGGCTGGCCGCCGATGGTTGTCATTCCGTTCGTGTTGATCATTGGAGCCGTATTCGGCTGGGGAATGGGGGCCATTATTCATTATTTCAAAGTCGAGCCGTTCATTGTCACCTTATCGGGAATGTTTCTGGCGAGAGGCCTGTGCTATATTATCGACATTAATACGATCACGATCGATAACGCATTCTATACCAGCGTTGCCCAGACGAAGCTTCAGCTGCCGGGCGGCAGCTTTATTTCGATCAGCGTGATCATCGCTTTACTCGTTGTTTTCTCAGGTTTTTATTTTGCACACTATACACGGTTCGGCAGAAACACCTACGCATTAGGCGGCAGCGAGCAATCCGCTCTGCTCATGGGTTTGCCGGTCGGGCGCACCAAAATGCTGATCTATGCGTTTAGCGGCTTATGCTCTTCCCTGGCCGGTGTCGTCTTCACCTTCTACATGCTGTCGGGTTATGGCCTGCATGCTATGGGCATGGAGCTGGACGCGATTGCCGCGGTCGTGATCGGCGGCACGCTGCTGACCGGCGGTGTAGGGTATATCGTAGGAACATTCTTCGGCGTGATGATCCAAGGCGTTATTCAAACGATCATCAGCTTTGAAGGAACGCTCAGCTCCTGGTGGACGAAGATCGTAATCGGCATATTGCTGTTTATGTTTATTCTTCTGCAGCGATTGCTAAGTGAACGAAGCTGGTTGCAGAGAAGGTAGTCAAAGAATGAAAGAGCATGATTGACAAAAATACAACTTTGTCGAGCAATGCTCTTTTTTTATTCCTATGCAGCGCTTTCAAAAACATCTTGATCAGGGGGGGACTAGCATGCAAAATATACATAGAATGCTGCGAATGCTTGCAAGAAAGCCGCGTCAACCCTTAGGTGCGAACGGCGAAGACGGCTCTCCTCGATCAAATGAAGTCATCGATACGAGAGCCCGTGTCAACGACTAGCGGCCGGAGGCTGACCGTCGCCGTGTGACCGGTACCGCGGGCCGGGAGAAGGAGGAGCATGCATCCCATGCAGCTTAGTAAAGCGATGAAGCCGCTGGCTGTGCTATCGGGTCTTGTTGTTACGATGTGCATACTCGTATTATCTACAAGCTGTGAGCAGGCACCGATGAATCATGAAGCCGGGACTCCAACTAAAGCAGGACATCAAGAGCTGCCCCAGGAAACCATTGTACGTAAGGTACCTGTCCTGGGATTTTCACAGCTTGGCTCGGAGAGTGCTTGGCGCTTAGCGAATACGTCGTCAATCATGGAATCCGCAGCGGAGTCCGATGTGAAAATCATGATGGAGAATGCCGAGCAATCGCAGGACAAACAATTCGAGGCGATACGAGAGTTTGTCAAGCAAAAGGTTGACGTTATCGCCGTTGCGCCTGTTGTAGAGACCGGCTGGGAGCCTGTCCTGAGGGAAGTAGAGAAGGCCGGCATCCCTGTCGTTATTATTGATCGTTATGTGGATGTTTCGGATACGTCTCTTTATGTCACCCACATCGGTTCCGATTTTTATGAGGAGGGGCGTAAAGCCGGTAAATATTTATTGGACAAATTTTCGGATCAGCGTGAACCGATTGGAATTGTCGAGTTGAAGGGGACGGAAGGTTCGACGCCATCTATCGCAAGAGGCAAAGGCTTTCGCGATGTTATTGCGAATCATAGTCAATTCCGGATTATTGAAAGCGATCATGCCGATTTCACGACGGATAAGGGTAAAGAGGTGATGAAGAAGTTTTTGCACGAGCGAAAAGGTCAAATTCGGGTGCTGTTTTCCCATAACGACGATATGACTTTGGGGGCCATTGAAGCTATTGAACAACTCGGCTTGGTTCCGGGAAAGGACATTGTGATCGTGACGGTGGACGGCACGAGGAGAGCGCTCGAGAAGCTCAGTGAGGGGAAGATCAATCTGGTCGTCGAATGCAATCCGCTGCTAGGTCCGAATCTCATTCAGGCGGTCAAGGAGATCGTGAAGGGGAACACGATTCCGAAGCGGATCGTTACGACGGAAAACGTGTTTACTCAGGTAACCGCGGCCGGCGAGATAGTTAACAGAAGCTATTAGCGAGTCCGCCGAGACGAAAAACAAAAGGTGGTAACGGCATGGCATCCTGTACCGGAGAGCTTCGCGATAACGACGAGTGGACGTTGTCGCTGCTCACGAACCGTGAGGTACGCATATGCGCCGCTTTAGCTCCGGTGCCCGCAGGCCGAAGGTCCGGATGGCGTGCGCTACGCTGCGCTGTTTAATGCCGCTGAGGAGCCGGACGTTATCGCCATACCGCTAGCCGAATTAGGCGTAAGCGGTGCCGCGCGGGCCAAGGAGCTGTGGACCGGCCAGCAGCTCGGCTCACTGGATCGTGAGCTCACAGCCGAGGTTCCGCCGCACGGAGCGGCACTTTCATCCTGACGGAGGAAGCCCGGTAGGCCGTAGCCCGCTGCTCCAGAGACTTCGTTTGATGATAGAACGTAGAATAGTTAACCATCGAAAGTCTGCCAGCTCCCGTACGTAATGGAGATTGAGCAGACTTTTTCATTTTGTTAGATTTACGATTTGGATGATGGAATTTGCGGAGAGAACTGAGAAGTTTATTCGAATCTGTCGCCATCAGTCGCTTGATGACGCTGAATGTAGTCACACGTGAAACATGTTTGCGATATGCCATTACATGGATAATCCCTCGTTGGAGAAGCGGCGGGCAGATTTTACGGGCTGATATCGATTTTTGGTGCCCGAAATGCTAAGCTAGACTTGGAGCATCTAAAGGCTTAATAAAGGATATCGGTGACTGAAGTGAGAAAGACGAAGAGCAGCTTACGTGAAAAAGCAAATGAATTCCCATTGCCGGAACAAGATGAGCATTTTTACTTCATTGCCGGATATACCGACTGTGGATATCCCTACGGGATCACGTGGGAGGAGCATGAAGCGGAACAAAAACGGGTATCCAAGTCGACAATGGAGGTACCGATGAAAGAGCTTAAGTTGACCGACCAGCAGTTGAAAGAGCTTATAGAAACTTATGATATATATGTCGAAGGAATCGATTTTTTTCTGCATATCGACACCGGGGAGATCATTCCAATAAGAACTTTCGACAGTGATGAGGAAGACGAAGAGCTTAGCGAAATGATAGAGGAAGGGTATAACGAAACCTATTTTCGTGTCCCGCATAGGGAATCTGACGAAGGCTACACAGATATGGAGGATTTTACAACAACCGTATCGAATGAGCGTTTGAAAAACAAACTAAATGATGTGTTGTTAGGCGGTCGTAAAATTTTTCGCAGATATAAAGATACATTGGCGGCAGATCCCGGCGAGCTGCAGAGGTATTATGCGTTTTGTGAAAGCCGGAATCGTGAACGGGTTTTGGAGTGGCTGGAGGGTTGCGGATTCCGCGTACAGCTGCAAATTGATGAAGGCCATGATAAAAATAAATGAAGAAGAGGAAGGGTTCCATGTCCACTTTAAAGATCGATGACGCAGCGGCACGTTGGCTGAAACAAGAAATGTCGCTGAAAGACGGCGATAACGTCCGAATTTTTGTCCGTATGGGCGGATGTGAGAGCGTCAAGCCCGGATACTCTCTGGGTATGATGAAGGACAGTCCTGTGAACGCGGCGCTGACCCATCAAATCGATAGCGTTACGTTCTATATGGAGGAAAGTAACACCTGGGTGCTGGATGGTCTTGATCTTCATGTAAGGTACAACGAGAAATTTGACGATATTGAGTTTATTGTCGTTCAACCTTAGAGCGCCGTTGCGCCTGTTCCATTAACGCTTTAGCTTAGTCACTGCGTTAAGCAAAGTGTCCAACGGATCGCCTTCCTTAACCGATGCAAGCTTTGTGTTTTGTAAGGCGAAGCCGATTTGGGTGCATATCCAATGCCATAATTGAGGCTGTAAAATTCTTTGTGTAAACTCTCAAACCTATTAAAATGGAATTAATAGAAAGG